>CAYFVR010000264.1:0-6403 GCA_964346545.1 uncultured Desulfobacterales bacterium | reverse complement strand
CGGCCCCGCATTGCCCTCGGAGCGGCCCGTGCTTATGGTTGCCGGTTGAACCCACGATTCGGGAAGCGGGGCGGCCGGCGGGCCGGAAATGCCGCCTTGCCCAGATTTCCCATTTTATTTCTTCAGACTTTTGGAGGTTTCAATGCTGACCCAGCGCATGGAAGAGGCTCTCAACGAGCAGATCAACGCCGAGCTGTATTCGGGCTACCTGTACATGGCCATGTCCGCCTATTTCGCCAAGGAGGGACTGCCCGGCTTCGCCACCTGGATGCATGCCCAGGCCCAGGAAGAGCAGTCTCACGCCGAAAAGTTCTACAATTTCATTCTGGAGCGGGACGGCCGCGTGACGCTGAAAACCATCGAGGCGCCCCCCGCCTCGTGGGATTCCGCGCTGGCCGCCTTTCAGGATTCCCTCGCCCACGAACAAAAGGTGACCGACCGGATCAACAAGCTGATGGACCTGGCGGTGGAGGAAAAAGATCACGCCACCCGGGGATTCCTTCAGTGGTTCGTGGACGAGCAGGTGGAGGAGGAAGACAGCGTCCGCCAGGTGATCGACGAGCTGAAAATGGTCGGCGGCGCCGGCGGCGGCATGTTCATGCTCAACCGGGAGCTGGGCCAGCGGAGCTTCAGCCCGCCGGCCGACGCCGAATAGGCCGACGCGAAGAGCTTCAGGCCCCCGGGCCTTGGGGGACCGCCGAAAGGGACGACATGGACGGCTCTTCCGGGTCCTCGGCCCCCCGAAGCACCCGCCTCACCACATCCGCCAGATGCCCGGCGGGAACCGGCTTCGGCAGCAGAACGCTGACGCCGGCCCGCCGGAGCGCCTCGGCGTCCACCCCGCCCACGAAGCCGGTGCAAAGAATCACCGGCAGGTCTGGACGAATCTCCCGCATCCGCGTGGACAGCGCCAGCCCGTTCATCTTTGGCATGGTCATGTCGCAAAGCACGGCGTCCACCGCTTCCGGCTCCGCCTGGAAGGCCGCCAGCGCCCGAAGGGGATCGTTGAACGCCCGCACCCGGTAGCCCGTTTCGGTCAAATGCGACTCCAGAACGGTGGTCAAGGCCGCCTCGTCGTCCACCACCATCAGCCGCTCCCGATTTCCCGGGGGCGCCGCGGCGGAAGTCGACGCTTCCGTTTCGAGGGGCTCGGATCCGTTCGCCTCCGCCGCCGGAAAATGGACCGTGAAGATCGCGCCGCCCTCCGGCCGGTTTCGGACGTTGATTTCCCCGCCGTGGGCCCGGACGATTCCGTGGACCACGGATAGCCCCAGCCCCGTGCCCTCCCCCGCCGGCTTGGTGGTGAAATAGGGTTCGAACACCCGGGACAGATTTTCCCCCGGAATGCCCGGACCGTTGTCCGCCACCCGCATCCGAAGATACGGCCCCGGAGGCAATTCGGATTCTCCCGGGGAAATCGTTTTCCGGCCCACCTCCACCGTCAGCGCCCCGCCGGCGTGGCCCATGGCCTGATAGGCGTTGGTGCACAGGTTGATCAGCACCTGATGAACCGCGTCGGGGTCCCCCTGGAGAGAGGGACAATCCCGCTCCACATCCGTTTCAATCCGGATGGACGCGGGAAGGGTGGCCCGCAGCAGATCGAGGGATTCCTGGACGATGGATTCCAGAGAAAAGAGCCGGGAGGCCTTCGGTTCGCCATTTCGACGGCTGAAGGTGAGAATGCGCCGGACCAGTTCGCGCCCCCGATGGGCCGATTGAAGAATGCCTTCGGGAAAGCGGCGGGCGGGGTCGTCGCCGGACAGACGTTTGAGCGCCAGCTCGGCGTTGAGAAGGATGGAAAACAGGATATTGTTGAAGTCGTGGGCGACGCCCCCCGCCAGAGTGCCCACGGCTTCCAGCTTCTGCGCGTGGCGAAGCTGCCGTTCCAGCGTCAGCTCGTGGGTCAGGTCGTGCTGAACCACCACCACATGGGTCATGCGGCCCGCCGGGTCCCGAACGGGCGACGCCTTGACCCGCACCTCGAAGCCGCCGCCGTCCCGCCGACGATGGACCTGCCGTTCCATAAAGGCCCGCCCCTCGGCCACGGCGGCCAACAGCCGCCGATCGCCCTCGTCGTCGGGCTGGAAACGGGCCAGCGTCGCCCCGGCAAGTTCCTCCCGGTCGTAGCCGGTGCACTGTTCCAGGGCCGGATTGGCGTACAGGATGCGGCCCTCGGGATCGGTCACCAGCACCATTTCCCCCGACTGTTCGATGGCGGCCACCAGCCGACGGTTCTCGGCCTCGGCCGCCTCGCGCTCCCGCAACGACCGTTCCAGCCGGGCCACCATGGCGTTGAAGGCGTCCTGGAGCACCCGGATTTCTCCGTGGGACGCCTTCGCCACGTCGATGGGCCGGGCTTCCGGATGGGCCGGGTCCAAGGTTCGAACCGCCTCGGTCAGCGCGGACAGCGGCCGGCTCAGCAGCCGGCGACCCTCCCAGATCAGCCCCGTCCACAACGCCACGCTGGTGAGCACGATGAACAGCAAAATACCGCCGAAATCCCGCCAGACTTCGGCCCAGACCACCGTGTCGCAGGAATAGAGCGTCGCCTGGCCCAGGTAGACGCCCTCGAAGCCGACCTCGAACGCCTCGGGGTAGAGCCGGGTGAAAAACCGGGGCTTCTGGGCCAGCACGTCGGTTCGTTCCGCCACCTCCACAAAGTCGCGGACGCCGGGCTCGATCTCCACGGTGCCGGCCAGCTCGATCACCTCGCCGAATTCGTTCTCGATGCGAATGCCGGTCAAAAAGGGACTCATCAACATGCCGCGCACGGTGCTGCGCCAGCGTTCCGCGTCGAACCGGTAGAGACCTTCCCGCAGAATTGGCTGGAACATCTGGTGAAAGGCGGTCAGATTCTCCCGCACCTCGGCCCGGGTGTCGATAAATCCGATCCAGAGATGGACCAGGGTGACCACCAGGGTCACCAGGATGTAGATGACCACCAGGTTTTTGATCAGCCGGCGGAGAACGGAGTGGGAAAACGGGACGTGGAAATCGGGCATGACCGAGGCTCCGGGGATGGCGTTTCGATTCTGTCGATCCCCTTTCGATCCAACCGAATCGGATCGGACATGATCGGATCGGACATGATCGGATCGAAAAGAGCGTCCCGGCGAGGCCGGGCCGGAAACGGCCGAATCCGGACCTCGTCGGAAACCGATTGCGAACCGAAAGGGGAAAAGGTTTTCGCGAAACGGCGACGGCCGGGGCGGCCCATCGCCGTCGGTCTGGATACCACAGGGGTTTTCCGAAGGCCACCCAAAACGGCGGACCTTTCGCGGCCCCCTTCCGTCGCGCCCCTTGACCCGACAACGGTTTTCCGCTATGCGGAAAGCCAAACCCCAACGGAACGACCCCATTGAGTAATGCCCAGGCCGACGGCCATCCAGACTCGATCTGGATGGCCGTTTTTTTGGGTCGGTCTCTTTGGCGCCGGTCCTTCCCGCGCGGGCGGAACCGGCGTCATTGGCCGCGATCCGGGAACGAACGCCGCGGGATTTCCGGCGTTCGCTCCCGGCGCGACGACCCGTTCAACCCGAACGCGGGAGAGGATCATGAACAAGCTGCTGGTGATCGACAACACCGACTCCTTCACCTACAACCTGGTGCAAATGTTCCGTCGGTTTCCGTTGGACATCGCCGTGGTCCGGAGCGACCGGATCGCGGCGCCGGAGGCCGAGGCGCTGGAACCGGACTTTCTGTTGATCAGCCCCGGCCCCCGGGATCCGGCCCACGCCGGCGTTTCCATTCCCCTGCTGCGGAGCCTGGGACGGCGGATTCCCACCCTGGGGGTCTGCCTGGGAATGCAATGCATCAACGAGGTTTACGGGGGCCGCACCGCGCGGGCGCCGGTTCCGGTCCACGGCAAGATTTCCCAAGTCGCCCACGACGGCGCCGGCATCCTGGCCGGGGTGCCCTCGCCCTTCCCCGCCGCCCGCTACCATTCCCTGGCGGTTCGCATGGACCCCGGGGGGCCGCTTTTGGCCGCGGCCCACGCGCCGGACGGCGTGGTCATGGCCCTGCGCCATCCCCGGCTGCCCCTTTTCGGCGTGCAGTTTCATCCGGAAAGTTTTCTGACCGAAAACGGCTTGACTATCGTGGAAAATTTTTTGAAACTTGCCCCGGAAAAGGAGACCATCCATGATCGATCAGATACGGCAAATGGCCGGAGAGGTGCGGGCCGTCCGGGTCGAGCCGCTTGACGCCGGCGACGACTTTCTGGACCTGGCCGCCCGCTTCGCCCACACCCCGGGCACCGCGGCGCTGCTGAGCGGCGGCGAGACCGACTGCGCCGGCCATCATCTTCTGGCCACCCGGCCGTGGCTCACCTTCTGGAGCCGGGGCCGCCATCTTCGCTTTCGGGTGGGCGGGGAAATCCTGGAAATGGAGGCGGACCCCTTCGAGGGGCTGCGGACGCTTCTCCGCCTGTTCGCCCTGGACGGCGAGGGATTGCCGGGTCCCGTGGCCGCGGGGCTTTTCGGCTACTTGGCCTACGATCTCAAGGACCAGATCGAACGGCTCCCTCGGACCTCGGTGGACGACCTTGCCCTGCCCCACATCTACCTGACCGCCCCTTCCGCCCTGGTGGTGCGGGAACGGAGCGGCGGGGCGACCCGTCTGCTGATTCCCGAGCGAACCCGGGCCGACGCCGAGACGCCGGAAGAGATCTCCCGTCGCTTCCGGGAGCGGCTGGCGGAACCGCCGCCGGAGTCGATTCCCTATAGCGGCGATCCCAACGGGTTCGCTCCGCTGGTCTCCCGCCCGGTCTTTCTGGAATCGATCCGGCGGGTGCGGGAATACATCGCCGCCGGCGACGTCTACCAGGTCAACATGGCCCAGCGATTCGAGATGGATTTCACCGGCGACCCCTTCGCCCTTTTCCGGCGGCTTTACGAACTCAACCCCGCGCCCTTTTTCGCCTACGTCCACGGGGGCGACCACCACGTGATCTCCACCTCGCCGGAACGGTTTCTCCGGCGATCGGGCGCCCGGGTGGAAACCCGCCCCATCAAGGGCACCCGTCCCCGGGGCGCGACGGCCGAGGCCGACGCGGAAATGGCCCGGGAACTGGCCGAAAGCCCCAAGGACGACGCCGAACTTTCCATGATCGTGGACCTGATGCGCAACGACCTGGGGCGGGTCTGCCGGGAAACCACCGTGCGGGTGGCGGAGCACAAGCGGCTGGAAAGCTACCAAAACGTCCACCATCTGGTTTCGGTGGTCACCGGCGAGCTGGACGCCGACCAAGACACGGTGGACCTGCTGCGGGCCACCTTTCCCGGCGGCTCCATCACCGGCTGCCCCAAGGTGCGGGCCATGGAGATCATCGACGAGCTGGAGCCGGCGCGCCGCCACGTCTACACCGGGGCCATCGGCTATTTGAGCTTTCACGACACCGCCGATCTTTCCATCGCCATCCGCACCGCCACGGTCCAGAACGCCCGCATTCTGTTTTCCGTGGGCGGCGGCATCGTTTTCGATTCCGACCCGGAAAGCGAGTACGACGAGACGATTCACAAGGGACAAACCCTCATGGCGGCTTTCCGGGGCCGGGAATCCCCCGCGGACGGCAACGCCTGGGTCTGGATGAACGGCAGCCTGATGCCGGCCGCTCACGCCGCCGTGCCCGCCGGCCACCCCGGCTTTCACCACGGCGACGGCTTCTTCGAGACCATCCGGGTGGAAGGGGGGCGGCCGAAACTGCTGGACGCCCATCTGGACCGGTTCAACCGCGCCTGGAGCGATCTTTTCCCCGGCGCGCCGCCGGACCTGACCTGGGAGCGGATCATCGACCGGGTGCTGGCTCGGAACCGGCTGGAATCGAAAACGGCGGCCGTCAAGATCATCGCCGCCCGGGGCGACCGGGAGCTGCCGCCCTGGAACCACTCCCTCATCGTCACCGCCCGGCCCTACACCCATCGGCTGGCCGGCCGGGACGCGGCGGGCCTCCGGCTGCGGACCTATCCCTTTCCCCGGGAAACGCCCTTGGCCGACCACAAAACCCTCAACTACCTGTATTATCGACGCGCCGGCCGCTGGGCGACGGCGGAAGCGGCGGACGAGGCGCTGGTTCTCAACTCCGACGGCAGCGTCTCGGAAACCAATACCGGCAACCTGCTCGTGATCCGCGGCCGGACGGTCACCCTCCCGGCCTCGTCCCACGTGCTGCCCGGGGTCATGCAGGGGGCGGTCACGGACGCCCTGGCCGCCCGGGGCTACCGGGTGGAATCCCGCCGAATTTCGCCCGAAGAGTTGCTGGACGCCGACGCGGTCATTTTGACCAACGCCCTCATGGGCGCGGTTCCGGCCCTTTCCCTGGACGACGCCCCGCTCCGCGCCGACCCGGCGGTGCTGGCCGAAATCTCCGACGCCGTCCCCTGAGCCCACCCGCCCGTTGACACCG
>CAYFVR010000263.1:0-6469 GCA_964346545.1 uncultured Desulfobacterales bacterium | reverse complement strand
CGAGGCGCTTTCGGAGGCGGGCGCCGCTCCCGAATTCGCGGAGCGGGTCCGGGCGCTGATTCTGGACACCCGACACGACGCCGCGCCGGACACCCCCGACGGCCGGTTGATCGCCGACATCGACCTCGCCATCCTGGGCGCCTCCCCGGAACGCTATCGCGAATACGAAGAACGAATCGCCCGGGAGTACCGCTTGGTTCCCCGGCCCATCTTCCGGAGAAAGCGGGCCGCCCTGCTCAAAGCCTTCCTTCGACAACCCGCCATTTACCACACCGATTTTCTTCGGGAGCGGTTCGAATCCAACGCCCGGAAAAATCTCGCCGAAGCCGTTTCCCGGCTCCGGGAAATCGTCCTCCAAAATTCTCCTTGACAGCCAAACCTCAAATTGTTTAATCATACCTTCATTGTTTTAGTGGTCAAACTAAATTTGTTGGATAAAAAATTAAGGAGACCCAGATGTTCCGAGCCCTTGCCTTCCGTTTCGCTTTCGCCCTTACCTTCGCCGCCCTGAGCCTGCCGCCCCTCATGGCGGAGGCCGCCGATCTGGTACTTTATTCCTCCCGCAAAGCGCACCTGATCGAGCCGCTGGTGGCGGCCTATGAAGCCAAAACCGGTCTGGATATCGAGTTTACCACCGACAAGGCCGCCCCGCTGATCGCCCGCCTCGAAGCCGAAGGCGAACACACCCCCGCCGATATGCTGATTACCGTGGACGCGGGCAATCTCTGGAGCGCCGCCCGCAAGGGCGTCCTTTCTCCGGTGGATTCCCCGGTTCTGGAAAAGAACGTGCCCGAACACCTCCGGGACCCCGAGAACCGCTGGTTCGGCCTGTCCCTGCGCGCCCGGACCATCGTGTACAACACGGATCTGGTGGACCCGGCGAAGCTGTCCACCTATGAAGCCCTGGGCGATCCCGCCTGGAAGGGCAAACTCCTCCTGCGCACCTCCAAAAAGGTTTACAATCAGTCCCTGGTCGCCGCGCTCATCGCCGAACACGGCGAGGAGAAGACCGAGGAAATCGTGCGCTCCTGGGTGGCCAATCTCGCCGCGCCGCCCTTTTCCAGCGACACCAAGGTCATCGAGGCCGTGGAGGCCGGCGTCGGCGGCATGGGCGTGGTCAACACCTATTACTTCGGCCGCTACAAGGCCAAGAATCCCGACGTCCCCCTGGCGGTTTTCTGGCCCAACCAGGAGAGCACCGGCGTCCACGTCAACGTCTCCGGCGCGGGGATCGTCCGCCACGCCCCCCATCGGGAAGCCGCCGTCGCGTTTCTGGAGTGGCTCTCCTCCGCCGAGGCCCAGAACATGTTTGCCGACGCCAACAAGGAATACCCGGTGAACCCCGCCGTGGAACCCAGCCCCGAAGTCGCCGCGTGGGGCGATTTCAAGGCGGACTCCGTGAACGTGGCCGTTTTCGGGGAAAAGCAGGTGGACGCCATTCAGTTGATGGACCGGGCCGGATACAAATAAGCGATGTCTTCCTCGACGGGCGTTGCGGCGTCGGCGGCGCGGATCGCCGACGCCCCTCGCCGCCGACGCGCCCGGGTATTCACCGCGCGGCGGCTTGTTTCCGGGCTCATCGCCCTGCCGACGGCCTGCGTCCTTGGGGTGATTCTGGGGGCTTTCCTGACGCCGGCCCCGGAAATCTGGGGGCACATGGTGGAATATGTGCTTCCGGACGTGACCCGCAACACCCTGCGGCTGGTTCTGGGCGTATCCGTCGTGACCACCGTCCTCGGCGTGGGGCTGGGCTGGCTCACGGGCGGATGCGATTTTCCGGGCCGCCGTTTTTTTTCCTGGGCGCTCATGTTGCCCATGGCCATGCCCGCCTACGTCATGGCCTTCGTGGCCTTGGGCCTTTTCGACGTTCTGGGCCCGGTACAGTCAACCCTCCGCGCCCTGAATCCGGCTCTCCCCGGCTGGGTCCCGGACATGCGCTCCACCGGCGGCGTCATCGCGGTCCTTTCCCTGACCTTGTATCCCTACGTCTATTTGTTCGCACGGGGCGCGTTTCTGACCCAGGGCGCGGCGGCCGTGGACGCGGCCCGGATTCTGGGGGATTCCCCCGGCCGGGCCTTTTTCCGCGTGGCGCTTCCCATGGCCCGTCCCTGGATTGCCGCCGGACTTCTGCTGGTGATCATGGAGACCCTGGCCGATTTCGGGGCCGTCTCCATTTTCAATTACGACACCTTTACCACGGCCATCTACAAGGCCTGGTACGGCTTCTTTTCCCTGGAGGCCGCGGCCCAGTTCGCCTCCCTGCTCGTGGTCGTGGCCCTGGTCGTTCACGGCCTGGAACGGGTTTCCCGCGCCCGAATGCGGTTCACCCAGACGGGGCGTTCGGGAGAAGCCGGGCGCGTTCGTCTCGCCGGGTGGCGGGCCTGGGGCGCCGTTTTGCTTTGCGGATGGGTGTTTTTGATCGCTTTCGCGGCCCCGACTCTCCAGCTTGTGGCCTGGACGGCGGAGGCCTTTTGGCTGGAGTTTGACGCGCGATACGCGGGACTTCTGCTGCGTTCCCTGACCCTGGCGGGATTGGCGACGGTGACGATCTGTTTTGTCGCCCTGACGCTGGCCTATGTCCGGCGGGGGAACCGGGACCGGGCGACGGCCATCGCCGCCCGGATTTCCACCCTGGGCTACGCCCTTCCCGGCACCGTGCTGGCGGTGGGCGTCTACATTCCGGCCGCCTTCCTGGACCATCTGCTCATGGACGCGGCCGGCCGCCTGGGCCTGGAGATGGGTCCCTTGCTCACCGGCACCGTGGCCCTCATGATCATCGCCTATTTGATCCGCTTCATGGCCGTCGGATTCGGGGCCGTGGACGCGGGGCTCACCCGGATCGCCGGCAGCGTGGACGAGGCCGCGAGACTTCTGGGCGCCCGGGGGGCGCGGCTGCTGTTGCGGCTGCATGCGCCCATGTTGCGCCGGGCTCTGCTCACGGCCGCCATCCTCGTTTTTGTGGATGTGCTGAAGGAAATGCCCATGACCCTCATGACGCGCCCCTTCGGCTGGGATACCCTGCCCGTGAAAATTTTCGAGCTGACCAGCGAAGGGGAGTGGGAGCGCGCCGCCCTGCCGGCTCTTTCCCTGGTGCTGGCGGGCCTGGTTCCCGTGGTTTTGCTGATCCGGAACACCGAACGGGACCCGGCTTCCGGCGGGAAGGCGACGGAATGACATTTCGAAATTTTTCGACGATGGGGATCGGGCGCCGCGCGTCCGGTTCGTTTCCCCTCCGCGTCCATGGGAACGAAAACCCCTTCGATTCCAGCCGGGGGGCGGGTTTTCCGGAGATGAAATGGCCATGACGGAAGCGTTGCTTTCCCTGCGCGGCGTCGAAAAGCGATATGGAGACGCGCCGGTGCTGCGCGGCGCCGGTTTTGATCTGCGGCCCGGCGAAATCGGCTGCCTGCTGGGCCCCAGCGGCTGCGGAAAAACCACCTTGTTGCGTTGCGTCGCCGGCTTCGAGACCGTGGACGGCGGGGAAATCCGATTGGCCGACCAGGTGGTGGCCTCGGCCGCCCTTCACCAGTCGCCCGAAAACCGGGGCTTGGGCATGGTCTTCCAGGATTACGCCCTGTTTCCCCATCTTTCCGTGACGGGCAACGTGGCGTTCGGTCTCCGGAAACTGCCCAAACGCGAAGCTCGGGAGCGGGTGAACGATCTTTTGGGCGTGGTGGGTCTCGCCGATCACGCGCGGAAATATCCCCACGAGCTTTCCGGCGGTCAACAGCAACGGGTGGCGCTGGCCCGGGCCCTGGCGCCGGAGCCCAAACTTTTGCTGCTGGACGAACCCTTCTCCAACCTGGACATGGCCCTGCGCGAACGACTGTCCGCCGAGGTGCGGGACATCCTTCTCAAGCGGGGGGCCACGGCCGTCATGGTGACCCATAGCCGACAGGAGGCATTTGCCATGGCGGACAAGGTGGGGGTGATGGAAGGGGGACGGATTCGCCAGTGGGGGACCCCCGGGGAAATCTATCACGCCCCGGCCGACCGATTCACCGCCTCCTTTGCCGGAGAGGGCGTGCTGTTGCGCGGCCGGATCGCCGCCCGGGGCGTGGTTTCCTGCGCCCTGGGAGATTTGGGCGAGGGCCTGCCCGGCCGGGAACATGGAATGCCTTCCGGTACGCCGGTGGACGTGCTGATCCGACCCGAAGACCTGGTTCCGGACAGTCTGAACGCCAAGGTTTCCGGCGTTATTCTGGCCAAGGCATTTCGCGGCCCGGAATATCTTTATACCCTCCAACTTTCTTCCGGAGAACAGGTCCGGGCCATCGCCTCCAGTCACCAGGATCTGTCCCTGGGAAGTCAGGTGGGGGTGGAGCCCCGCCTGCGCGAACTGGTGGTCTATCCCGCCGAACCGGTCAGTTGCGTGGGGTTTCTGGCGGACGCACTGGAACGGCGCTGCGACGTGGCGCCGTAAAGAGCGCTGGAATCTCCCCGCTCGGGCGCCCACGCCACTTCCCGAAACGAAAAAGCCGTCCATTCCATTTCTTCCTTCCCCGGGAGCCCGGCGACTTTTTTTGAGAAATTCCCCGCCCGTGAGTATCCGTTTACAGAAAAATCCTTCCCTCATTCCGATCCTTTCCGCTACAATTCCCACCGCCGCCGGGAGGCAAATTTGGGTTTCCGACTCCCGGCCGCTGATTTCCGACCACCGGCTTCCGAACACTGATTTTTGACCACTGGCTTCCGACCACTGAATTCTCCCATCCCCACGAAAGGAGACGCCCATGACGGTTCCCGTTCTCGGCGAGGCCATCGTCCGCGCCCGGCAGGAGCGGGCCGCCGATCTGGAACGCACGGTGTCCGCCTGCCGTTTGCTGCGGGAGCGGCTGGCGGCGGTGTCGGCCGCGCTGAACACCCTGGACGGCCTGGAATCCCCCGCGTTGCGGGACGGGGCCGACGAGCTGTCCCGGTTGCAATCCGAGGCGGGGGCCCTGGAAGAGCGGGTCCGGCTCCGGCGGGACCGGTTCTCCAAGGGGCTCGTCACCGTCTCCATCGCCGGGCTGGAAAAGGCGGGGAAGACCACCTTTCTCAAATCCCTCACCGGGATCGAGGCGCTGCCCGCCTTCGACGAGCGGGCCACCGCCGTCTGTTGCGAAATCCACTACGCCGAGGACCGTTCCGACTTCGACCTGGATTTCCACACCGAGTCGGAATTCCTGGAGCAGGTCTTGCGGCCCGCCCTGGAAACCGTGGCGGAGGCGTTGCCCGAGGCGGAGCGCGAAACGCTGGTTCCCCCCAAATCCGCCAACGAATTCCCGCCCCTCCTGCTGCCGCCCGTGGAAAAGGTCCCCGCCGGAACCACCGCCTACACCGTCCTCCGGGACCTGCGGATTCTCCAGGACCGGTTCGACGAATGCCGCCAGTATCTCAACGGCCCGCCCATGACGCGGCGGCCGCTCTCCGAACTGGGGGACTGGGTGGCCCACGGCCGGGCCTTGGCCGGAGACGCCGAGGATCGCGGAAAGCGGCTGGCGCGGGCGGCGGCGGCCAAGGTCTGCCGGGTCCACGCGCCCTTTTCCGGGGGATCGCCCCATCTGCGCTGGATCGACACGCCGGGGGTGGACGATCCCAACCGCCGGGCCCGGGAGCGGACCCTGAAAACCGTGGCCGACGAGACCGATCTTTTGGTGGTGGCCAGCCGTCCGGGGGCGACGCCTTCCCCCGGCGAAAGCTTCCACCGCTTCTGGGATTCGGTTTCCCGGCAGCCCGACGAGATCGACCTGCTCAATCGCATGCTCTTCGCCCTGAACTGGGACCGGCGGGTGGACCCCGAGGGCGAAAACGTCAAAATCCACCAGCAGTATCTCATGGACGCCGGAGTGCCGCGCCATCTCTTCGTCGGTCCCTTCGAGGCGATCCGGCCCGAGGACGCCGCCGCGCTGATGGATCGGGTCAACGATCATCTGGCCGCCCATCTGACGGAGCAGGACGACGCGGCGGTGCGGGCCTTCGCCTCCCGGCTCAAGGCGATTCAGGCCCGGGCCCGGCTGCTCCACGAAACCCTGAGCCGTTCCCGGCCCTCGGACGAGGGGCTCCACGACCGGGAAACCGAGGCGTTTCACCGCTGGTTCCACTGGTTCGACGAGGGCGGCGAAACCGGCTTCTGGACCGAGCTGGTGGCCGCCATGGATCGAGCCGCCCGGGAGGTGGCCGCCGACGAGCGAAGCCGGGACGCCGAGGCCAAATTGAACACGATTTTCGCGGAGGAGGCCCGGACCATTCCCGAGGCGATTCCGTCCCCCGAGGCCCTGGAGGAGCGGCTGGTCCGGGGCCGGGGCGAAAACCCGATTCCCGGGGCCATGCGCACGGTCAGCGTCCACCTGTCCCGCTTGGTGAACCGGCTGGCCGCCGAGGTGCGGGAGTTCGGTCCCCTCATGCAGGATCGGCTGGTGGGCGTGCTGGAAACGGCGGGGCTGGGGCCGCTGCTGGCCGGGGAGGCGCCGGCGGAGCGGTTGGAGGG
>CAYFVR010000262.1:0-6475 GCA_964346545.1 uncultured Desulfobacterales bacterium | reverse complement strand
CGGCCGACGGCCATTGGAGGAATCATCTTTGGACAATTTTTCGCCCGAACAAATCAACGCCCGAATCGTCTCCCGGGCGGTGAAAATGGACGGCACCTGCACCGGCGAGCACGGCGTGGGAATCGGCAAGCGCCGCTTCATGGAGCAGGAGCACGGCGCGGCCTACGCCCTCATGCGGGCCATCAAGGATCGGATCGACCCCAAGGGGCTGATGAATCCGGGGAAAATTTTTCTCTGAACTATCTTTCCCCCCTTTTGCAAAGGGGGGCAGGGGGGATTTTTTCCGTTGATCGGAAGTCCCCCCGCCTTAAAATTCATCCTGTTGATTTTTGAATTCCCCCTTTCCCGCAAACCCTCCCTCCAGAACCTGACATCGGAGCGCCCATGATCAAGCTGATTCGCAATGTATCCCTGTTCGCGCCGGACGCGCGGGGACAAAAGGACATCCTGATCGCCGGCGACCGGATCGCGGCCATCGAGGACCGGATCGATCCGCCGGCCGGGCTTCCCGCCCTGACGGTCATCGACGGCGAAGGCCGGAACGCCGTGCCCGGGCTGGTGGACGGCCATGTTCACATCATGGGCGGCGGCGGCGAGGCCGGCTTCGCCACCCGAACGCCGGAAATGCGGCTGGAAAGCGCCACGGCCAACGGCGTCACTTCCGTGGTGGGCGTGCGCGGCACCGACGGCATTTCCCGCTCCATGGAAGGCTTCGTGGCCAAGGCCCGGGGGCTTCAGGCCGAGGGAATTTCCTGCTGGGTGCTCACCGGCTCCTACCAGGTGCCGGTGCTGACCATCACCCACCGGATCGAAAGCGACATCATGATGATCCACGAGATCATCGGGGTGGGGGAGATCGCCATTTCGGACCATCGCTCCTCCCAACCCACCTTCGAGGAGCTGGCCAAGATCGGCGCGTCGGCCCGAATCGGCGGGATGTTGGCGGGCAAGTCCGGGGTGGTGAGCGTCCACGTCGGCGACGGAGCGCGAGGGCTGGACCCGCTTCGGGAGGTTATCCAACGAACCGAGCTGCCCTATCGCCAGTTCCTCCCCACCCACGCCAACCGCAACGCCCTGGTGTTTTCCCAGGCCATGGCCTACGCGCGGGACGGCGGCTACATCGATTTCACCGCCAGCACGGCGCCTCAATTTTTGGAAGAAGGGGAGACGGGCGGCGCCTCCGCCCTGCGGATTTGTCTGGAATCGGGTGTTCCCGTGGAACGGATCACCTTCTCCTCCGACGGACAGGGCTCCATGCCCAGCTTCGACCGCAACGGCGAAATGACCGGCTTTCACGTGGGCACCTGCGCCAGTTTGTTCCGGGAGGTCCGCGCCGCCGTCCGCGACCAGGGCGTCCCCTTGGAAACCGCCCTCCGCGTGGCCACCGCCAACCCCGCCAGGGTTTTCAAACTGCCGCGCAAGGGGCGCTTGGTCCCTGGGAATGACGCGGATATCGTGCTGCTGAATCCGGAGGATTTATCGATTCATACGGTGATGGCAAGGGGGCGGGTGATGGTGGAAGGTGGGGATGTGGTGGTGCGGGGGACGTTTGCATGACGGATTCATACTGGAATTGTGATGGAGGAAACCAATGAAGCCACAAAATCCAATGAAAGATGGGCGCCCGGACCGTCCAAAGTCCGTTCCGGCGGCTGGCCCCGGTGAGCCTTATGACCCGTGGCAGGAAATGGCGGAGAGTCTTGGAAAATTCAGCGAGGATTTCATGGCGGATCGTAACCAGCCAGATATGCAAGAACGGGATTGCCTTGATTGATTGACGGATCGGTGCATTGCCATTCTGTTTCGATCCGTTCCATTTTGATTCATGCGTTCGACGAACATCCCCCCACCATCCCCCGCAACAAATCCAGATTCATCCGATCCCAGTCCGGTTCATCCTTCCCTTTGCCTTTGGGCGTTTCGATGATTTTGGGGACGCGGGCCAGGCGCGGGTCGTTCATGATTCGGCGGAAGGCGGCCTCTCCGATTTCGCCCCGGCCAATGTGGGCGTGGCGGTCCACCCGGGAGCCCAGGGCGGTTTTGGAATCGTTGAGGTGGAGGACGCCCAGGCGATCCACCCCAACGGTCCGGTCCAACGCTTCCATGGTTTCCGTGTAGCCCACCTCCGTCCGGATGTCGTATCCCGCCGCGAAAACGTGGGAAGTGTCCAGGCAAATGCCCGCCCGGTTCGGCCATCCCAGACGATCCAGCATTTCCGCGAGTTGTTCGAAGGTGTGGCCGACGCCCGTTCCCTGGCCCGCCGTGGTTTCCAGCAGCAGGCGCGGCGCCTGTTGAGAATCGGTGGGCGAGTCGGTCAGGACGTGTCCCACCGCTTCGGCCACAAGCCGATTCCCCTCCGCCTCGCCCGCGCCCTTGTGCGCTCCGGGATGAACCACCACCCACTCCGCCCCCAGCGCGGCGGATCGTTCCATTTCTCCCCGCAGCGCCGCGATGGACCGCTCCCGCACCGTGCGATCCGGCGTCGCCAGATTGATCAGGTAGGCGGCGTGGGAAACCAGCGCTTGGACGCCGGCGGCTTGGCGGGCCCTCCGAAAAGCCAAGGCTTCCCCTTCGGCGATCTCGGTTTCCTTCCAGGTGCGGGCGCTTTTGCTGAAAATCTGGGCGGCGGAGCAACCGTATTCGGCGGCGCGTTCCATGCCCTTGGGCAGGCCGCCGGCGACGGAGACGTGGGCGCCGAGGAGGATGACGGGCCGCGCTCTTATCCCAAGGCTTTCGACACGATCTCGTAGACGTGCTTGGAAAGGCCGTCGTGGTGGATGATCCGCTCCAGTTGTTCGCGCATTTGCTCTTGGCGGCCGGGTTCGTATTTCCGCCAGTGGTTGAAGACGCTGACCAGTCGGGCGGCGATTTGGGGGTTGAAGGCGTCGATTTCCAGCACGCGATCCGCGACGAAGACGTACCCCGCGCCGGAGGGCTGGTGGAAGCGCCAGGGGTTGCCCCCGCAAAAGGCGCCCACCAGGGCCCGAACCTTGTTGGGATTTTTGATGGAAAAGGCCGGGTGATCCAGCAGCTCCCGCACCCGATCCAGGGCGTCCGGGAGCTGGGCGGCGGCTTGGAGGGTGAACCATTTGTCCAGCACCAGGGTGTCGGCCTTCCACCGCTCGTAAAATTGTTCCAGGGCCCGCTCCCGTTCCGGGCAATCGATGTGGCTGAGCACCGAAAGGGCCGCCATGGAATCGGTCATGTTGGTGGCGCCGTCGAACTGTTCCCGGGCCCGGCGAACCGAATCTTCGCCCTCGATCCGGCCCAGGAAGGCCAACGCCAGGCTCTTCAGCCGGCGCCGGCCCACCGAGGGCGGGTCCACCACGTATTCGCCGGTTTCCTGGTTGGCCCGGTAGATTTCCTCGAAGTCGGGCCGGAGCCGCTCCGCCAGCCGGGCCGTGGCGAACCATCGGGCCCCGTGGATGGCGTCGGGGTCGATGTCGCCCCGCTCGCTCATGAGGATGGCCAGCTCCGCCTCGGTGGGAAGCGTCAGCGCCTCGGCGATAAAGGATTTGTCCAGCTCCGGATGGCGCAGGGTTCGCCGAAAGGGTTCCACCACCGCCTCATCCAGGGTCAATTCCCGGCCGGCGCGGTGATCCTCCACCAGGCGCAGCATCATCCGCGCGAAAAGTTTCTGGCCGGCGTCCCATCGGTTGAAGGGATCGGTGTCGCGGGCGAACAGGAAGGCCAAGGTTTCGTCGTCCACCTCGTCCACCCGCTTCACCGGGGCGGAAAAGTTGCGGAACACCGAGGGGACCACCCCGGGCGGCACGTCGCCGAAGACGAAGGTTTGTTCCGACTTTTTCAGGTCGAGCACCCGGGTGGTTCCCGCCGCTTCGGCTTCGCGGGTCAGCCGCAGCGGAACGTCCCGGCCCTCCGCGTCCAGCAGGCCCACGGCCACGGGGATGTGCATGGGCGATTTTTCGGACATGTCCGGCGTGGGCGGCACGTGCTGGGAGAGGGTGAGGGCGTATTCCCGCTTCTGGTCGTCGTGTTCGCCCCGCACCCGGATTTCCGGCGTGCCCGCCTGGGAATACCACGGCATGAAATGATCCAAATCGGCCCCGTTGGCGTCGGCCATGGCCGCCACGAAATCCTCCACCGTGACCGCGTCGCCGTCGTGCCGCTCGAAATAAAGATCCATGCCCTTCCGGAAGCCCTCCTTGCCCACCAGCGTCCGGATCATCCGCACCACCTCCGCCCCTTTTTCGTAGACGGTGACGGTGTAGAAATTGTCCATCTTGATGTAGCTGGCGGGCCGGACGGGATGGGCCATGGGGCCGGCGTCTTCCGGGAACTGGTAGGCCCGCAGGGTGCGCACGTCGCCGATTCGTTTGACGGGTCGCGAGGTCAGGTCCGAGGAGAATTCCTGGTCCCGATAGACGGTGAGCCCTTCCTTGAGGCTGAGCTGGAACCAGTTGCGCAGGGTCACCCGGTTGCCGGTCCAGTTGTGGAAATATTCGTGGGCCACCACCCGGTCGATGTTCCAGAAATCCTGGTCGGTGGCGGTGTCGGGCCGGGCCAGCACGTACTTGGCGTTGAAGACGTTGAGGCCCTTGTTCTCCATGGCGCCCATGTTGAAATCGTTCACCGCCACGATCATGTAGACGTCCAGGTCGTATTCCAGCCCGAAGGTCTCCTCGTCCCAGCGCATGGATTTTTTGAGCGCCTCCATGGCGTGATCGCATTTGTCGGCGTTTTCGTGCTCGGCGTAGATTTCCAGCTTGACCTCCCGGCCGGACATCGTTCGGAAGGTGTCGGACAGGCAAAACAGGTCGCCGGCCACCAGCGCGAAGAGGTAGCTGGGCTTGGGAAAAGGGTCTTCCCACCGCACCCAATGGCGACCGGCTTCCATCTCCCCCGCCTCGACCCGATTGCCGTTTGCCAGCAGGATGGGATAACGGGCCTTGTCGCCGATGACGGTGCAGGTGTAGCGGGCCATCACGTCGGGCCGATCCGGAAAAAAGGTGATTCGGCGGAAGCCTTCGGATTCGCACTGGGTGCAGAACATGTCGCCGGATTTGTACAGTCCCTCCAGCGCGGCGTTTTCCTGGGGCTGGATGCGGACCCGGGTGTCCAGGGTGAAGGCGTCGGGAACGCCGGAAATCGTAAGCCGTTCGTCGTCGAGCGTGTAGGCGTCCCGAGGCAGTTCCTTGCCGTCGATGGCGAGATAGGTCGGGTCCAGCTCACGGCCGTCCAGGACGAAGGGGCGGCCGTTGCCCTCCGCTTCGGGATTGCGGCGGACGGCGAGTCGGGCGTCCACCAGTGTATCCCGGTCTTTCAGCTCCACGGTCAGGTCCACCGTATCCACGGTGAAGGCGGGCGGTTGGTAGTCTTTGAGGTATTTGGCGTTGGGTGCGTCCATGAACCACTCCGTTCCGGTGCAGGTGTCGGCGTTACATCGCAATAAGGCCCGTTTTCCGCGGATCAAGGCCGCTCGTCCGGGTTTTCACCCGCCGGGCGACTTCTTCATGGCGTCGTCCAGCGAAGACACGATGGGCAGAAAACTGTCGAAGCCGGAAATTTCGAAAACCTCCCGGACGTAGTCCTGAAGCGCGCAGAGCACCAGTTGGCCTTCCGACCGTTTCACGTCCTTGGCGGCCTTGAGAATCACCCGCAACCCGGCGCTGGAGATGTAGCCCAGCGATCCGCAGTCGATGATGACCTTTCGGCCGCCGTTCCGGATGGCGTCGAACAGGGTTTCCTCGAATTTCGGGGCGGTGTTGGAATCCAGGCGGCCTTCCACTTCCAAGATTTTGGCGTCTCCTTCGTCGCGCTGGGAAATTTCCATTCTGTCCTCTTTCATTCGTCTATTTCCGGCGAAATTTCGCGTTTTTTGATCAGCGTCACAATGTTCAATCCCTTTTCCCGGCGGTAGCCGAGGTGGTCCATGAGCTGTTTGACCAGATGAATGCCCAATCCGCCGACCTTCCGTTTTTCCACCTCGCATTGGGTGTCGGGCGGCTCCGTGGGAAGCGGATTGAAGGGCACCCCGTCGTCGATGATGGTAATGGTCAGCTCTTTTTCGTCGGCGCGCAGCTCCACGTCCACGTAATGGATGTTTCGATCTTCGTACCCGCAGGTGACGACGTTGGTGAACAACTCGTCCAGGGCCAGATTCAATCGGAACAGACAACGCCGGGTGATTCCGACGGTTTCTCCGAACGCTTCGAGGTTTTCCCGAAGGGTTTCCAGCTCGTCGATATGGTTGCGGAGACGAAAGCGGCGTGAATGGTCCATGACGGGGTGCGTCCTTTCGAGGTCGAATGTGGCCGGGGACCTCGGAGCAATGGGAAAGTATGCGGATGATTCGCCCGGTTCGCAAGGATTCGGCGTCCGGAAAAGGCGCCTGAAGACCGATTTCCAGGGGCGAAGCGGTTCGTTCATCCTTTCGGCGGCGGAAGTCCGGGCCAATTTTGACCCGCTCCGTTCCGATTCGATCGGATCCGATCAAGCTCGACCCGACCCGACC
>CAYFVR010000261.1:0-6540 GCA_964346545.1 uncultured Desulfobacterales bacterium | reverse complement strand
CCCCCCTCACACCATCCGCCGAATCTCCTCAAACCGCTTCGTCAGCCGTTTGCTGGAAACCTTCTCGGCCGTGCCCAACTCCTGGGCGAAGACGGAAACCTTGAACTCCTCCAGGCTCCAGAAGAACGCCTCCACCGCCGCCCGCTTTTCCGGCGTCGTCTTCGGCCCCAGCTCCTTCAGCAGCGTCGCCAGCCGTTCCTCATGGACCTTCACCTCCTTGGCCTTGACCGCGTCCTTTTCCGGCGAGACCGCCCCGCGCTCCGCCCGCACCGCCACCGCCTGGAGGTACCGGGCCACCTGCTTCAGCCGCTCCGTTTCGTACAGCGACACGAAATGCTCCGGGGCCAGATTGGCCAGATCGTCCCGGCGGTCGGAGAGAAACCGGATGATCCCCGGATTCCGCCGATTGGCATTTTCCAGATCGTAAACCATCTCCCGGGCTTCGGCGTACGCCGTCAGCACCCGCGCCACCGCGTCCCGCTTGGCCGCCCCGGCCTTCAGCAACGAGGCCCCGGCCGCCTCGGCGTGGGCCTCGAACGCCGACCGATCCCGGACGTTCTTCTCGAACACCTCCGCCGTCACCCGCTCGGCCATGGCCGTTTCCATCGCCTTGGCCCCGCCGAAATACTTGGCCGCGCCCGCCGCCGTCCGTGGCAACGACACCTGCCGGGCCAGCGTCCGGGACAAACTCCCGTTCCGCCGCTCCAACAGGCGGGCCACACCCTTGCGATGGGAAACCAGCGCCTTGCCCCGGCTCCGGAACAGCCGCAAATCCACGCCGCCCGCCTCGTTGGCCGCCAGCGCGGGATAGGCGGTCCAGCGCTCCGGCCCCTTCCCTTCCAGGACGATGGAATCCGGCAGCTCGCCCACGTCCCAATCGGTCAGCCCGTCCCGCTCCCATTCCGCTCGCGCCCGCTCGAACCGGTCCGGCTCCGGCCCCGCGGGCGCGGCCCCCCGCAGCAACGCCGGATCGCGCCCGGCCCGCAGCTCCTCTCCCTTCGCCCCGCGCACCGAAATCCGCATCCGCAGATGGTCGGGCAGCGAATCCAGCGGCCAGGCCGAGGCCGGAACGTCCACGCCGAAGCGACGGTGGACGAAGCCGCTCAGGGCGGTGGCCAGCGGCACTTCCGGCTGGCGGGGCATCTCGTCGGCGATGATCTTCACCGTTTCGGAGACCGGCACGAACTGTTTCCGGTAGCCCTTGGGCAAGCCCTTCAACAGCAACTCCACCTTTTCCCGAAACAGCCCCGGCACCAGCCAATCCATCACAGCGGGACGCACCGATCCGGCCTCGGCGGCGGAAACCCGCAGGGTCACCCCGTCGGATTCCTCCCCGGGATCGAAGCGATAATTCAACGGCAGCACCGTGTTTTCCAGCGACACCCGCTCCGGAAAACGCTCCGCCAGGTCGGCCTCGGGCCGATAGGCCATCAGCGTCTCCCGACTCATGCGGAGAAACTCGTCGCTCTTTTTCCCCCGCAGCCAGTTCCGCAAGCCGGCCAAATCGGTGATCTCCGGCGGAATCCGCTGGTCGTAGAAGTCGAACAGCGCCTCTTCGCCAATCAGCAGGTCTCGGCGGCGCATCCGGTCCTCCAGCTCGCGCACCGCTTCCACCTCCGCCCGGTTGTGGCGGACGAAGCCCGGCGGCCGCTGGATTTCGCCCTCCACCAGCCCGTTTCGGATGAAAATCTCCCGGGCCGCCGACGGATCGATCCGGCCGTAGGAGACGCGCCGGTCCCCCACGATGGTCAGGCCGAAAAGCGTCACCTGCTCCGAGGCCACCACCTCGCCCCGTTTTTTCTCCCAGTGGGCGTCCCGGTAGGTCCGCCGCACCAGATCGCCGGCCAGCGGCTCCAGCCAGTCGGAATCCACCGCCGCCGCGGTTCGGGCGAAGAGGCGGGAGGTCTCCACCATTTCGGCGGCCACCACCCAGCCGGTCCCCCGGTTGAAAAGCCCCGAGCCCGGAAACAGCATCACCTCCCGGTTCCGGGCCGCCTGATAGAAATTGCCCTCCTTGCGCTGGGCGATGCTGGAAAGAAATCCGCTCAGCACCGACTGGTGGATCGCGGCGTACCAAGGACTGAAGCCCTCGCCCTTGGCCTCCCGTTCCATCTCCGACGCCTCGGCCCAGAGGTCGTTTTCCTGCAGAATCGTCCGGAGCTGATGGTGAACGTCCCGCCACTCCCGCATTCGGCGAAAGGAAAGGAAATGTTCCTTGCAGAAGCGGCGCATCCGGCTGGTGCCGCGCCCCTCGGCCCGGTGCTCGTGATAGATCGTCCAGATGTTGAGCAGCGTGAGAAAATCGGATCGGGCGTCCACGAAGCGGGCATGGGCCTGGTCGGCCTGTTTTTCCTTTTCCGACGGCCGTTCCCGGGGGTCCTGAATGCTCAGCGCGGCGGCCAGCACCGTGACCGGCGGCAGCACGTCCCGCGCCTTCCCCTCCAGCAGCATCCGGGAAATGCGCGGGTCCAGCGGCAGCCGGGCCATCATGCGACCCCGCTCGGTCAGGGCGTGGGTCGCGCCCGGCCGATCCGCTTCCAGCCGCCGCACCGCCCCCAGCTCCTCCAGCATCCGGAAGCCGTCCTGGATGTTCCGATCCGCCGGCCGGTCGATGAAGGGGAAGGCGGCCAGGTCCCCCAGCCGCAGGTCCAGCATCCGCAGGATGACCTCGGCCAGGTTGGAGCGCAAAATTTCCGGCGGGGTGAACCGGGGGCGGCTTTCGTAGTCTTCCTCTTCGTACAGCCGAATGCAGACGCCGCCGGAGGTCCGGCCGCAACGGCCCTTGCGCTGGTCGGCGCTGCTCCGGGCGATGGGCGCCACCGGCAAGGCCGTGGTCCGGGTTCGGGGCTGATACTGGGAAATCCGGGCCAGGCCGGTGTCCACCACGTAGCGGATTCCGGGAATGGTCAGGGAGGTCTCCGCCACGTTGGTGGCCACGATCACCTTGCGCCCCCGCACCGGGGAGAAAACCCGGGATTGATCCCCGGCCGAAAGTCGGGCGAAGAGCGGCAACACCGTCATGCCCATGTGGTTTTTGGCCTCCAGCCATTCGCAGGTCTCCCGGATGTCCTGCTCCGTGGGCATGAAGACCAGGATGTCGCCGCCGTAGGGCCGCTCCCGCTGGAGCCGATCCACCGTGGACACGGCCAGATCGACGTGGGTGGCGTCCTCGTCGCCGGGCTCGGGCGGTTGGTATTCCACGTCCACGGGATAGGTCCGGCCGGAAACCTCGATCACCGGGGCGTCGTCGAAGGCTTTGGAGAACTTCTCGGTGTCGATGGTGGCGGAGGTGATGATCAGCTTCAGGTCCCGGCGTCGGCGGACCAGGGTCTTGAGCATCCCCAGCACGAAGTCGATGTTGAGGCTCCGCTCGTGGGCCTCGTCCACGATGATCGTGTCGTAGGCGTTGAGCCATCGGTCGGCCTGGGCCTCGGCCAGCAGGATGCCGTCGGTCATCAGCTTGATGAAGGTTTCGTCGCCGGTGGCGTCCTGGAAACGGATTTTGTGGCCCACGGATTTGCCCGGCGACTCGCCCAGCTCCTCGGCGATCCGGTTGGCCAGGGTGATGGCGGCGATCCGGCGCGGCTGGGTGCAGCCGATCAGGCCGTCCACGCCCCGCCCGGCTTCCAGACAGAATTTGGGAATCTGGGTGCTTTTCCCGGAACCGGTGTCGCCGGAGATCACCACCACGGAATGGGAGCGGATGGCGTCCACGATCTCTTCCCGCCGGGCGGTGATGGGCAGCTCCTCGGGGTAGTCCACCCGGGGACGATTCTCCGCCCGCCACCGGCGACGCTGGACCGCCGCCTGGATTTGCTTCTCCAGCCGCTCCTTTCGCTGATCGAAATTGCGTCCGCCCTTGGCGAGCCGGCCAATTTGACGACGAAAGGCGTGGAATTCCGATGCCGGAACTTTCCGGCACAGGGCGTGCAGCCGGCGAATGTCCGCCTCATTGGGCTTTTGGGCCGATTCCGCTTCCGATTTTCGGGCGGATCGGCGCTCCGTCGATGGATTCATGGTATTCATGGGCACACGTTGAACGCGGTTTTTTTTGCGAACCGCGATTTGATGTTTATTATCATCTCATAATGATTGCCGCCTACTCCGGCCGAACGGCTCGAAAACGGCTTTTCAAGCAAAATCTTCAATCTATCGCACAATCGAGGAGGATGCAACATGAGCGCGACCCCCCTGACGCCGCCCGACGGCGTGATTCTCTCCGGCGATGTCTCCGATCCCCATCTGGAAATCCTCACCCCCGACGCCCTGGCCTTCGTGGCCGATCTTCACCGGAACTTCAACGTCCGCCGCAAGGAGCTGCTGGAAGCCCGAAAGGAGCGTCAGGCCAAACTCGACGCGGGCGAGTCCCTGGATTTTCTGCCCGAAACCGCCAACATCCGGGGCGGCGATTGGCGGGTGGCCTCCATTCCCGACGATCTGAAGGACCGGCGCGTGGAAATCACCGGCCCGGTGGACCGCAAGATGATCATCAACGCGCTCAACTCCGGCGCCTACGTCTTCATGGCCGATTTCGAGGACTCCCACACGCCCACCTGGGGCAACAACCTGGACGGCCAGATCAACCTGCGGGACGCCATCAACCGGAACATCGACTTCACCAGCCCCGAGGGCAAGCACTACGCCCTGGGCGAAAAGCTCGCCACCCTCCTGGTCCGGCCGCGCGGCTGGCACCTGGTCGAAAAGCACATGTCCGTGGACGGCGAAAAGGTCAGCGCCAGCCTCTTCGACTTCGGGCTCTACTTTTTCCACAACGCGAAAAATCTGCTGGACAAGGGCTCCGGACCGTATTTTTATCTGCCCAAGCTGGAAAGCCACCGGGAAGCCCGGCTCTGGAACGACGTGTTCACGCGGGCCCAGGAATTGCTCGATATTCCCAACGGAACCATCCGGGCCACGGTGCTCATCGAAACCATCACCGCCGCCTTCGAGTGCGAGGAGATTCTCCACGAGCTGCGGGAACATTCCGCCGGGCTCAACTGCGGCCGGTGGGACTACATCTTCTCCTGCATCAAGAAATTCCGCAACGACCGGGATTTCTGCCTGGCCGACCGGGCCCGGGTCACCATGACCACCCATTTCATGCGGAGCTACTCCCAACTCGTCATCAAGGTCTGCCATCGCCGCGGCGCCCACGCCATCGGCGGCATGGCGGCCCAGATACCCATCAAAAACGATCCCGAGGCCAACGAGGCGGCGCTGGAAAAGGTGCGACAGGACAAGCTCCGGGAAGCGGGCGACGGCCACGACGGCACCTGGGTGGCCCATCCCGGCCTGGTGGCGCTGGCGAAAGAGGCCTTCGACAAGGAAATGAAAGGCCCCAACCAGATCGAGCGCCAGCGGGAGGACGTGAACGTCACCGCCGAAGACCTGCTGAAGTTCGACCCGGAGACGCCCATCACCGAGCAGGGGCTGCGCACCAACATCAACGTGGGCATTCAATACCTGGGCTCCTGGCTGGCCGGCGTGGGCTGCGTGCCCATCTTCCATTTAATGGAGGACGCCGCCACGGCGGAGATTTCCCGCTCCCAGATCTGGCAGTGGATTCACAGCCCCAAGGGCGTGCTGGAAGACGGCCGCAAGGTTTCCGTGGCCCTGTTTCGGGAACTGCTGGCCGAAGAGCTGAAAAAGGTGGAAGCCATCGTGGGACCGGAAAACTTCGCCTCCGGAACCTACCAAAAGGCGGCCCAGCTCTTCGACGACTTGACTTCCGACGACCAGTTCACGGAATTTCTCACGCTTCCCGCGTACGAGATGATCTGACCCGGCGCGACGCCCCGCCGCTCCGGCCCCGATATCGAATCGGCATCCAACCGATTTCCGATCGAAACCAACCCGTCCCGACGCGCCGCCGTCCCCCCGCGGCGGCGCTTCACCCCAAGCAATGGAAGAAAGGTCAGACCCATGACGATCGATCGCAAACGCGAGGCTGAGACCCTGCAACAACAATGGGAGACCGACCCACGCTGGAAGGGCGTGGACCGGCACTACACCGCCATGGACGTGGTAAACCTGCGGGGCTCCGTGGGCATCGAGCACACCCTGGCCCGTCTGGGCGCGGAACGGCTGTGGAAGCTGACCCACGAACAGGATTACGTCCACGGCCTCGGGGCGCTCACCGGCAACCAGGCCATGCAGATGGTCAAGGCCGGCCTTCAGGCCATCTACTTATCCGGCTGGCAGGTGGCCGCGGACGCCAACCTGGCGGGCCACATGTACCCGGACCAGAGCCTCTACCCGGCCAACAGCGTCCCCTCCGTGGTCCGGCGCATCAACCAGACGTTCCAGCGGGCCGACCAGATCCACCACATGGAAGGCGACGACGGCGTTCACTGGTTCGCGCCCATCGTGGCCGACGCCGAGGCCGGCTTCGGCGGGCCGCTCAACGCCTTCGAGCTGATGAAGGCGATGATCGAGGCCGGGGCCGCCGGGGTCCATTGGGAAGACCAGCTCGCCAGCGAGAAGAAATGCGGCCACATGGGCGGCAAGGTGCTGGTTCCGACGTCCGAGGCGGGGGCCAAG
>CAYFVR010000260.1:0-6563 GCA_964346545.1 uncultured Desulfobacterales bacterium | reverse complement strand
ACCGCCTCGCCGGAAACCGGTGCGCCCTCCCCTTCCGCCAGTTGGGCGATCTGGTCGACGAGTTCCCGGGAAAACAGTCCGTCGTGGAGGACGAGGTGGCCGTGGTCCGGGGTCGGTTCCGTGAAGACGGTGCAGGTGGAGCCGTCCGGCAGTCGGTTGTCCAGCATGAGGAGGTCCGAGACGGATAGGGGGCGGTAGAGCGGAAGCGACGAATCGAGCACGCCGACGGAGCTGGTGACGAGCAAGGCCCCGCAATCCACCGCGCAAAGAGCGTGGGCCTGGGCGCGATAGGGAATTTGGTTGGGCAGCAGGCGATGGGGAATGCCGTGGCGGAAGCTAAGATAGGCCGGGTGGTCGAGGCCGTCCACCCGGTGGAGCGTCCAGGGACCGGCCGGGGTTTGGATGGTTTCCGGGTGGAGGGATAGCCCGGCCGGGAGGTCGTCGGAGAAGGCGGTGCCGAGGATGATGGCGAGGGAGGGCTCAGGCATCTGTTTGGTCGTCACCAGAACCCATTTTTTCCTTCAAACGGCCGATTTCTTCCCAATCGAGCCCTGTGACATCCACGATCTGCTTATCGGTCAAAATTTTCAGCAAGAGTAAGTTCTTTGCGGTTTCTTTTTTGGCTTTCCGAATTCCGATCCGCTCGGCGGTGGTGACGTAGGGCATTTTGATTTCCTCATCCTGCTTGGATCGATTGTTTTCCGAACATACGACCGATCTGAACGTCTCCAAATTTTGGTTTATTTTCCTTCGGATTCCTTTTCCCTCAAAGCGAGAACTTCTTCCAAAGGCAATCCGGTTGCGTTTGCAATCTGGTCATCCGTTAAAACTTCCAGTGCGAGGAGATTTTTTGCTGTTTCGAGGGCTTTCTTCCATTGCCCTTCTTCGAGACCTTCGGCTTTGCCTTTTTCAATGCCGATCCGCTCGGCGGTGGTGACGTAGGGCATTTTGATTTCCTCCTCGAACTTGGAGAGTTCGGCGTGGTAGGCGGTTTCCAGTTCTTTGGGCAGGTCCATGATCCAGTCGATGAAGCGGTAGAGGTCGATGATTTCCTGTTTGGACCAGCCGCGCCGGTAGAGGGATTTGCTGAGAGTCAGTTTGGCGCGGAACCGGTTGGCGTTGTCTTTTCGGGTTTCCAGGGTGCGGAGATGGGCCATGACCACGACGGCGAAGGGGTTGTCCGAGGCTTCCAGCTCCGGCCATTTTTCCTGGAAGTGAAGGAGTTTGATGGCGGGGAACTGGAAGACGGTGCGGCAACCCCAAAGTTCCTGTCTGTACTCGTCAACATACCAATTCGGATGGTCGTCCGCAAGCACGGCGAGGCTGAGGACGGGGCGGTCGTGGAGGTCGTGGATGCGGTAGTGGTAGACGAAGACCCGTTTTCCGAAGTGGGGCTGGGGTTGGCCCTGCACTTCGACGTGGATCAGGACCCAGGTTTCCCGGCCGTCGGTTTTCCAGACTTTGACGAGATGGTCGGCGATTCGGCTTCGGCAATCGGCCGTCCGAATGTCGTTCTCGAAAATATCTTCTCTCCCGCACATTCTTCTTGACAATCCAATCAAAAACGAATATTCGTCAATAAAAGGAGTGATAAACCCCAATGATCGACGAAATCGACCACAAAATCCTGAAGATTCTTCAAGATAAAGCCCGGATTCCCAACAGCGAGGTCGCTCGCCAGGTGGGCATGGCCCCGTCCGGGGTGCTGGAGCGGATTCGGAAGCTGGAGAAGCGGGGCGTCATCGACGGCTACGAAGTGCGGCTCAACCCCCACTTCTTCGAGCGGTCGCTGGTGGCCTTCGTCACCGTTTCCCTCTCCCCCGGCGCGGACGAAGCCGCAACGGGCCAGTCCCTCTCCGATATCCCCGAAGTCCAGGAAGTCCACTTCGTGGCCGGGGAGGACGCCTTCCTGGTCAAGCTCCGTGTTGCAGACCCGCCCGCCCTCGGCCGCCTGCTCCGGGAGCGCATCGCCGCCGCCCCCGGCGTTTCCCGCACCCGCACGGCCACGGTCTTGACGACCTACAAGGAATCGGCCAGAATTCCCATTGACAATGGTTCGGAGGAATAAATCTTGGGTTTCGAGCGTTTCCAGCGATCGGAATTCATCGAGGCCGCTTTGCCGGAATCCCCGATTCCGCCTAAAGGCGGGACTCCGAACTTTTGGGAATCTGGCAACCACTTTCATGAGGGCGAGTGGGTAGGTTGGGTTAGCGAAGCGTAACCCAACAAAAATCCGGAATTGTGGATATCCGAAAAAATTGTAACGCGCCGGGGATTGGGGCGATGTTGGGTTACGCTTCGCTAACCCAACCTACCCCTGTCCCAGCCGACCACGTCCCGTCGGCAGACGATGCTTCGCTGTTTTTTCGAGACATATTGAATGTTTCTCTTCACGCACCGGGGCGCGGCAAGCAACGCCCCTACGAATCGACGATCCATTTCCAAAATTCATAAGGAGACCACCCCATGCCCATGTCCCAGGAATTCAAGGACCGCCTCTTCCCGGTCCTGGACGCCATCGCCGACCACTACGGCACCCCCTTCCACATCTACGACGAAGCCGGCATCCGGGCCACCGGCAAGGCTCTGCGCGACGCCTTTTCCGACCTTGAAGACTTCCGGGAATACTACGCCGTCAAGGCCCTGCCCAATCCCGCCGTTCTGGAAATCATGGGCGACATGGGCTACGGCTACGATTGCAGCTCCGTCACCGAACTGCTGCTCTCCCGTCGCGTCGGCGGCCGGGGGGAAGACATCATGTTCACCTCCAACAACACCAGCAAAGAGGAATTCGAGCTGGCCGCCGCGGACGGCGGCTCCATCCTCAACCTGGACGACATTTCCCTCATTCCCAAAGTTCCCGAATTCCCGGAGCTGATCTGCTTCCGCTACAATCCCGGCCCCCGGCGCAGCGGCAACGCCATCATCGGCAATCCGGTGGAGGCCAAGTACGGCGTCAGCCACGACCAGATTTTGGACGCCTACCGACAGGCCATGGACCGGGGCGCGAAGCGGTTCGGCCTGCACACCATGCTGGCATCCAACGAGCGGGACCACACCTACATGGTCGAAACCGCCCGCATGTTGCTGGAGGTCGCCGCCTGGATCGGCAAAACGCTGGACATCCGGTTCGAATTCCTCAACATCGGCGGCGGGCTGGGCATTCCCTACCGGCCCGAGGACGAACCGCTCAACCTTGCCGCCCTCGGGCGCGAAGTCACCGCCCTCTTCCACGATTTCGGAAAGGAACAGGGCTACACGCCGGCCCTCTGCATGGAAAGCGGCCGATTCATGACCGGCCCCCACGGGGTGCTGGCGGCCACCGCCATCAACCGCAAGGAAATCTACCGCACCTACGTCGGGCTGGACGCCTGCATGTCGGCCCTTATGCGGCCGGGGATGTACGGCGCCTATCACCACATCGAAGTTCCGGCGCGTCAGGGCGCCGCCGAGCTGGAAGTGGTGGACGTGGTCGGGTCGCTCTGCGAGAACAACGACAAATTCGCCGTCCAGCGGGAGCTGCCCCGGATTCAGGACGGCGACCGGGTGGTCATCGAGGACACCGGGGCCCACGGCCACGCCATGGGCTTCACCTACAACGGCAAACTCCGGCCCCAGGAACTCCTGTTGCGGATCGACGGCTCCGTGGAGTTGATCCGCCGGCGCGAAACCCCGAAAGACTATTTCGCCACCCTGGAGTTTCGGCCGGACACGTTCACCCCCTGACCACAATATCGTTCACGTTGGCGTCTCTCATGTACGGCGCGGCCGGATTGACCGCGGCCGTATGCGATACGCTCCCACGCCTTTTCGCCAAAATGAACGGCATGGTCCCCAACCATCCGAATGGGAGAAACCCGGCGGCCCCTTCCCCCCGGGGCCGCCGGGTTTTCCTGATTTTCTCCGACAAAAGCCTTTTCCCCGCCGTCCGCCTGTGGTAGTGCCTTCCCTTTTTGCAACCCGATCCCGTCGCGAACGTCCGGGATCTTCGCCTTTTTGAGAGGACTTCATTCATGAATCTGGAAAAAGTCAGTCAGCGCATCGTCTCGCTGATGGAAAAGAAGCAGATATCGTTGCAAGAGCTGGCGGCCCGCACCGGGCTGGACATTCACTTTTTGGAGCACGTCAAAAACGACGACGTGTATCCGTCCCTCGGCCCCCTGCTCAAAATCGCCCGGGCCCTGGGCGTCCGTCTCGGTACCTTTCTGGACGACCAGGTCAGCGAGGACCCGCTCATCATTCGGCTGGAGGAGCGAAAAACCGAACTGAGCATGCTGCGGGACAAGGACGAGCCGGTCTCCCACCGGTTTTATTCCCTTGGCCGGGGCAAGACCGACCGCCACATGGAGCCGTTTTTCGTCGAACTGCTGCCGGAATCGGGCAAGGAAAAGACCCGTTCCTCCCACGAAGGCGAGGAATTCATCGTGGTGGTTTCCGGGGAAATTGAAATCCTGCACGGCACGGAAACCCACATCCTCAAGACCGGGGACAGCATCTACTATAATTCCATCGTTCCCCACTACGTCGGCTGCGCCCGCGCGGAACCCGCCGGCATCTACGCCGTCCTTTACTTTCCAGAATAAACCCGACGAAAAATTCCAGGAGTTCCAGGGCGTAAATCTTCCGGGCCTTCCTTGGCGTGTCCGTCCGTGTTTTCTTTGCTTCGGCGATGTTATGGGGCCACAAGGATTTCCATGAATCCCGAGTCTTCATCCACCCAAGCGTCCGTATACGTCCGTGCCCACGCACCAAGCGCAAAACCCACCGGAACTCCCCAAAAAACCGGAGATACCCATCCCCATGACCAACCAAAACCTGAAAAACCTCACCCTCGGCCAGCTTCTGGACCAGGCCGTTTCCACCCACCCCGACCGGGAGGCCGTGGTCTACGTGGATCGCGACTACCGGCTGACCTACCGGGAATTCAACGAGGTGGTGGACCGACTGGCCCGGGGCCTCATGGCGCTGGGCGTCCGGAAAGGCGAGAAAGTCGCCGTCTGGGCCACCAACGTTCCCCACTGGGTGGCGCTCCAATTCGCCACGGCCCGCATCGGGGCGGTTCTGCTGACCGTCAACACCAACTACCAGAGCCACGAGCTGGCCTATCTTCTCCGCCAGTCCGAGGCGGAGAACATCTTCCTCATCGACGGTTTCCGGGACGTGGACTACGTTCAGACCCTGTACGAGCTGGTCCCCGAACTGCGCGAACAGGAGCGGGGCTACCTTCAGAGTTCGGAATTCCCCCATCTCAAGCGGGTTTTCTTTCTGGGTCACGACAAGCACCGGGGCATGTACAGCCTGCCGGAGCTTCTGGCCCTGGCGCCCATGTCCGGTCCATCCGACTACCAGGCCCGCCAGGATTCCCTCGATCCCCATGACGTGGTCAACATGCAGTACACCAGCGGGACCACCGGATTTCCCAAGGGCGTCATGCTGACCCACCACAACATCGCCAACAACGGGTTCTGGATCGGGGAAAACCAGCGCTTCGCCCCGGAGGATCGGGTTTGCATTCCGGTGCCGCTGTTTCACTGCTTCGGCTGCGTGTTGGGCGTACTGGCGGCGGTTTCCCACGCCGCCACCATGGTGATTCTGGAAGGATTCGATCCGGTGCAGGTGATGGATTCGGTGGAGCGGGAACGATGCACGGCGCTGTACGGCGTGCCCACCATGTTCATCGCCGTGTTGGGCCACAAGCTGTTTCCCAAGTTCGACTTTTCCAGCCTGCGCACCGGCATCATGGCGGGCTCGCCCTGCCCCATCGAGGTCATGCGCCAAGTCATCGACCGGATGCACATGTCGGAAATCACCATCTGCTACGGACTTACCGAGGCGTCGCCGGTGATGACCCAGACCCGGGCGGACGACGACATTCGGCTTCGGGTGGAGTCGGTGGGGCGCGCCATGCCGGAAATCGAAGTGCGGGTGGTGGACCCGGAAACGGGCGTTCCGGTTCCGGCGGGGACTCAGGGGGAGGTCTGCTGCCGGGGATACAACGTCATGAAGGGCTACTACAACAATCCCCGGGCCACGGCGGAAACCATTGACGCCGAGGGCTGGCTCCATTCCGGCGACTTGGGGGTGATGGACGAAAACGGCTATCTGGCCATCACCGGCCGCCACAAGGACATGATCATCCGGGGCGGGGAAAATATTTATCCCCGGGAGATCGAGGAATTTCTATTTGGGCTGGAAGGGATCGCCGACGCCCAGGTGGTGGGCGTTCCCAGCGAAAAATACGGAGAGGAGGTGGGCGCGTTCATCGTCCTCAAGGAGGGCTGCGACCACCGCCCCGAGGACATCCGGGATTTTTGCCGCGGCAAGATCAGCCGCTACAAAATCCCCAAATACGTGACCTTCGTGAACGACTATCCCATGACCGCCAGCGGCAAGGTCCAGAAATTCAAGCTGCGGGAAATGTCGGTGGAGCTGTTTCCGGAGCGCGTTTAATTCTACTTTGGCGCCTTGGTGCCTTGGCGCTTTAGAAGTGTAAGCGGAGTCTTCCGGCCCAAAAAATCCCCCCGGCCCCCTTTACAAAAGGGAGAGAAACCCGCCGGCCGAAC
>CAYFVR010000259.1:0-6652 GCA_964346545.1 uncultured Desulfobacterales bacterium | reverse complement strand
TCCCGCCACACCTCCATTCTTCGGGATATTTCCCGCGAGCTGAAAGCCGTCGGCCTGGCGGCGCTGCGCTTCGACTTTTCCGGCAACGGGCAAAGCGAAGGCGATTTCGCCCGAACCAGCTACACCCGACACATCGACGAAATGCGCCGGGCCGCGGAACTGCTGCGGGATCGGGGCTACGATCGCATCGGCCTGGCGGGCCACAGCATGGGGGCGTCCATCGCCGTGCTTTCCGGCGCGGAGCTGGAGGGCGTTCGGGGCATTTGCGCCCTGGCCGGCCGCTTGGCGGGCATTGATCCCGGGCTGATTTTCAGCGGAAGCCAACTGGAGGAGCTGCGGGAGACCGGCGAGGTTCATTTCAAGAGCCGGGGCCGGAATCTGCCCCTTCGGGAGGAATTCTTCGAGGACGCCCGCCGCTACGACGTGCCGGAAATCGTCGCCACCCTCCCCGCCCCCCTCCTGGTGGTTCACGGCGACCAGGACGAAATCATTCCGGTGCAAAACGCCTACGAGGCCCAGTCGCGCAATCCGGACGTGGAACTGTTCATCCTCCCCGGCGCCGACCACATGTTCGGCGATTCCGACCATCGCCGCCGGATCGCCGACCGGGTCGCCCGCTGGTTCCGCACCCATCTCCAACCCGAATCCGCCGAGAGGTAAAGACATCTCCATGGACATACCCGAGACCATGAATCTCGAATTCATCGACCAGCAGTATCAGCGCTGGAAGGACGACCCGGAATCGGTCACCCGGGACTGGCGCTTCTTTTTCGAAGGATTCGACCGAGGCAGCCAGACCCCGCCATCCGCCGCGGAGGCGCCTTCGAAACCGGAACCGAAGCCCGAAGCGAAAGAAGCCCCCGCGGCCAAAAGGGAACGACCCGCCCCGTCCGCCAAAACGGCGGAACGGCCGGAGCCCGAGGAAGCCGCGCCCGAAGCCTCCGGCGGGATCGTCTCCGAAGACGCCTGCACCATCGACAAGGCGCTGGCCCAATCTCGGGTGGAGGCGCTCAAATATCGCTACCGCGATCTGGGCCATCTGCTGGCCTGCCTCGATCCGCTTTCGGCCTGCCCCACCAGCCATCCGCTGCTGGACCTGGAGAATTTCGGGCTGTCTTCCGCCGATCTGGATACCGAATTTTACACCCGTCGGTTCGCCGAAACAAAAAGCGCCCCCTTGCGGGACATCATCGCGGAGTTGAAAACGACCTACTGCCAGTCGGTGGGCGTGGAGTACATGCACCTTCAGGATCCCGAGGAGCGCCGCTGGCTGCAAGACCGGATGGAGCCGGTGAAAAACCAGCCCGACTTGGGCAAAGAGACTCGCAACCGCATTCTTCACAAACTGACCGCGGCGGCCCGGTTCGAGGCCTATCTCCACAAAAAATACATAGGGCAGACCCGCTTTTCCCTGGAGGGCGCGGAGTCGCTCATCCCCATGCTGGACGCCCTGTTGCTCCGCGCCTCGGAGGCCGACTGCCGGGAAACCATCCTGGGCATGGCCCACCGGGGCCGGATCAACGTGCAGACCAACGTGCTGTTCAAGCCCTACGAGGAGATTTTTCGGGAGTTCGCCAACACCTACGACCGGGACAGTCTGGTCGGCTCCGGCGACGTGAAATACCACAACGGCTACCTCACCGACATCGAACTGGCCAACGGCCGGTCCATGCAGGTCTTTCTGGTCAACAACCCCAGCCATCTGGAGTCGGTGGACCCGGTGGTGGAGGGCGTGGCCTACGGCCGCCAAGACCTGCTGGAAGGAGGCGAACGGAACGGGGTGCTGCCGGTGCTGATCCACGGCGACGCCGCCTTCGCGGGCCAGGGCGTGGTGATGGAAACGCTCCAGCTCTCCGGATTGGAAGGATACGGGACCGGCGGAACGGTTCACATCGTCATCAACAACCAGATCGGCTACACCACCCTGCCGGAAAACGCCCGCTCCACCCGCTATTCCACCGACGTGGCCAAAATGCTCATGGTCCCGATTTTCCACGTCCACGGGGAAAACCCGGAGGCGGTGATCCATGTGATTCGGCTGGCCTGCGATTACCGCATGGCCTTCGGCAAGGACGTGGTCATCGACCTGGTCTGCTATCGCCGCTACGGCCACAACGAGGGCGACGAGCCCTACTTCACCCAGCCCACGATGTACGACCGGATCAAGGAGCGTCCGCCCGTCCCCGAACTGTACGCCCAAAAACTGGAGTCGGAAGACGAGATCGCGGAGGGCACGGCGGACACCATCGGGGAAGACGTGGACGCCTGCCTGGAGGAGGCGTTCGAGGCCGCCCAAAACAATCCCCGGGTGTTTCCCAAAATCCGGTTTTACGACAACTGGGAGAAGTACCACGGCCAGTTCAGCTTCGACCCGGTGGAAACCGGCGTGGACGAAGAGGTGCTGACCTGGGTTTCGGAGAAAATCAACGCCATTCCGGAGGATTTCACCCCCCATTCCAAGCTGAAACGGCTGCTGGACCGCCGCCAGGACGCGGTGGAAAAAGGCCGGGGCATCGACTGGGCCGGCGCCGAATTGCTGGCCTTCGCCACCCTGCTGCGGGAGGGACGCTCGGTTCGGCTCAGCGGCCAAGACAGCGGCCGGGGCACATTCAGCCAGCGCCACGCGGTGCTGATGGACAAAAAGACCGGGAAAGCCCGCGTTCCCCTTCGGGACGTGGCCCGGGACGGCGCCGCCTTCGAAGTGCTCAACAGCTCCCTTTCGGAGACCGGGGTCCTCGGCTTCGAGTACGGCTATTCCCTGGTCCGGCCCGAGGGGCTGACGATCTGGGAGGCCCAGTTCGGCGACTTCGCCAACAACGCCCAGTCGGTGATCGATCTCTACATCGTGGCGGGGCAGGCCAAGTGGCAACGGCTCTCCGGACTGGTCATGCTGCTGCCCCACGGATGGGAAGGTTTGGGGCCCGAGCATTCCAGCGCCCGGCTGGAACGCTTCCTTCAGCTCGCCGCCGAGGAGAACATCCAGGTGGTCAACCTGACCACCCCGGCCCAGTATTTCCATCTGCTGCGGCGGCAGGCGCTGGCGTCCTGGAGAAAGCCGCTGGTGGTGATGGCTCCCAAAAGCCTGCTGCGAAGCACCGACGCCGTTTCCCGACTGTCCCACTTGGCGGAAGACCGATTCCACCCCGTGCTGGGCGACGAGGACGGCATCGAAAAGCCGCACCGGGTGGTGTTCTGCACCGGAAAGATTTACTATCAGCTTCGCCAGCGGCGGGACACCATCAAGGCCAACATCCCCATCATCCGGGTGGAACAGCTCTATCCCTTCCCCCGGCGGGAAGTTTGGGAATACGTGCAAAAATACCGCAAGGCCGAGCAATGGTTCTGGGTACAGGAGGAACCGGAAAACATGGGCGCCTGGCGGTTCATGGAGCCGCGCCTGCGGGACATCGTCGGGACCGACATCGGCTACGTGGGCCGCGACGCCGCCGCCAGCCCGGCCACCGGCTTCGCCAATCTCTACAAGCAACAGCAGGGAGCCCTCCCGGACAACGCCATCGGCCAGTTGACCGGCGTGGCGGTGGGGTGAAAGCAACGAATCGGAACATCCACGACGGCTCTTGCCGGATCACCGTGCGAATATCCGATCGCTTCCGCTGTGTCCGGCCGCCGGTGGAAGCCAATCGTGAAAGGAGGATTCCATGTCGATGAATATGGAAAAGATATTGCAGGATATCGAGGCTCTTCCGCCCGCCGCGCAACAGGAGGTATTGGATTTCGTGGCGTCGCTGAAAAGCCGGTACGAATCGCCAAAACCGGCCTTTGGGAATACCGGCGAACGAGAGACCCCGCTGGAATCGGAGCCCTTCGTCGGAATGTGGCGGGATCGATCCGATATGGCGGACAGCGTTCAATGGGTCAGAGAGTTGCGCCGGAGGGAATGGAGGGATAGGCGGGTTTGAAAGACTTCATTTTGGCCGATACCGACATTCTTATCGACGCCGGTCGAGGCATATCCGCCGCCATGAATTGCTTGTCCCAAAAAAGAAAAATCGCGTCTCTTGCCGTTAGCGTGATTACGAAGATGGAACTGATTGTGGGTTGTGAAAATGGTAATGAATTGCGGAATACCCTCAAATTCCTGGCCCATTTCGATTTGGTACACATTGATAAAATTATTTCCAAGACCGGCGGCGATCTTCTGGAGAAATACCAGTTGAGTCATGGCTTGTTGATTCCGGACGCCTTCATCGCCGCGACGGCGATTTCCCTGGATATGCCGCTCATTTCAAAAAACCAGCGGGATTATCGTTTTATCTCCGATCTTGATTTGCTGGCATATCCTTAGTTTTAATTCATTCACCCGATTCGGATTGGGACGGTTTCTGTTGACGAAATTTTTCTAACCGACACGTTCCATTTCCGCGATTCAATTCTTCGATGAGGAATCAACCCCAGAATCCGAATTTGGAAACACCTGTTTTCCAAAAAACATAAGGAGCCGAAATGGCAACCATCGACGTAAAAGTGCCCAGCGTGGGCGAATCGGTTCAGGAAGCGATTCTGGCCGAATGGTTCAAGGAAGACGGCGACCGGGTGGAAAAGGACGAACCCATCTTCGTCATCGAAACCGACAAGGTGACCCTGGAAGTCAACGCCGAAGCCGACGGGGTCCTCCACATTCAGGTGGAAGAAGGCGAAACCGTGGAAGTTGGCGCGGTGGTGGCCACCATCGACACCGAAGGCGCGGCGGCCGAGGAAGGGAAGGCGGAAGAAGAATCGGGGGAAGCGGCCGAAGAAGAGACGGAAGAAGAATCCGAGGAAACGGCGGAAGCGGCCGAATCCGAGGCGGAAGAACGGGAAGCCGCCAAGGAATCCCAACCGGCGAAGGAAGCGCCGCCCAAAAAGGAAGCGGCGAGCGCGGACGAATCCACCTTTCCGCCCTCGGTGCGCCGCCTGATCGACAAGCACGACATCGACCCGGACGAGGTGGAAGGCACCGGCCCCGGCGGACGGATCACCAAGGGCGACGTGTTGAGCCATCTGGAATCCCGGCCATCGGAGTCGGAGGAGAAAAAGTCGGAAACGACGGCCAAAAAACCCTCGCCGGAAAAGGCCGAACAAAAAAAGCCGGAATCCAAACCGGCGGAGAAACCGGCCCCGAAAAAGGCCGAATCCGGCGGAAAAGACGACGAGCCCACCAAGCGCAAGCCCATGACGCCCATCCGGAAGCGGATCGCCGCCCGCCTGCTGGAAGCCCGCCGGAACACGGCCATGCTCACCACCTTCAACGACGTGGACATGAGCCGGGCCATGGCGCTGCGGACCCAATACAAGGAGGCGTTCAAGAAACGGCACGACGTCTCCCTGGGCTTCATGTCCTTCTTTTTGAAAGCCTCGGTGGCCGCGCTCCAGGAATTCCCGGCCATCAACGCCTTCATCGAGGGCGACGACGTGGTTTACCATCACTACTACCACGTCGGCGTCGCGATCGGCTCCGACCGGGGGCTGGTGGTGCCGGTCATCCGCCACGCGGACAAGCTGAGCTTCGCCGGAATCGAACAGGCCATCATCGACTACGTGGGCAAGATCAAGGAAAACAAACTGGAACTGGCCGACCTGGAAGGCGGCACCTTCACCATCACCAACGGCGGCGTCTTCGGCTCCATGCTCAGCACGCCGATCCTCAACACGCCCCAAAGCGGCATTCTGGGCATGCACCGGATCGAGAAGCGCCCGGTGGTGGTGGACGACGAGATCGTGATCCGGCCCATGATGTACTTGGCCCTCAGCTACGACCACCGCATCGTGGACGGCCGAGAAGCCGTCACCTTTCTCCGCCGCATCAAGGAAAACATCGAAGACCCGGAACGGATGTTGATTGAGGTGTAGGGCGCAGACGAACCGGCCGACGGGGCGTGGCCGTCCCGTCATTTCCGTGGGTTTCGAAAAAGGAGGAAAGACGGCATGACCCAAGAAAATCAATTCGACCTGATCATCATCGGTTCCGGCCCCGGCGGGTATGTGGCGGCGGCGCGGGCGGCGCAGCTCGGGATGAAAACCGTCTGCGTGGAAAAGGACGAGCGGCTCGGCGGCGTCTGCCTCAACGTCGGCTGCATTCCCAGCAAGGCGTTGCTGGATTCCAGCGAGCACTATCACCAGGCCCGGGAAGTCTTCGCCGACCACGGCGTGGAGGTGGAAAACGTTCGGCTCAACCTGGCGAAAATGATGGAGCGGAAACGCGGCGTGGTGGAAGATCTCACCGACCAGGTCCGCCAACTTCTGGAAAACAACAAGGTGGAGATCATCCGGGGAACCGGAAAACTGACCGGAAAAGACGAGGTCGCCGTGGAAACCCCGGACGGCGAAACCCGAACGCTGAACGCGAAACACATCCTGTTGGCCACCGGAAGCCAACCCATTTCCGTGCCGGGGATGGAATTCGACCGGGACCGGATCGTCAGCTCCACCGGCGCGCTTTCCTTCGACGAAGTGCCGGAACGCCTCGGGATCGTCGGCGGCGGCTATATCGGCCTGGAGCTGGGCTCGGTTTGGAAGCGGCTGGGCGCGGACGTATCCGTGATCGAGATGACCGACAAGATCGCCGGAACCATGGACGGCCAAGTGATCCGGACCCTTCAGCGGATTCTCAAGGCCCAGGGACTGGAATTCCGGCTGAAAACCAAGGTCAAGA
>CAYFVR010000258.1:0-6691 GCA_964346545.1 uncultured Desulfobacterales bacterium | reverse complement strand
GCTTCGCCATCCGCGAGGGCGGCCGAACCGTCGGCGCCGGCGTCGTCAGCAATATTCTGGAGTAACGGGGGCCAGACATCATGATCAACGCGAAAATCCGCATTCGGCTGAAAGCCTACGACCACAAGCTCCTGGACCAGTCCGCCGCCGACATCGTCGACACGGCCAACAAGACGGGCGCCCAGGTGGTGGGACCCATTCCGCTGCCGACCGTAATCAACAAGTACTGCGTGCTGCGCTCCCCCCACATCGACAAAAAGTCGCGGGAGCAGTTCGAGATGCGCACCCACAAACGGCTTCTCGATATCCTGGAACCGACCCAGCAGACGGTGGACGCGCTGATGAAGCTGGACCTGTCGCCGGGCGTCGACGTCGAAATCAAACTTTAGGGGGTAGGCGGAACGATGTGTAACGGACTAATCGGACGCAAAATCGGCATGACCGGCGTCTTCTCGCCCGAAGGGCGGCTCATTCCGGTCACCGTGATCGAACTCGGGCCCTGCGTGGTGACCCAGGTCAAGACCGAGGCGACCGACGGCTACAACGCCCTCCAGCTCGGTTTCGGCGAGCAGAAGCCCGAACGGATGAACCGTCCCCGTCGCGGCCATCTGGAAAAGAGCGGCGCCAAAAGCCGGGTGCTGCGCGAGGTGGACACGGAAACCCCGGACGCCTTCAGCGTGGGCCAGGTGATTTCCGCGGATCTCTTCGCCGTCGGCGATCGGATCGACGTGATCGGGACGACCAAGGGACGTGGGTTCTCGGGCGTGACCAAGCGGCACGGCTTCGCTTTGGGACGGAAGACCCACGGCGGCAAAAGCTACCGGATTCCCGGCTCCATCGGGTGCAGCGCCTGGCCGGCCAAGGTCGTCAAGGGCAAAAAGATGCCCGGACAATACGGAAACGCCCGGAAGACGGTCAAAAATTTGACCATCGTCGATATCCGGCCCGAAGAAAACCTCGTGCTGGTGAAAGGCGCGGTGCCGGGCGCCAGTTCCGGGTTCGTCACCGTTCGCAAGGCCGGGAAATCCGCCACCTAAATTCAACCGCGGGGTCGCCCAACCCGAAGGCCGGCGGGACAAGTTTCGCCGGTGGACGAGAGGTCGTGCAATCATGGCAGTGGTAGATGTATATAACGCAAAAGGCGAAAAAGTCTCGGAGATGGAGCTGACCGACGAGGTCTTCGCCGTTCCGGCCAAGGCGCCGGTTCTGCACCAGGTGGTTCGGATGCAACAGGCCCGCAAACGGGCCGGAACCGCTCAGGTGAAGCGGCGGGGCGACGTCCGGGGCAGCACCAAAAAGCTCTTTCGGCAAAAGGGCACCGGCCGGGCCCGACGGGGCGACATCAAGTCCCCGTTGCTGCGCGGCGGCGGCGCGGTCTTCGGTCCCAGCCCCCGCTCCTACGATTTCAAGGTGCCCAAAAAGGTCCGGCGGTTGGCGCTGAAAATGGCGCTGTCCAGCAAGCTGGAGGCCGGCGAAATGGTGGTGCTGGATCGACTGGAGCTGGAACGGATCAAAACTCGGGACGTGGCCGAGGTGCTGGACGCCCTGGGACGGAAAAACGTGCTCCTGGTCACCGCCGGCGCGGACGAAAAGTTGGAGCTTTCCTCCCGGAACATTCCCAACCTGAAGGTCCTCCGCAGCGAGGGGCTCAACGTGTACGACCTGCTCCGGTACCGGGACGTGATTCTCATGGCCCCGGCCGTCGAGGCCATCGAAGGGAGGCTGTCCGCATGAATCCCTACCATATTCTCAAACGGCCGCTGGTGACCGAGAAAACCACCCTGCAACGGGAGCTGGGCAACCAGATATCCTTCGAGGTGGATCGGCGGGCCAACCGGATCGAGATCGGCAAGGCGGTGGAGCGGGCGTTCGGCGTTCGCGTCGGAGTCGTCCGGACCCAGAACGTCAAGGGCAAGGTCAAGCGCCGGGGCCGGATTCTCGGCAAACGCAAGGACTGGAAAAAAGCGATCGTGACGCTGATGCCCGGCGAACGGATCGATTTCTTCGAAGGGGTGTAGGAGTCTTCCATGGCAGTCAAAAAATCAAAGCCGACTTCACCGGGCCGCCGCTTTCAGGAGCACGCGACGCAGGAGGGGCTCACCCGGAAACGTCCGGAAAAATCCTTGTTGCGCCCCCTGTCCAAAACCGGGGGCCGAAACGCCAACGGCCGGGTCACCAGCCGCCACCGCGGCGGGGGCCACAAGCGCCACTACCGGCTGATCGACTTCAAGCGGGACAAGACCGGCGTGCCCGCCCGGGTCGCCGCGGTGGAGTACGACCCCAATCGCAGCGCCCGCATCGCCCTGCTCCACTACGTGGACGGCGAGAAGCGCTACATCCTCGCGCCGGTGGGGCTCGCGGTGGACGACACCGTGATGTCGGGCCCCGAGGCCGACATTACGCCCGGCAACGCCCTGCCGCTGGCCAACATTCCTTTGGGCACCCATATCCACAACGTGGAGCTTCGGGTGGGCAAGGGCGGCCAGATCGTCCGGAGCGCCGGGGTGTTCGCCCAGCTCATGGCCAAGGAGGACCGGTACGCCCAGGTCAAGCTCCCCTCGGGCGAGGTCCGGATGGTGTTGCTCAAGTGCATGGCGACCGTTGGCCAGGTGGGCAACGTGGTGCATGAAAACATTTCCCTGGGCAAGGCCGGCCGGAAGCGCTGGCGGGGATGCCGTCCCAAGGTTCGCGGCGTGGCCATGAACCCGGTGGACCATCCCATGGGCGGCGGCGAGGGCCGGTCCTCCGGCGGACGCCATCCCTGCTCGCCCTGGGGCGTTCCCGCCAAGGGCTATCGAACCCGGAAGAACAAGGGGACGGATCGGTACATCGTCCGCCGCCGCAGCAAGAAATAAACGGGCGCCCCGGCCGCCCGGCCAACGCAAAGCAGGAGACCCAATGCCACGGTCGTTGAAAAAAGGCCCCTACGTGGAGCCGAAACTGATGGGCAAGGTGGAGACGGCCCAGGAGTCCCGAAGCAATCGGGTCATCAAGACCTGGTCCCGCCGCTCCACCATCGTTCCGGAAATGGTCGGAGTGACCCTGGCGGTTCACAACGGCCGCAAGTTCATTCCGGTCTTCGTAACCGAAAACATGGTCGGGCACAAGCTCGGCGAGTTTTCCCCGACGCGGACCTTTTACGGCCACGCCGGGGACAAAAAGTCGAAACTGAAGAAGTAAGGGGGAGTCCGACGATGGAGGTCAGAGCGGTACTGCGATATGTGCGCGTATCCCCGCTGAAGGTCCGCAAGGTGATCGGGGCGGTCAAGGGGCAGCCGGTGGAAAAGGGGCTGAATCAGTTGAAATTCATGCCCCAGAAGTCCGCCGGCATTCTGGAAAAGGTCATCCGCTCGGCCGTCGCCAACGCGGACCAGAACACCGGAATGGATGTCGATTCCCTGGTCATCCGCAACATCACCGCCGACCAGGGACCGGTTCTCAAACGTTTCAAGGCCCGTGCGCGGGGCCGGGGGACGCGAATTCTGAAACGGACCAGCCACATCACGGTCACCCTGGCCGAGAAGCTGGGCTAACGAGGGAGGTGAGCGCTTGGGCCAGAAGGTAAATCCGATCGGGCTGCGGCTCGGCATTGTGAAAACGTGGGAGTCCCGCTGGTACGCGGACAAGAAGTACGCCGATTATATTTTTCAGGATCAGGAGATCCGGAAATACGTCAAGAACGCGCATTACAATGCCGGCATATCCCGGATTGAAATCGAGCGCTCCACCAAACGGATCCGCCTCCGGATTTTTACCGCCCGTCCCGGCATGATCATCGGGAAAAAGGGCTCCGAGATCGACAAGCTTCGGAAAGCGCTGGAAAAGATGATCCGCCAAGAGGTGTTCATCGACATCCAGGAGGTCCGCAAGCCCGAAATCGACGCCCAGCTGCTGGCGGAGAACGTGGCCATGCAGATCGAGCGCCGGGTCGCCTTTCGCCGGGCCATGAAGCGCGGCGTCTCCTCGGCCATGCGCTTCGGGGCCAAGGGGGTCAAACTCATCTGCTCGGGTCGCCTGGGCGGCGCCGAAATGGCCCGGATCGAGTGGTACCGGGAGGGCCGGGTTCCGCTGCACACCCTGCGGGCCGACATCGACTATGGATTCATCCAGGCCAAGACCACCTACGGCACCATCGGCGTCAAGTGTTTCATCTTCAAGGGCGAGATTCTCAAGCGCGACACTCTTGAGATGGGCGCCTAGCCGCCGACGGAGGAGAGCGTCATGCTAAGTCCCAAAAAAGTCAAGTTTCGAAAGCGGCAAAAGGGCCGAATGCGGGGCATGGCCCATCGGGGGTCCGATCTCAATTTCGGGGAATACGGTCTCCAGGCCCTGGAGTGCGGATTCGTCAGCGCCAAACAGATCGAGGCCGCCCGTATCGCCATGACCCGCCACGTCAAGCGCGGCGGGAAAATGTGGATTCGCGTGTTTCCCGACAAGTCCGTGACCAAAAAGCCCGCCGAAGTCCGGATGGGCAAGGGGAAGGGCGCCCCCGAAGGCTGGGTGGCCGTCGTCCGTCCCGGCCGCGTCCTCTACGAGATGGAAGGGGTGCCGGTGGAGCTGGCGCGGGAGGCCTTTCGGCGCGCGGCCCACAAGCTGCCCATCAAAACGCGTTTCGTGGTGAGGGGGGAGTCGATATGAAGGCCAGCGAAATCCGGGAAATGAGTCTGGAAGAAATGCTCCGGAAGGTGGGCGACCTGGACCAGGAACTGTTCAACCTCCGGTTCCGTCACGGCGCCGACCAGCTGGAGAACCCCCGACGCTTGGGGGCGGTTCGACGGGACATCGCCCGCCTCCAGACCATCATCCGGGAAACCGAACTCAAAAACGAAGCCAGGTAAGCCATGAAGAAGCGAGGCATGAAACGGCAGCTGACCGGCACCGTCGTCAGCGACAAAATGGAAAAGACGGTGGTCGTCCAGGTGGAACGGTACGTCAAGCACCGGTTCTACCATAAATACATCCGGCGGCGCGCCCGATTCGCGGCCCACGACGAAGTCAACGGCTGCAAGGTCGGGGACCAGGTCGTCATCACCGAATCGAGACCCCTGAGCAAAAACAAGCGGTGGCGCGTGTCCCAAATTGTGACGAAGGCGGTTTAGCGAACAGGGGAATGAAAGATGATCCAGGCAGAGTCGAGACTGACGGCGGCGGACAACTCGGGGGCCAAGGTCCTTTATTGCATCAAGGTCCTGGGGGGCTCCAGACGGCGGTACGCCAGCATCGGCGACATCATCGTCGTCAGCGTCAAGGAGGCCATTCCGAACGCCAAGGTCAAGAAGGGCGACGTGCTCAAGGCGGTGGTGGTGCGCACCAAAAAGGAAATCCGGCGGCCGGACGGCTCCTACATCCGGTTCGACGAAAATTCCGCCGTTCTGATCAATCCGAGCCGGGAGCCCATCGGAACCCGAATTTTCGGACCCGTGGCGCGGGAGCTTCGAGCCAGGCGGTTTATGAAAATCATATCCCTGGCCCCAGAGGTGCTGTGAAACCCGTTTCGCCAGGGGATCGAGTGGAGAGCAGGCATTCATGAAGCCCAAGTGCCATATCAAAAAAGACGACAAGGTCAAGGTCATTTCCGGCAAAGACGCGGGGAAGATCGGCAAGGTGTTGAAAATCCTTCCCAAGAAAAACCGGGTCCTCGTCGAAAACATCAATATCATCAAGCGGCACACCCGCCCCAGCGCCCAGAATCGGCAGGGCGGGATCGTGGAGCGCGAGGCGCCGATCCACTGGTCCAACGTGCAGCTCATGTGCAACAAGTGCGTGCAGCCGTCCCGAATTCGTCGGCGCGAGCTGGAGGACGGCAACAAGGTGCGGGTCTGCGTAAAGTGCGACGAGGTGATCGACGCCTGAGGGAGGGGAACCCATGTCCGAGTTGAAAAACCGCTATGACGCCGAGGTGGCCCCCGCCCTGCGGGAAGCTTTCGGCTACAAGAACGCCATGCAGGTGCCCCGCCTTGAAAAGGTCGTGCTGAACATGGGGCTGGGCGAGGCGATTCACAACATCAAAATTATCGACGCCGCCGTGGAGGAACTCGCGCTGATCGCCGGGCAGCGGCCGGTGGTCACCCGCGCCAAAAAATCCATCGCCGCGTTCAAGCTGCGGGAGGGCATGCCGGTGGGATGCCGGGTGACCCTTCGCCACGGGCGGATGTACGACTTCTTCAGCAAGCTGGTCAACATCGCGCTGCCCCGCGTGCGGGACTTTCGGGGCATTTCGCCCCGGGCGTTCGACGGCCGCGGCAACTATTCCCTGGGCATCCGTGAGCATATCATTTTTCCCGAAGTGGACTACGACCGGATCGACACCATCAAGGGCATGAACGTGACGGTGGTCACGACGGCGGAAACGGACGACGAAGGCAAGGAACTGCTTCGGCTCATGGGAATGCCGTTCAGAAATTAAGGAGGGAAGGGATTGGCTAGGAAAGCGCTGAAGGAAAAGGCGGCCCGAAAGCCGAAATTCAAGGTGCGGGCCTACAACCGGTGCCCCATGTGCGGGCGGCCGAGAGCATTCATTCGGAAATTCGGCATCTGCCGGATCTGCTTCCGGAATCTGGCCTCCGAGGGACGGCTTCCGGGCGTCACCAAGTCGAGCTGGTAACCGAAGGAGGACATGATGTCGATGAGCGATCCCATCGCGGACATGTTGACCCGCATCCGCAACGCCGGGGGCGCCAAGTTTCCGAGC
>CAYFVR010000257.1:0-6744 GCA_964346545.1 uncultured Desulfobacterales bacterium | reverse complement strand
GAAGCCCTTGCGGAATAAATGGGTTGATCCCGAATCTCGTCCTTCCCCTTTTGAAAACCTTTACACATACATCTCCTTCACCCCCTCCAATTTCAGCCGCCTGGGCGGCCGCCCCACCGAGGTCGTCGCCCCGCGTCCCTTCAGCTCCCGGATGCGGTACATGGATCGGATTTTTCGTTTGAAGTTGGCGGCGTCCAGCGGCTTGTCCAGCACGATCTCGTAGACCCGGCGCAGCTCCGGCCAGGTGAACCGCTCGGGCACCAGCTCGAAGGCGATGGGCGTGTAGGAGATTTTGCCCCGAAGCCGCGTCAGCAGGTCGTCCAGAATCCGAGCGTGGTCGAAGGCCGGCTCCGCGTCCAAAAAGGACAGCTCCCGCCGGAAATCCTTCAGCGAAAACCACTTGGCCCCCGCCTCCGACGTGCGAATGTTCTGCCGCTTCAGCCGGTCCCAGGCCACCAGCGCGTAATAGCCCACCGCGACCACCCGGCCGCGCGGGTCCCGTTCCACCTCGCCGTAGGTCTTTAGCTGCTCGATGAACATGTCCCGCAGCCCCGTCTCCGCCTCCAATTGGCGGGCCGCCGTGCCTTCCACGCTTTCGTCCCGGTCCACGTCCACGAAGCCGCCGGGAATGGCCCACCGTCCCTCGAAGGGCGGGTGTTCCCGCCGAATCAGCAGCACCTTCAGGTCGTCGTCCCGGATGGTGCAGATGGCGATGTCCACCCGAACCGCCGGCTTGGGGTAGGCGTCCAGACTTTCCGGCGCCTCGGCTTGGGGACCGGTTGCCTCGCCGCGGGCTTCGTCGCTCCTCGCCGCTTTGCGCGCGGCCGTTTCTCCGGAAACGTCCCCCGGCACCTCGCCGCCGTACCGCGCCTCTTCGCCGTCCTCCCGATACAGCCCGTGCTCCAAGATGAACCGCTCCACCCGTTCGGGCACCAGCCCGCGGATGGATTTCCCCTCCCGCCGTCGCCGCCGCACCTGGGTGGAGCTGATGTCCGGCATTTCCACGTTTTCCAGAATCGTGTGGGGCGGGCGGGAGAGCAGGCCGTCGTAGTCGTCCAGCGGCGCGTCGGGGCGGGGGACCACGATGAACTTCACGATCCGGGCCAGCTCCTCGGCGTGGCGCCACTTTCGGTCGAAATCCAGCACGCAGTCGGAGCCGACCGCCATGTGGAATTCGTACTTGTCCTGGTAGTCCGGGTCCTGCAACAGGCGGGAAAAGGTGACGTAGGTTTCCCCGGTCAGCTTGTGGTCGATCTCGTAGCCGAAATACCGAACTCGTTGGGTCTCCACCATCCGGAGCATTTTCACCCGGTTCAGCGAGTAGGCGTTGTGCTTTTCGAACGGGTGCTGGTAGGCCGGCATGAGCCAGACCTGCCGGATGGTGGGCATTTCGCGCAGGATGGCGTGGGCCACGGCCAGGTGGGCGTTGGTCACCGGGTTGAACGATCCGCCCAGAATCGCCACGGGAACGGGCCGGGCCGGTCGCCGGTTGGGATAGTATTTGGCGTAGGGCGTCTCGAAAAACCGGCCGTAGACGGGGGAGTCGTCCAGGTGGAGATGGACGCCGTTGCGGGCGCAGTATTCCGCCTTGGTCCGGTTCCAGGTCTCCTCGTCCACGTGGGGATGGCCGTCGATCCAGAGGATTTCCGTGCCGATGGCCTTGTGGTGGCTGGTCACCGAAAAGGCGTGGGTCCAGACCAGCCCCAGTTCGTCCCGCAGCCAGCGTTCCAGGGCGTCGTTCCACTCCGTACCCGTCAGCAGATGGACCTCGTGGCCGCCCCCCACCAGCAGGTGGGTCAGCTCCGAAAAGGCCGCCGCGTCCGTATCCGCCACCCCGTAGATGTCAATCCCGATTTTCAGCTTCATTCCCGCTGGGTTCCATTTCCCCCGCGGCCTCGGCCGCTTATTCCCCCAAAATTTCCTCCGTCGTGGCGAATCGCGCCCCCGCCTTCTTCATGCGTTCGAAAAAGGCGTCCGCCGTTTTCTCGAAGCCCGGCACCGCCGACATGGTGTCGGTGAGCAGGGTCAGCTTTCCGCCGATTTCCTTGTCCTCGCTGTATTCCACCACGTCGTCCAGGGTGTCGGCCACGCAGTGGGAGGCCGCCTCGCCCGTCACCAAAATCGTGTCGGCCTCCTCCAGCACCCGCAGCAGGGCCCGGTTGAGATGGGTGAACGGATCGTCGATAATTTCCACCGCCGCCCGGATGGCCGAAAAGTGCTCGGTGTAGCGGTTGAATCCCTTGAAGATGAAATCCAGGTTGTCGTGGGTCTCCCGCCATTCGTTCAGCGCCGGCAGCAGGTCGCCGAACACCTCGTGCTCCTCGGTGCCGATGAGGCAGTGGACCGGCCAGACGGTCTGGGATTGAACCTGGCGCATGTAGAGCATGGACCATTCCTGGTTGTCGGGGTCGGCGGCCCGCCATTTGCCGTCCCGCACATCCTCGAAAGTCATGCCGCTGAACGGCTCCGGCGGGTTTCCGTCGGCGTCCACCCACCAGTTGGGATGGGCGACGTGGATTTTGTTGTGGGAATCCAGGGTGACCGTGGCCCGGTCGATCCGGTCGCCGGCGGAACGGATAAATCCGGCCAGCCGTTTCATGTCTTCCTCCGCCCCGGGCACGTACAACGCGCCCTCCGGATGGCAAAAGGAGTTCTGGGGGTCGATGACGAGCAGATGGGTGGTCATGGGGTTCCTCTCTTTTCGCCGGTTGTTCGCGGCGGTTGGCTGTTCAAAAGAATTGGCCGTCGGATGGATCGCAAATTGCCTACTGGCGGTGCTCGTCGGGTTTTCCGTTAAAGACCGATTTCAGATAATCCAGATAGCTTTGGTCGTTGCACATCTGTTTGCCCGGGGAATCGGAGATTTTGGCCACGGGCGATCCGCAGCAGTTGGTCAGCTTCATCACGATTTGCACCGGCTTCCCGGCGATGTCGTTGGTCAAATTGGTGCCGATGCCGAAAAAGGTCTGAATGCGGCCCTGGAAATATTTGGCGATCTCGATGGCCTTGTCGAAGGAAAGCCCGTCGCTGAAGACCGCCCGCTTGGTGGACGGGTCGATGCGCAGCGACTGGTAATGGGCGACGAGCCGGTCGCCCCATTGGAACGGATCGCCGCTGTCGTGGCGGCAGCCGTCGAACAGTTTGGCGAAGTACATGTCGAAATCCCGAAGGAAGGCGTCGAAGCCCACCGTGTCCGACAGGGCGATGCCCAAATCGCCCCGGTATTCCTGGGCCCAATGTTCCAGGGCGTATTTCTGGCTGTTGACCAGCCGGGGCCCCAGGGCCTGGGCCGCCATGATCCATTCGTGGGCCATGGTGCCGATGGGCGTCAGCCCGTGCTTTTTGGCGAACAGCACGTTGCTGGTGCCGGAGAGGCTTTCCGGAACCTCCCGTTTCAGAATGCCCACCAGCTCGTCCTGCCAGTCCCGGGAAAATCGGCGTCGGGTGCCGAAGTCGGAAAACAGAAAGGGAATGCCCGCTTTCCGGGCGGCCCGGACCTTGTCCAGCTTCTCGTGGAGCTTTTCCTTTCCGGCCTCCAGGTCCGGCGCGGGGGCGATCTTGCGAAAATACAGCTCGTTGACCATCGCCAGCAGCGGCACTTCGAAAGGAATGGTGTGGAGCCACGGCCCGCGCACGGTGATGTCCAGCTCCTCGCCGGCGTCGTCCACCCGCACGAAATCCCTTTGCAAATGGAACAGCCGGAGGAATTGGACGAAATCTTCCTTGATAAACCGGAGCTTTCGGAGGTAATCCAGCTCCTCCCGCGTGAAGCGCAGCCCGCAAAAATGGTCGATCTGCTCTCGCAGGTCCTCCGCGATGGGGCGCAGATCCACCCCCGGGGTTCGGCACTTGAAGCCGTAGGAGACCTCCGCCCAGGGGAACTGATGAAGGACGCCCTGCATCATGGTCAGCTTGTACAGATCGGTGTCCAGCAAGGATTGGATAATCATGGCGCGGCCTTTTGCGGTTAAAGACACTGAAAACCCTCGGATGACCGAAGGCGACGCTTTGACATTCTATCTTTACCCTGCAACGGATGCGGCCGGTTGTCAATGGAATTTAGGTAAAAAAGACCAAAAATTTCGACGGCCCCGCTTCGAAGCTTTCAACTCCCCCGTTTTATTTGACAAGTTCGGAAAGAGGGGGGTAGGGTGTCCGGAACCAACGAACCGCTTGGAGAAGGAGGTTTTGGGATGGAACTGGAAACGGTGCGGTACGAGGTCGGCGGGGGCGTGGCCCGGGTCACGCTCAATCGGCCCCGGGTGCTCAACGCCATGAACCGCCAAATGTGGACCGATCTGGAGGCCGCCCTGGCCGCCGCCGGGGCCGACCCGGAAATCAAGGCGGTGGTCGTCACCGGGGAGGGAAGGGCTTTTTCCACCGGCGCCGATCTGAAGGAATCCAAGACCCGGACCACGGAGCAGTACCGGGAATATCTGGAAAATCTTCAGGAGGTGAGCCGCCGGATCATCCGCTTTGAAAAGCCGACCATCGCGGCCGTCAACGGCTACGCGCTGGGCTCCGGCTACGAGCTGGCCCTGGCCTGCGACATCCGGATCGCGGCGGAAGACGCCGCCATCGGCTCGCCCGAGGCGCGGGTGACTTCATCGGTCACCGGGGGCGCGTTTCGGCTGCTGCAAAATTTGGTGGGGCCGGGAAAGGCGGGCGAACTGCTCTTCACCGCCGAAAACATCGACGGCCGGGAGGCGGAGCGGATCGGCTTGGTGAACCGGGCGGTGCCGGCCGATCAACTCATGGACGCGGCCATGGAGATGGCGGCAAAAATCGCGGCCAACTCCGCATTTTCCCTGCGCATGATCAAGCGGGGGCTCCAGTTGGCGGCGGGGGAGGCCAGCCTGGAGGCGTTGATGACCTACGAGGTGGAAGCCTGCCTCGCCTGCGTCACCACCCGGGAGCGCCAGGCGTCGTTGGAAGCGTTCGAGGGCCGAAAGCGGGATTGACCGCGATGCCGTTCATTTTGGCGAAAAATGGTGGGGGCGAATCGCATTCGCCCTTTGGAAATCATGCAGATTCGTCCATTGGAATTCCCAAGGTGAACGGCATTGGGATTAAACGCGATGGTTTGGAAATCGGCGCCGCAGGGGGCGCCGGCAAGCAATGGATTTGGAACGGCGGCGGTGGGTCGCCGGGCCGCTGAATTGGGGGAGGAAACGTACCGTCATGTCGCTGGAAGGCGTGCTGAATGCTCAATCGGTCGCGGTGGTGGGGGCGTCCCGCGTGGAAACCAAGCGGGGATTTCAGGCCATTCGAACCCTCATCGATGAAAAATACGAAGGCGTCATTTATCCGGTCAATCCCAAGGAGCGAAGCATTCTCGGGCTCAAATGCCACCCGTCGGTTTCCGAAATTCCCGACCCGGTGGACATGGCGCTCATCACCACACCGGCCAAGACCATCCCGGCCATCTTGAAAGACTGCGGGAAAAAGGGGGTCCGGGGCGCGGTGATCATCGCCGGCGGCTTCGGCGAGGTCGGTTCCGAAGGACGAAAACTGGAAGGGGAGATTCTGGAAGTCGCCCGGGAGCAGGGCATCCGGCTCATCGGACCCAACACCTCGGGCATGATGAACCTGAGCAGCCACATGAATCTGGTGGGGCTCAAGGAGGTGCCCTCGGGGAACATCGCCCTGCTGTCCCAAAGCGGCAACATGGCGCTGACGCTGATGACCCAGGCCCGGCTCCAGAGCCTTCAGGGCTTTTCCTACTACGTGGGCGTGGGCAACGAGGCCGACATCAAATTTCACGAGTATCTGCAATTTTTCAAGGGAGATTCGGCAACCCGGGCCATTTTGATGTATGTGGAAGGGATGCGCCAGGGCCGGGAATTTTTGATGGAGGCCCACAAGACCAGCGAAGCGAAGCCGATCATCCTCCTCAAAAGCGGACGCTCCGAAACGGGAAAGCGGTCGGCCGGCTCCCATACCGGCGCCCTGGCCGGCATGTCCGAAGTGGCGCTAAGCGCCTTTCGACGGGCCGGGATCATCGTCATCGAAAAATCCGACGAGCTGTTTCCGGCGGCGGAAACCCTGGCCAGCCTGCCGGCGGTGCGCAACAACAAGGTGGCCATCCTGGCGGACGGCGGCGGCCATGCCACCATCGCCGCCGATCTTCTATCGGACATGGGGGTGGAGGTGCCGGAGCTGGAGGAAAAGACCCGGGAGCAGCTGAAGAAAATTCTGCCCTGGGCCGCCTCGGTTCGCAATCCCGTGGACGTGGCCGGCGGCACCGACGCCGACCCCACGGTTTTCGCCGACTGCGCCGACATCATCCTGAAGGACCACAACGTGGGCGGTCTGCTCATCGTCGGCCTGTTCGGCGGCTACGGCATCCGCTTCGCCGAAAGCCTGTCGCTGATGGAGGAGGACGCGGCCCATCGCATGGGGAAGATGGTGAAAAAGCGGAAAAAGCCGATCGTGCTGCACAGCCTGTACACCTCGGAAAAGCCCCATTCCCTGCACCTCATGCGCTACTACGGCATCACGGTCTACGATTCCCTGGACATCGCCTGCCGCTGCGTGGGGGTGCTGGCGGAGCGGGGGAACTATCTGGGCCGCCACCACATGAAGACCAATTTCATGTTCAACTGGGGGGCCAAGGCCAAAAAGGAAGGGCGGTCCATCATCGCCAAGGCCCGGGCGGAGGGACGGCGGGCCCTGCTGGAGCACGAGGCCAAGGCGTTGCTGAAGGCCCACGGCGGGGCCATCTCGCGGGAGTATCTGGCCGCC
>CAYFVR010000256.1:0-6780 GCA_964346545.1 uncultured Desulfobacterales bacterium | reverse complement strand
TCGCCCTGAAGCACGTGGATCGACACCGCCGGCTGGTTGTCCGCGGCGGTGGAGAAAACCTGGCTCTTTTTGGTGGGGATGGTGGTGTTTTTCTCGATCAGCTTGGTCATCACGCCGCCCAGGGTCTCGATGCCCAGGGAAAGCGGGGTGACGTCCAGCAGCAACACGTCCTTCACGTCGCCCTTCAGCACGCCGCCCTGAATGGCCGCGCCCAGCGCCACCACCTCGTCGGGGTTCACGCCCCGATGCGGATCCTTGCCGAAAATGTTTTTGACCCGCTCCTGCACCGAAGGCATCCGGGTCATGCCGCCCACCAGGATGACCTCGTCGATGTCGTCCGCGCGGAGGCCGGCGTCCTTGATCGCGGTGCGGCAGGGACCTTCCAGATTGTTCAGAAGGTCTTCCACCAGGCTTTCCAGCTTGGACCGGGTGATCCGGATGTTGAGATGCTTCGGGCCGCTGGCGTCCGCGGTGATGAAGGGCAGATTGACGTCGGTCTCCATGGAGCTGGACAGCTCCATCTTGGCCTTCTCCGCCGCTTCCTTCAGCCGCTGCAGGGCCATCTTGTCGTTGCGCAGGTCGATGCCCTGGTCCTTCTTGAATTCGTCGGCCAAAAAGTCGATGATCCGCAGGTCGAAGTCCTCGCCGCCCAAGTGGGTGTCGCCGTTGGTGGCCTTGACCTCGAACACGCCTTCGCCGATCTCCAGAATGGAGACGTCGAAGGTGCCGCCGCCCAGGTCGAACACGGCGATCTTTTCGTCGGATTTCTTGTCCAGCCCGTAGGCCAAAGAAGCGGCGGTGGGCTCGTTGATGATTCGCAGAACGTTCAACCCCGCGATCCGCCCCGCGTCCTTGGTGGCCTGCCGCTGGCTGTCGTCGAAGTAGGCCGGCACGGTGATGACCGCGTCGGTCACCTCCTCGCCCAGATAATCCTCGGCATATTTTTTGATGTGAGCCAGAACGAAGGAAGAAACTTCCGCCGGGCTGTACTGCTTGTTCCGCAGGTTCACCCGAATGTCGCCATTGGACGCCTTTTCGATTTTGAACGGCAGAATTTTCGCGTCCTTCTGAACTTCCGGGGACTCGAACTTCCGCCCGATCAGCCGCTTGACGCCGAAAACGGTGTTTTCGGGGTTGGTGATGGCCTGCCGCTTGGCGATCTGCCCCACCAGTCGCTCCCCGCTTTCCGAGATGGCGACGATGGACGGCGTGGTCCGTCCGCCTTCGGCGTTGGTAATGACTTTGGATTCGCTGCCTTCCATTACCGCAACGCAGGAATTTGTCGTGCCGAGATCAATTCCAACAACTTTTCCCATAAGTTGGTTCCTCCTCGAACCGCAATATGATTTTATAAAACGCTGATTCCGTCGCCGTTATTCCGATTCCGACCCGGTCTCCTCGGCCTCGCCATCGGGCGCGGATCCCTCGGCCGCCGGCGGTTCCGACTCGTCCGCGGGGGCGGAGCCGCCGGCGGAAACCACCACCATGGCCGGACGAACCAACCGATCGTGCAGCATATAGCCGCGCTGGTATTCCTTCACCACTTTCCCTTCCCCGTATTCGTCGCTGGGCTCTTTGCCGACCGCCTCGTGAAAATTGGGGTCGAAGGGCTCCCCGATCGACTTGATGGGATGGACGTGGAATTTTTCCATCACCCGAAGGATTTCCCGGAGCGTCATGTCCACCCCCTGGACGATGCAACCGGCGTCCCGGGACGCCGGGCCGGAGGATTGGATGGCCCGCTCCAGATTGTCGATGATCGGAAGAATCTCCCGGATCAGGGTTTCGTTGGCATACTTGCGATACTCCTGCATTTCGCGGGCGGATCGCTTTTTGTAGTTCTCGAACTCCGCGTAAAGGCGGACGAACCGTTCTTTTTCGGCGGCCAACGCCGCTTCGGCGGCGGCCAATCGCTCGTCGTCCGCGTCGGTTTCGGTTTCGGTTTCCGGGCCGCCGTTCGGGTCGGCGATCCCTTCCCCGTCGGCGTTTTCCGCGAACGCTTCATCCTCGCCGGCGGTGGCCGGATTTTCTTCTTCGCTGGACTGCGTGTTTTGATTTTCGGTCATGGGCCAGATGGTTCTCCCCGTGTGTTTGGATACAAATTGAAACCCGTTGATGAGACAAATAATGGCGGTGCTCAACGCGGCCCCGTTTGCTACGAAAGTGGGGGAATTCCCCGGAAAAAAAGAAGATTACGCCCATCGGGCGTGGTTGAAAATTAAGACGGGTTCCCCTGATGTCAAGGAAGGAAAGACGGCGGGCAAAGGGAAAACCAGCGGCGAATACGGAGACGTCGAAACCGCCGGAAAGGTCGGCGGCGGCGTCCGCGCCCTCCCGTCTCCGCTTCGTTTCCCCGATTCATCTCGTTCGATTTTTGAATCCCCGATTGAATTTGGCCGTGGTTCCACCGCGGCACGTTGTTCGGACGGCGGCCACTCCCCCTTCCGGCCGCCGCTTGGCACTTTACAGCCGTTCCCGGTGGCGGTATGGTCTCCCTTCGTTGACCGGGGCGCCGTCGCCCCATACTCGAAAAGGAGGGAACCCATGGAACCGTCGGCCCGAGACGCGCTGGAAACCTTTCTGTCCGAATGGAAGGAAACCCCCGAAGGCAATCGCCGGGCCTTCATCCGGCTGCGGGATTTTCTGGCGGACATGGACGACGTGGCGCTGGATTTCCAGCCCCGGCCCGGCGTCACCTATTCGCTCCGCGCCGCCCACGACGGCCGGCGAGAACGGAACCTGTTCGTGATGGTGGACGTGATCGAGGACACGCCCCGGTGGCTTTCGATCTGCTTTTACAGCGACCTGATCGACGATCCCGACGAACGGGGCGACGAGGTGCCCGAGGGACTTCTGGGCGAGGACGCCACCTGCTTCGATCTGGAAACCTACGAGGAGGAGATGCTGGCCTACCTCGAGGCCCGGTTCCGGGAAGCGACCCGCGCCGTCTCCGGAGAGGACGGGGAACTCTGAACGGCCGCCCCGCCCCGGAACCCCGCGAACGCCCGTGCTGATTCACGTTCATCCCACCGAGGAGGCCCCCGGCGCCGAACGGCTGAACTTCGGATTCCGGCCGGCCTCCCTCCGCCGAAAGATCGGCCTGGCCGGCCGCCGGTTCGTGGAAGGCGGCGCGGGCCCGGCCGCCGACCTGCCCGTCCACCGCATGGCGCCGGGCCATCGGGGCTTCGCCCATCTGGACCGAAGCCGCGGGGACCGGTTCGTCTTCTGGCGGCCCGGCGCCGAGCTGGCCATCGTGCTCGGCCCCCTCAACTCCATGGTCCGGGACTCGGCCGTGTCGCTCCAGGTCCGCGCGGCGGAAATCGGCGCGGTCTCCTTTTCCCATCTGACCCTGGGTCGGCTGCGGCTGCTCTACGTGCCCCCCGAGGCCCTGGCCTACCGGGATTTTCGGGAGGCCCTGACCCGGGCCATGGGGGAGGCGTCCCCGGGCCTGCTGCTCGTGGACGAGGCCCACGCCGTCTCGGAATGGAGCGCCGGCTTCCGGCCGGCCTATCGGCGCATTCCCCAATTGATCGAGGACCTGGCCCGAAAGTCCCCCGACCTGTCGGTGCTGGCCCTCACGGCGGCCCGGGACCCGGCCACCCGCCGGGACGCGGCCCGCCGCCTGGCCCTGACCGACCAGACCCCGCCCCTCCGGACGGATCTCCACCGGCCCCTGGCCAGCATACAGGTGGAGACGGTGGAACGGCCCGAAGACCGGGCTCCGGCCCGGGAACGGCTTCTGCGGGAAGACGTCCCGGCGCTGTTCGCCCGGGAGGGGCGGCCCGTCCCGGAACCGATCCCCTCGGAACCGATTCCCTCGGGACCGGCCCGCGAAGGCGCCGCCGCAGGGGCCGGGCCGACCGCGAACAGGGACCGCTTCACCGTCACCACCCGGTCGGAGGGGGCCTCGGAGGGGCCGGCCCGGGTGGACATCCAACTGGGCATGGGCGGCGGCCCGGAAGACTGGCTCTGGCGAATCCTGGCCGGCGAGGCCGCGGCCGACCGGGTCCATTGGGTCCGGCTGGTGGACCCCCCCACGCCGGCCTGCGAGGCGGACCTGCTGGAACGGGGCGACCGGATTCCTCGCTGCCGAGACGAAATCTGCGCCTTCGGCCGCGACGCCCTCTGCGACTACGGGCGGGAACACCACCGAATCCGGGCCGAGGCCCCCGACCCGGCCGAGGCCGCCCTGGAAACCCTGGACGTGCTGGACGATTTGATGGCCGGGGCCGAAGCCGGGGAATCGCCCATCCGGATTTCGGCGGGCGAGATGGGCGCCGCGGCCGCGGAGACCGCCCTCCACCGCCTGGCCGACCTGGGGCTGCTCGCCGGCCTCTTTCGAGATCCGGCGGCGCCGGAACGGGGGCCAGGGAGTGGAACGGGCGAAAACGGATTCCAGGTCTACGGCTTCGCGCCTCCCGAAAACCCCGCCTCGGTCTGGAACGGGCTGTTGCGCCATCTGCGGGATCACGACCGATCCTGGACCGGCCGCTACCGATCCATGGACTCCGAAGCCCTGGCCGAGGCCGAGACCCGGCGATGGGCCGCGGAGACGCCGGAGGCGGCCGACTGGCGGGACCGGCTCCGGCGGGCGGTTCGGGCCGGTCGCTTCGGCCACTACGACAGCCACCGGGATCTGTTCGACGCCCTGGCGACCGCCCTCCCCCGGCGGGTGGTCCACGTGGCCGACTTTCGCCGCCGCCAGGCCTATCGCCGTCTCTGGAACCTGCACGTCCGGCTGGGCCGGCGGGAATGCCGGTACGCCGGTCTGCTATGGGGAATCCAAGCCACCGACGAGGCCTGGCGGTGCGAGGCCTGCGACCGCTGCGCCCCGGACCTCCGGTTCGACCTCCTTCGCCGGAGCCCGCCCCCCGGGGTTCCCGACCTTCCGAATCTGGAGACGGAATTCATGGACTGGCTGGCCCGGCCGGACATCCCCTTCGAGGCGGCCGGGGCGGACCAGCGGATTCAGGCCTTTGGGGGCGCCTTCGAGAACATCGCCGCCCGGGCGGCCCGGAAGCTCGCCGAGGAACCCCGCAATCTCAAAGCCCTTTACCTGGCCCGGGAGTTCGCCCGGGAAGCCGAACGGCCCATGGCGGAACGGGACCTGCTGCGGGTGGCCCGGCGGGACCTGCCGCCGCTGCAAATCATCCGCCTGTGCGAAACCGCCCCCGCGCCCGCTCCGGTGCGTCGAATACGCTTCGAGCTGCTGGACGACGAACGCGGGGCCCTGGCCACCCCCGACGGCGAGCGATGGCTTCTGAACGAGGCGTCGAGCCTCTCCCTGGACCCGGATCGATTTTCCCTGCTGGCCGGCCGGGTCGCCCTGAACACGCTGGCGCGGGTGGACCTCGCCCCCCACCTGGATCGCCTCGACCGCCTGCTCAAGGAGTTCTCCCATGACCCGCCTGTCCAGCCCTGAAAGCGCCATCCGAAAAATCGCCGAGGTGGAGGAGCGGATCGAAACCCTCTACGCCGCCGTGGACCGAATTCAAGAACTGCGGAACCGGCTTTCGGCCACGGCGGACGCGGCCGGGGAACACGAAATCGCCCTCCGGGAACGGCTGGAAACGCTGGGAACCCTGGAATCGGAATACCGAACCGCCGTGGCCCGGCTGTCGGAACTCGGCGACCGAACCGCCCGGGAGATGGCCGCCGTCCAGGCCGCCCTGGAGTGGGAGCGGGACGGCGTCCGGAACACCCGTTCCGATTTCCAGGCGGAAATGGAGCGTCAGGAGCGGCTCCGGGCGGCGCTCACGGCCGAAATCTCCGCCGCCGCCAAGGAAACCGCCGAAGGAACCGCCTGGCTCCAAGACCGGATGGACCGGGGCCTTCGGGACCTGGGCCTGGCCATGGCCCGGGAGCGGGACGAGATCCAAACCGCCGCCGCCGAAGAACGGGCCGCCATGGCCGAGGCCGCCGAGCTGATCCGGGAGGAGGCATTTCATCTGGAGGATCGGCTGGAGCGGTTCAAGTCCGACCTTTCCGGCCGGTTCGACCGGCGGGTGGAGCTGCTGGCCGAGCGGCAGCGGAGTTTTCGGGAGACGGCCATCCAAGATATGCACCGGCGGTTCACCGAAACGGCCGAAAGCCTCCAGGCTCGAGCCCGGACGGTCGAGACGGAACTGCGGGAGGCCGGCGCGGCCGAACAAACCCGGGTCTCCGAAGCGGTGGCCTTTTTGGAGACGGAACGGTCGGCCGCCGACGCCCGGGCCGAGACCGCCGACGCCCGGGAGGCCCGCCGCCGGGCCGACGCCGACGCCCTGATCGAAAGCACCCGGAAGCGAACCGAGCAGACCCTGGGCGACCTCAACGCCGTGATGCGCCGGGAGGTGGACCACGTCGCCGCCTTCATCGCCGACGCCGAAACCCAAATTCAGGGGCTCAAAGGGGAACTCAAGGGCTTCCGGGACCGGGTGACCGGCGCGGTAAACCGGCGGGCCGAAACCCTGCGGAACGAACAAAGCGCCTTTCAGGAAACCCTTCGCCGGGAGCTGGAGGGCCGGGTTTCCGAGTCGCTCCAAACCGCCCGCCAAACGGTGGACCGGCGGATGGAGGCCCTTTCCTCGGAACGGAAGTCGGCGGAGGAGATGCACCAGGCCCTGGAGGAGGCCCTGGCCCAGGTCAACCGGCGCATCCAGGAGCGGACCTCCTTTTTCAGCGCCCAGCTCAACAACCTGATCCTGGAATCCCAGAAGGAGCTTTCCGGGGCGGCCGAATCGGCCCGCTCCCGCATGGAAGCCCAGGCGCGCAAGCTGGGCGCCTTCGCCGACGAACAAC
>CAYFVR010000255.1:0-6784 GCA_964346545.1 uncultured Desulfobacterales bacterium | reverse complement strand
ACCCTACGCGAAAAGTCAACGATTCCGGTCGTCGCCGCGACGCCCCGATTCGCGGCCGAACGGCGGTCGGAGGCCGTCCTTTTTCTTCATTCCGTCTCCGTTTTCCGCCTTCCTTCGCCATCGGCCGAACGCTTTCCCATGCGCCCCGACACCACTCCGCCTTTTACAAGGTGTAAAAAAAATGAACCCTCCGGTAATTCGCCGCCCGGCGCCGTCGGGTGCGCATTTTAGATAAGCATTTGTTATTTTTGAAAAAAAGCTGAATTATCCCGCTTTTTCGCCTCTGGTACACCCTTTGCTCAATGAATGATGATTGTCCGGGAGCGTTCGGCTGCGTTTCCTCGGCATATGCATGGCGAACCGTTTCGGGCCAGATCGCGGGCAAGCTTTTGGGACACCGGAAGCGGGAGCTTTCCCGGCAGGGGCCCGAAACTTGCGGAAGCCGCCGCGGCAAACGGGAAGGTTTTTTTGAGAGGACGGTTTCATGCGCTGGTTTCTGAAAAACGAAGGACTGGAAGACGCACAGCATTACCGGCTGTTGCGGCGGAACATCGCGCTGGTCATCATTTCTCTTTCCCTGACGCCGCTTTTGCTGATCGGCGGCCTGACCGGGTACCGGTTCGAGGCTCTTTATCGGGAACGGATGCTGGCCTACCTGCAGGAGATGGTGGAAAAGCACAACCACGACATCAACACGTTTCTGTGGGAGCGACAGGTCAACATCCGCTTTTTGGCCCGGATTTTCACCGCGGATCAGCTCGCCGACGAATCTCGCCTGGAGCGGATTCTCCGGTCGCTTCAGGACGAACACCGGGGCGTTTTCGTGGACTTGGGTCTGGTGAACCAAAACGGCATTCAGGTGGCCTACGCGGGACCGTTCCGTCTGGCGCGGGCCGACTACTCGGCGGCGCCCTGGTTCCGCGAGGCCATGACGACGCCTTCCCACATTAGCGACGTCTTTCTGGGGTTGCGGGGCCTGCCCCACTTCATCGTCACCGTCCAGCGGGAATGGGCGGGGGAAACCTACGTCCTCCGTTCCACCATCGACTTTATGGCCTTTACCACCTTGGTGGAGGATCTTCGCATCGGGGAGACCGGCCAAGTTTACATCATGAATCGATCCGGCGAATCCCAGACCGGTCCGCGAATCAATCCGGTGCTGATTCCCGAAACCTATGATGCCTTTTTGGCAGATCGGCCGTTGCAAAAGAAAGTCCGGCCCGTTTCGGTCGATGGGGAATCCCGCATCAAGAAGGTCTGGAAACAAAGCACCGGCCGGAACCGGACGGCCATCATCGAAAAGCGAAGTCCGACGGGCAAGGACTATCTGGGCGTGATGACCTCCCTGAAAAACGGCAATTGGATACTTTTCTACCAGCAGGAGATCGCCGACGCCTTTTCCGGCATTCGACAAATTCGGCGCATGGCGGTTGTGATTCTGCTGCTGGGCGCGGCCGCGGTGGTCGGGGCCACGCTCCTGCTTTCCCGACGCATGGTGCTGTTTATCGAAAAGGCCGACCGAGACCGGGACCTGATGAACGACCAGGTGATTGAAACCGGGAAGCTTGCCTCGGTGGGCGAATTGGCCGCCGGCGTGGCCCACGAAATTAACAATCCGGTGGCCGTGATGGTGGAGGAGGCCGGTTGGATCGAAGATCTGCTGGCCGATCCTCAATTTCTTCGGGAAGGCGATCCGGAGGAAATTCGCCAGCCGTTGAAGATGATTCGCACCCAGGGCGCCCGGTGCAAGGAGATCACCCACAAGCTCCTCAGTTTCGCCCGGAAAACCGCCCCCGACGCGGAATGGATTTCCATCAACGAGGTCGTGACCGAGGTGGTCGCGCTTTCGGAGCAGAAGGCCCGGTTCGGAAACGTTCAGATATCCCTGTTTCTTTCGGAGGGGCTTCCCCCGGTGCGCGCGGTCGTCTCCGAAATGCAGCAGGTGCTGATGAATCTCATCCACAACGCCATCGACGCCATCGAGAAGAAAGGGCGAGGAAAGGTGGAGGTGACCACTCGGGCGGAAGGCGACCGGGTGATCCTGAGCGTGGCGGACGAGGGCCTGGGCATTCCCCGATCCGTTCTGCCGCGGATTTTCGATCCCTTTTTTACCACGAAGTCCCCGGGGAAGGGAACCGGGCTGGGCCTTTCCATCTGCTACGGCATCATCCGCAAAATGGGCGGGGAAATCTCGGTGAACAGCGTCGTGGACGTGGGCGCCACCTTCCATCTGTCCATCCCCGCGGGAGACGAAGCGGACGGGAATCGCCCGGAAGCGAAGTCGGAGGACGCCCCCGTCCCTCCCGATCAACCCGATCCAACTCTTTTAAAGGAGGAATCAACATGAATCCCTACGCATTGGTGGAAGCGAGTTTGCTGCTGGTGGACGACGAGGCGCCCTTCCTGGAGGTCATGACCCGTCGGTTGGAAAAACGAGACATGCGGGTGTTTACCGCGCTCAACGGGGAGGAGGGGCTCGCGAAGCTCCGGGAAAACCCGCGGATGGACGTGGTGATCCTGGACGTCAAGATGCCGGGAATGGACGGCATAGAAACCCTTCGGGAAATGAAAAAGCTTCGTCCCCTCGCCGAGGTGATCATGCTGACCGGCCACGCCACGGTGGAAACGGCCATCGAGGGCATGAAAAGGGGCGCCTTCGACTATCTCATGAAGCCCTGCGACATGGACCTGCTTCTGGAGAAAATTCAGATGGCGGTTCGGAAGAAACGGGATCACGAGGGGAAAATCGCCGAGGCGGAAGCCATGAAAATCGCCCTTCGCCGCGGGGATTGAGGAGGCCGCCATGTCCGAGGGCGTGATGGTTCGATCCGGAGAAATCCGGCTGCTTTTGGTGGATGACGAATATCCGTTCGCCGACGCCCTTCGCCGTCGTTTGTCCAAGCGCGACATCCGCGTGACGATCGCTCTGGACGGCTCCGAGGGGATCCGGGCGTTGCGCCGAGCGCCTTTCGACGTGGCGGTGCTGGACCTGAAAATGACCCACCTGGACGGAATCGAGGTCCTCAAGATTTTTCGGGAAATGGACCCCGACCTCCCGGTGATCATGCTGACGGGACACGGCTCGGAAACGGCGGCGCGGGACGGCATGCGGTACGGGGCGTTCGATTACCTGACCAAGCCCTGCGATCTGGATGCCCTCCTGGACAAGATCCATCGGGCCCTTTCCCGGAAACGGCCCGAGGAGGAGAAAGAGCCCCCCGAGGAATAGCGCCGTCGTCGGGAAGGGCGCGCCTTTCTCGCCGGCGGGGGCGGTTTTTTCCGCCGCCCGCCGGCTCGACGCGGCGCGGGGGAAGCGGTTCACCCGTTTTTTCATGAGGAGAAGGAATGCCGACGATGATTCTGAAAAACAAAGCCGTCCAGCTCGCCATCGCGCTGGGAATCGGTCTGTTGATCCTGTTGCTTCCGCGTCCGGAAGGGCGCCAATTCCGCATCCTGGGCGACCCGGACCAGGCCCTGGCGCCCATGGTTCGGGTCCATTTCGAAACGGTTTCGGAAACGGGTAAAAACGGGGGCTATCGGCTCGTCCTCCGGGAAGGCGAAGATGCGCCCGCCCGTTCCGCCGACCTCTTGCGGGAGGCCGCGGCCGAGGCGGGGCTGGCGGATGTTCGCGTGGAATACGTGGACGGCCTTTCGCCCAAGGCCCATCGTTTCCTCGCCATGCTGGGCGTGCTGGTGTTTCTGTTTTTGGTGGAACCCATTCCACTGGAAATCACCGCCATCCTCATCGGGGTGTTCCTGGTGATCATGGGCGTTACCGACGTGCGCGACGCCTGGGCGCCCTATATGCACCCCGTGGTCTTGTTCATCATCTGCTGCCTGGTCTTCGCCATCGCGCTGGAAAAGGCGGGCATCACCCGGCGGCTGGGCTTCTTCATCGTCCGCAAGGCCGGCACCGATCTGGTTCGTTTCACCTTTATCGTCTCCATCGGGCTCGGCTACGCCTCGGCGGTGATGCACGACGCCGCCGCCGTGGCCGTCGGGCTGGTGACGATGATCCCGCTGATGAAGGCGGCGAATGTGCCCTCGGGTTCCAATACGGCCAAGTTCATGACGCTGTCCCTTCCCTTCGCCTGTTCCGCCGGCGGCATGGGAACGCTCGTCGGCGGTGGGCGGTGCATGGTTTCCGCGGCGTTTTTGAAGGAGTTCACGGGAATTGAAATCAACTTTTTCGACTGGATCAAATTCGCGGGGCCCGGCGCGCTGTTCACGGTTCCCGCGGCGGTTCTGGTGGTCTACTTTGTCTACCGGCCGGACCCGAGTTTGAAGCTTCCCCAGTTTGAGGAGGAAGCCGGCCCCTGGACGCACGGGGAACTCGGCACGCTGGCCGTCATCGGCGCATCCTTTTTGCTGTGGCTCACCAAGGGGCTTCACGGCATCGACTATTCCGTCACCGGAATGCTGGGGGTGGCCGCCCTGGTCGGTTTCGGCTTGCTGAAATGGGACGACATTCACCGCAACCTGGAATGGGGCACGGCGCTCTTCATCTTTGGCGGCGGCATCTCCCTGGGACTGGCCATGGGCGCCTCCGGCGCCGCCGACTATTTCGCCCACCTGTTCTTTCCCTACGTGAAAGGCGGCGGCTGGCTGCTGCTGTTCGCGGGGGTGGGCGTCTTCGGGGCCATCGTCACCAACGCCATGGCCAACGTGGCGGCGGCGGCGCTGATTTTGCCCATCGTGATTCCCATGGCCCAGCTGGAAGGGGTGGACCCCCGGGTGTTGGCGCTCTGCCTGGGCATGGCCACCTCCTTCGCCATGTTGCTGGTCATCGGCTGCCCCCCCAACGCCATCGCCTACAGCTACCGGTATTTCAAATCCTCCGACCTGACCAAGGTCGGCCTTGTGGCGACTCCGGTGTTGCTGGGCATTCTGATTCTCGTGTCGAGCGTCTGGTGGAAAATTCTGGGGCTGGTATGATGGGCGCCCGCCAACCTTCCGCCCCGAGCGAAGCGGTTCCCCGGGTCCTGCTGGTGGACGACGACGAGAGTTTTCGCCAGGTGATGATTCGCCGGCTGACGCACCGGGGCATTACGGTGGACGAGGCGGCCTCGGGCGAAGCGGCCCTGGACCGCCTGGAGAGCGAATCTTTCGACGTGGTGGTGCTGGACGTCAAAATGCCGGGAATGGGCGGCATCGAAACGCTTCACCGAATTCAGCGGGGCGGTTTTCCGGTGGAAGTGATCCTCCTGACCGGCCATTATACCGTCCAGGAGGGGGTGTCCGGCATCAAATCGGGCGCCTTCGACTATCTGACCAAGCCGGTGGAATTCGACCATCTGGCCGGAAAAATCGGTCAGGCATGGGAAAAGGCGCGACGGGCCGCGGAACAGGCGCGGGAGGCGGAGTTTCGCGCCCGGATGGAAAGCCGCATGACCGACGCGGAGCGGCTGGCGGCCCTGGGCACCCTGGCGGCCGGCGTGGCCCACGAGATTAACAATCCGCTGGCCATCATTGGCGAAGCGGCCGGCTGGATGCGGCTGGTGCTGGAAAAGGAAGGCGCCGAAGCCGTCGCCAGGGAAAAGTTGGAAAAAGGGTTGGGCAAAATCGAGAAAAGTCTGGGCCGGGCCCGGCGCATCACCCATCAACTTTTGGGATTCGCCCGGAAAGGCGACGCGGTGATTCAGGAGGTGGATTTGAGGAAGTTGCTGGAGGAGGTGCGAGATTTGCTGGGCGCCGAAGCGTCCCGGCGGGAGATTCGGTGGGTTTTGGAAATCCCCGATGGGCGCTCGTCCTTCATCTGGACCGATCCCTTCCAGCTGCGTCAGGTGCTGCTCAACCTGGCGTCCAACGCCCTTCAGGCGGTGGAAAAAAACGGGACCGTCACCTTGGGGCTTGGCGTGGAGGAAGGCGGCGCGTGCATTCGGGTGGCGGATACGGGCCCCGGGATTCCGCCGGAAATCCGCTTCCGGATTTTCGAGCCTTTTTTCACCACCAAATCGCCGGACCAGGGAACCGGGCTGGGGCTTTCGGTCAGCAGGGGGCTGGTGGAAAAACTGGGCGGGGAGATCGAGGTGGCCGGGACGGTTGGCCGGGGCGCGGAATTTCGGGTCCGCCTGCCCCGGGTCTGTCCGCCGGGTCAACCGGACTGTGAACTCAGAAACTGGCGCGAGAACGCGCGGGACATGGAGAGAGGAAAAAACCATGGTGAGATTGCCGGTCAACGTGCTGGTGGTGGACGATGAAGAAGATTTTGTGGAAATGTTTTCCCTGCGGCTCCAGGAAATCGGAGAAAACGTCACCGGGGTGTTCAGCGGTCGGGAATGTCTGGACGCCCTGGAAACGGGGGATTTCGACGTGGTGGTCCTGGACATCAAAATGCCGGGGATGGACGGCATCGAAACCTTGAAGGAAATCCGGCGTCGGTATCCCCTGGTGGAGGTGATCCTGCTCACCGGACACGGTTCGGTGGATACCGCCGTGGCGGGGATGAAGCTGGGCGCCTACGATTACATCAACAAGCCGGCCGACTTCGCGGAGTTTCAGGAGAAGCTGGAAGGCGCGCGCCGTCGGAAGGCCGAACAGGAGGAGCGGATTCGGCGGGCCGAGGCGCGGACCTTGTCACGGAAGTCGGGCGACATGTTCTGAACTTTTTCCGCCCCCTTGGGGCCCTTGCGTCGCGTCGCGCCGACGTCGATGATTGACGCGACTTTCCGACTCGACTATGGAAAGGGGACCTCGTGAACCGCGACCTCCGCCGGAGGTCCCCCCTGCGGAAGGAAGGAAAGACCATGCGCGATCAAAAGCAGCGGGCGGCGGAGGCCGCCGC
>CAYFVR010000254.1:0-6793 GCA_964346545.1 uncultured Desulfobacterales bacterium | reverse complement strand
CAGGCCCGCAACATCCTGGACGCCCTGGTCGCGGCGGACCCGGACGGCCGATCCGGCTATGCAACCCGGTATCGCGAATTCATTTCCGAGGTCGTCGATGTGGACCTTTATTTGATGGAGAAATTCGCCGCGCCGGACGCCAAGGGCCAATTCATGGTCTACCATCCTTCCTGGGGCTATTTCGCCGACGCCTACGGCCTGACCCAGATTCCCGCGGAGCTGGAGGGCAAGGAGCCCAAGCCGGCCCAGTTGCAAGGGCTGATCGAAAAGGCGCGGGAAGACGGCGTGCAAGTGGTGTTCGTGCAGCCGCAGTTTTCCAAGCGGAGCGCCGAAATCATCGCCAAGGCCATCGACGGCGAAGTGGTGGAGGTGGACCCGCTGGCGGAAAACTGGGGTGAAAACCTTCGTTCGGTTGCGGACCGCTTCGCATCGGCGGTGCGGTAATCCTGAAATGAAACGCGATCCCGTCATCGAAATCGAGGACCTGGAATTCTCCTACAACGGCCGGCCCGTCCTCAAAGATGTGGACCTGACCATCCGCCGGGGGAATTTCACCGCCCTCATCGGCCCCAACGGGGGCGGCAAGACCACGCTGCTCAAGGTCATGCTTGGCCTGCTGAAGCCGAAACGGGGAAGCGTCCGCATTCTCGGCGAGCCGCCGGAACGGGTGGTGACGCGGGTGGGCTACGTGCCCCAGGACCACGGCCGGAATCCGTTTTTTCCCATCAGCGTTCGAGACGTGGTGCTGACCGGGCGGCTTCGGGGTCGCCACGGATGGCTCCGCTACGGCCGGGAGGACCGGGACGCGGCCCGCCGGGCCATGGAACGGCTCCAAATCCTGGACCTCCGCCACCGGCGGCTCAGCCAGCTCTCCGGCGGTCAGCGGCAGCGGGTCTTCATCGCCCGGGCTCTGGTCTCCGACCCGGAAATCCTTTTTCTGGACGAACCCACCGCCAGCGTGGACGCCGCTTTGCAGACCGAATTTTACAATCTCTTGAAGGAGCTGAACCCAACGGTGACCATTCTCATCGTCAACCATGATTTGATGGTGATTTCCAGCTTCGTCAAATCGGTGGCCTGCGTCAATCGGACCCTGCACTACCACGACGGGGCCGAGGTGACCGACGAGATGATGTCCATGTACCACTGCCCGGTGGAGCTGGTGGCCCACGGCATTCCCCACCGGGTCCTGCGGGAGCATTAGGCCATGTGGGAAGCCCTCCAGTTCGAATTCATCCGCAACGCCCTGGTGGCCGGCCTGCTGGCCAGCGTGATTTGCGGCGTCATCGGCACCCTGGTGGTGGTCAACCGGGTGGTCTTTCTGGCCGGGGGCGTTGCCCACGCGGCCTACGGCGGAATCGGACTGGCCTTTTTTTTCGGCTTGCCCTTTTTGGCCGGAACGCTGGGATTCGCGCTGGCCGCCGCGTTGGTCATGGCCGCGGTCACCCTGCGGAACCGGGAGCGATCCGACACGGTGGTGGGGGTGATTTGGGCCGTGGGCATGGCCACGGGGGTCATTCTCACCGACCTGACCCCCGGCTACAACGTGGACCTGATGAGCTACCTCTTCGGCAGCATTCTCGCCGTGCCCACCGGCGACCTCTGGTTCATGGGCGGGGTCTGCATTGCCGTGGTGGCCGCGGTGATTCTGGCCTACAACGCTTTCCTGGCCACCTCCTTCGATCCCGAATTCGCCCGGCTTCGAGGATTGCCCGCCGCCGTCTTCCATTTCGTTCTCCTGGCCATGATCGCCATGTCGGTCGTCGTGGTGATCCAGGTGGTGGGGCTGATTTTGGTCATCGCCATGCTCACCATTCCGCCCTTCATCGCCGAGCGGTTTTCCGGCTCCTTGAAAACCATGATGGCCATGGCCGGCGCCCTGGGAACGGCGTTCACCGTCATCGGCCTCTGGCTGGCCTACCGTTGGGATTTGACCTCCGGGGCGGCCATCATTCTGGTGAACGGGGCGGCCTTTTTTCTGGTGTTGGGCGCGGATCGAATGTTCCATTTCCGTAGGGCCCAAAATTGACCGTCGTTCCAAAAACGGTTATGGTGCGGAAGTAATGCGCCAACGGCGAGCAAGGATCGAGGGACCGCCATGCACCCATCGGAAGTGAAAACGCTGCTGGAGGAAAACGGGCTGGAAGGCACGCCCAACCGAATCGGCGTGATGGAGATCATCGGCAACAGCCCCGCGCCGCTGACGGCCCAGGAGGTCTACGAAACCCTGTCGCGGAACCAGTCGGTCAACCGGGTCACGGTCTACCGGATTCTGGAGCTGCTGGTGGAGAACCATCTGGTGGAGCGGGTCAGCGGCGGGGATCGTTCCTTCCGCTACGGGGCCCGCAGCCATCCCGCCCATCCCCATTTTTACTGCACCCGCTGCGGCGGGATGGAATGCCTTCGGGCCGACAGCGTCAACTTGGACATGGATCAGTTTCACCGAGTGTTTCCGGGCCGTGTGGACAAGGTGGAGGTGCGGCTGGACGGTCTCTGCAAAAATTGTTTGAAAAATCGGAGCTGATCCGGCAGGCCCTCTCCTTTCCCCTCGGAGGGAGGTCGAATCGGCGGAGAATCGCCCCTTGAAAGCAAGATTTGTTTCGGTTAAGAAATGGGTCGCTTTGGCGAAGTCCATTGCCAAGTCAAGGGAAGCCCCACTTTTTCCAGGGGTCCTCTGAAATCCGGAAACGGAACCAACGGAAGGAAGGCGAGACATCATGGCGAATTGCGCGGAAATGAACGTCGGCGACGTCTACCATTGCGAAGTGTGCGGTCTGGAAATGGCCGTGCAAAAGGCCTGCACCTGCGGCGACGGCAAAACCGGCTGCGCCGTGCCCCTGCAGTGCTGCGGCCAGGAGATGAAGAAAAAGTCCTGAGCTACGCTTTTTTCCAGCGCGTTGGAGAACCGGGCGTCCGGTTCCCCGGGCGCAAAAAACCCCCGGCCGATTTTCGGTTCGGGGGCTTTTTTTGTGCAAATGCGGTAAGGAGTCGGATCAGAGCTTTTCGCTCTCCGACTTCAGATAGGAGGCCACGCCCTCGGCGTCGGGCTTCATGCCCGCGTCGCCCTTCTCCCAGCCGGCCGGGCAGACTTCGCCGTGCTCCTCGTGGAATTGAAGCGCGTCCACCGTGCGAAGCATCTCGTCCACGTTGCGGCCGATGGGCAGGTTGTTGACGACCTGGTGCTGGACCGTGCCCTCCTTGTCGATCAGAAAGGAGGCCCGCATGGCCACGCCCTCGTCCGGATGTTCAATGCCGTAGGCCTGGGTGACCTCGTGCTTCACGTCGGCCACGATGGGGAACTGAACCGCGCCGATGCCGCCCTCGGAAACCGGGGTCTCCCGCCAGGCGAAGTGGGTGAACTGGGAGTCGATGGAGACGCCGACGATTTCCACGCCGCGCTCCTTGAATTTGTCCAGCCGCTTGTCGTGGGCGATGATTTCCGTGGGGCAGACGAAGGTGAAATCCAGCGGCCAGAAGAAGAGGACCACGTATTTTCCGCGAAGACTGGACAGTTTGAACGCTTCCTCGATCATTCCGCTGGGCATGACCGCCGGCTTGATGAAATCCGGCGCGGGTCGTCCGACAAGTACGCTCATGGATACCTCCTGTTGAATGGGGGAACGGTTTTCCAAAGAGCAAAACAATAAGCCCGGTTTCCCTTTTTTCAAGATGGCGTTTCCGCCTTCCCTCGATTGACTTTCCCCTCCCGTCGTGATTGTATCCCGCCGGAAAATTCAACCCCGACATTCCCCAAGGGAGGCGTTTGCATGAGCCGTCTGCCGAACCTTTTCTCCCCCATCCGGATCGGTTCTCTCACCGCGCCCAACCGGCTGCTGATGCCGGCCATGAGCATCAATTTCGGCGTGGACGAAAACGGGTACGTGACCGACCCGCTGACCGGCTATTTCGTGGCCCGGGCCCGGGGCGGCGCGGGGATGTTGCTGGTGGGCGGCGGCGGGGTTCACCCCACGGGACGAGAGCTGCCCGATCTGCCCGCCCTGTGGGACGACGGCTGCATTCCGGCCCTCCGGCGGATGACCGACGCGGTGAAGCCCCACGGGGCGCTGTTCGGAATGCAGATCATGCACGGGGGGCGGCAGTCCTACCACGACGACAAGGTGGCGCCTTCGCCCATTCCCGCGCCGGCGGTGGTCAAGGGCGTCCCCCGGGAGCTGGACAAGGACGGCATCGACATGCTGGCGGGCTGTTTCGGCGACGCGGCCCGCCGCTGCCGGGACGGCGGCTTCGACTTTCTGGAGATCCACGGCGCCCACGGCTACCTGATCAACCAGTTCCTTTCTCCCAACAGCAACCATCGCGCCGACGAATATGGCGGAAGTTTCGAAAACCGGACCCGATTCCTGGTGGAGCTGTTCCGGGACATCCGGAAAAAGGCCGGAGAGGATTTCCCGGTGGGCGTCCGGATCAACGGGGAGGATTACATCGCCGACGGCTGGACATTGCCCGACGCGATCCGGCTGGCCAAATTGCTGGAGGCGGAGGGGGCGGCCTACCTTCACGTCTCCGCCGGCGTCTACGGCTCCCGGGAGTTGACCATCCCCTCCATGTACGTGGAACCGGGCTGCTTCGTTCATCTGGCGGCGGCGGTGAAACAGGAAGTGTCCATCCCCGTTGTCGCGGTGGGACGCATCCGCCGGGCCGAATTGGCCGACCAAATCATCGCCGAAGGCAAGGCCGATCTGGTGGCCATGGGCCGGGCGCTGATCGCCGATCCCGATCTGCCGGCGAAATCCCGGGAGGGGCGCGAATCGGAAATCCGCCCCTGCCTTGGCTGCTGCCTGGGCTGCATTCACGCCGTGCTGGCGTTGGAGCCGGGCGGCTGCGTGGTCAATCCCGAGGTGGGGCGGGAATACCGGCTGGACGCGGGCGAGGCGGAGGTGCCGCCGGCCGAGGTTTCCAAGAAGGTGCTGGTGATCGGCGCCGGTCCCGCCGGTTTGGCGGCGGCGCGGATGGCGGCCCTGCGCGGCCACGAAGTGAGGCTTTGGGAGGCGTCCGGCGAGCTGGGCGGATTGGTTCGATTGGCGGCGGTGCCGCCGGGACGGGATTCGGTCTACGATTTGATCCGCTATTTCATCGCCGAACTGGACCGCCTGGGCGTGCCGGTGGAGCGCAACCGGGAGCCGACCGAGGACGCCGTCCGCGCCGCCGCTCCGGATCTGGTGCTGCTCACCTCCGGAAGCCTGCCGGAAATGCCCATCATTCGGGGTCTTTTTCAGACGAAGATGACGCTGGCCACGGTGGTGGAAATTCTTTCCGGGGAGATTGAGGCGGGAAAGCGGGTGATCGTCATCGGCGGCGGACAGTCGGGCCTGCTGACGGCCGATTTTCTCGCGGATATCGGGCGGGAGGTGGTGGTCCTGAACCGCAAGCGCCACTTCGCGGAGGAGATGTCCAGCAACGACCGGTTTTATCTGCGGGAGCGGCTGAAGCGGGAGAACGTGACCCTGTTCAAATCGGTTTCCGTCCGGGAATTCCTTCCGGACGGCGCGGTCTTCCGGGCCGGGGACGAGGAGCGCCGGCTGACCGGCTTCGACACCGTAGTGGTGGCGGAACGGATGACGCCCATCCGGGAGGCGGCGCCGATTCTCCAATCCCTCAACATCCCCGTCCAGGTGGTGGGCGACGCCAAAGAACCTCGGCTCATCATGCACGCGGTCAGCGAGGCCGAAGAGACGGCGCGGGAGCTGTAAGACCGGGAAAACGGCTTGCCGTTTGCTCTGCCCGGGTGGAGAAATGACGATGGGAACTTCCGCGCTCAGTGCGGTTCCGTGTCCGGGTAATGCGCCGGCGTGGAGTGGAATTCAGCCCGATCGTCCCCGCTGGCGGACCTCTTCCAGAAACATTCGCCGCGCCTCCGGGTCCAGGGAGCAGCTTCCCAGGATGTAATGCTCCACCGGCTCCACGCCGCAGAAGCCGAACGTGCCCAGGTCCTTGGTCAGCCGCGCGGAAGGATTGACCCCGCTTTCCTCCAGGAATTCCGTGGGCTGGTCGGCGGTGTTGAAAATCACCACACGATCCAGGGACAGGAGCTGGTGGAATTCCCCGTCCGGAGTGAAATCGTAGGCCCAGCCTTTGGATAGCACCCGGTCGATCCAGCCTTTCAGGATGGCCGGGGCCTCGTTCCACCAGACCGGATAAACGAGGGCCAGGGCGTCGGCGGTTTCCACCTTTCCCTGCTCCGCCCGGACGTCCGCCGGCATATTGCCTCCGGAGACGAACTGCTGAAAATCGTCCATCCCCATGAGCGGGTTGAAGCCGGTGGCGTAGAGGTCGTTGAGCGTCCAGGTCGCCCCGGCTTCATCCAGCCCTTCCAGAAATGCTCGGCAAACGGCGTGGTTGAAGGATTCGGGGTTGGGATGGGCCAGCAAGACATACCATTTCATCCGGAATGCCCTCCGTTTTGGGGGGAAGGGGAATCGTCCGGTGCGGCTGGGACCGTTTCATTCGACGCTCCCGGCGCCGGCGGAAATACCGGCCGGGGCGCCGCCCACCAGAAATCGTTTCGGGCCACCGGGTCCGATACGCGGAATCCGTCTCCCACCCGGACCATCGGGGCGTGACGGGTTTCGTCCCGTCCGCAGCGCATGAGCCGGTCGCAGGCCATGAACCAGCCCATCAATTCCCCGTGCTTCGCCACCGACCGCTTTGCATATTCCGAGCAAGACGGGTGCATGGGGCAGGCGCCGTGGCGCACGGCGGAAAGGTGGTTCAGGGGGCCGCGATAGACGCCGATCAAGGAAGAGAAGGGGCCGTCGGATTGGGGTTGCATTTG
>CAYFVR010000253.1:0-6853 GCA_964346545.1 uncultured Desulfobacterales bacterium | reverse complement strand
GTGGAAATCGTCCCCTTTTCGCCGGTGAACGACGCCGCCCTTCCCCCGAATTTGGACGGCCTCTATTTCGGCGGCGGATATCCGGAACTGTTCGCGGAATCCCTGGCCGAAAACGGGGCGCTTCGCCGAGAGGTCCGGGAGATGAGCCGTTCGGGAATGCCCATTTACGGGGAGTGCGGCGGCTTCATGTTCCTCTGCGATTCCTTGACGGACGCCAAGGATCGCCGGTTTCCCATGACCGGATGCTTTCCGCTGCGAACCGCCATGGCGTCCCGGCTGCGCTCCTTGGGCTATCGAGAAATCACCCTGCGGCGGCCGACGCTCCTGGGCGAGCCCGGAACCCGGATTCGCGGTCACGAGTTCCACTATTCGTCGCTCGCGGAAACGCCGGAAGGAACGGAAACCGCCTACGCCGTGGCCGGTCGCCATGGCGCGACCTCATCGGACGAGGGTTTCGTCGTGGACCGCACCCTCGGCAGCTACATTCATCTCCATTTCGGCAGCCGGCCCGAGGCGGCCCGCCATTTCGCGGCGGCCATGCGGGCCTATGGAAACGAGAGGAAATCGGCGTCATGAAGCCAGCGGACATCGAACCCCGAAGCTTCGCCATCATCGACGAAGAGGCCGGCCCCCACGATTTCGATCCGGAAACGTGGCAGGTGGTCCGGCGGATGATTCACACCACGGCGGATTTCGAATACATGCGGACGGTCCGGATCCATCCCGAGGCCGTCGGCCGGGGAATCGCCGCGTTGCGGGCGGGCAAGCCGGTGTTCACCGACACCGAGATGGCCCGGTCGGGCATCCGCAAGGCCGAAGCGTCCCGGATGGGCGTTTCGGTCTCCTGCCGGATCACCGACGCCACGGTGCGCCGCCTGGCGGAAAGCGAGGGCATCACCCGATCCCGGGCGGCCGTGGACGCGGTCCTGCCCCAACTGAACGGGGCCATCTACGCGGTCGGAAACGCGCCCACCGCCCTGCTCCGCCTCAACGAACTGATCCGGCGCGGCGTCGCCCGCCCCGCCTTGGTGATCGGCCTGCCGGTGGGATTCGTCAACGCCGCCGAATCCAAGGCCGCGCTGCTGGAAACCGACATTCCCCACATCACCAACGTCGGTCGCAAAGGCGGCTCCAACGTGGCGGCCGCCGTGGTCAACGCGCTGCTGATCCTGGCCCAATCCACGCAACCTCAACGGGAAGAAACGGTCGAATGAACACCCAGACGGGAACCCTTTACGGCATCGGCGTCGGTCCCGGCGACCCGGAACTGCTTCCGCTCAAGGCGGTTCGGCTGCTGGGAGAAGTGGACGTCGTGTTCGCGGCCTCCTCCACCAAAAACAGCTACAGCCTGGCCATGGACATCGCCGGCCCCCACATCCCCGAGGCGACGCCGGTGGTCCGGTTGGCCTTTCCCATGACCCGAGACCGATCCGAAACCCAAAAGGCCTGGGAGGAACACGCCCGCACCATCATCGACCGGCTGGATCGGGGCGAAAACGCCGCATTCATCACCCTGGGGGACCCGACCACCTATTCCACCTACGGATACGTCTTGCAAAATCTCCGGGCCCTGCGCCCCGACCTTCCGGTGGAAACCGTTCCCGGCATCACCAGTTACCAGGCCTCCGCCGCCCGGCTCAACCTGCCGCTGGTGGAAGGCGAGGAATCGCTGCTCGTCACCTCCGGCGTCCAGGGCGGCCAACGGCTGCGGGAGATGGACCGCCCGCCCGAAAACATTGTCTTTTTGAAGGCGTATCGGAACGCGGCCGACATCTGCGCGGCGCTGGAGGAAAGCGGGCTCGCGGAAAACAGCGTGGGCGTCAGCCGCTGCGGTCTCCCCGACGAGGAGATCATCCGGGACGTATGCGATTTCAAGAAGCGCCCGCCCGGCTACTGGACGATTATCCTGGCCAAGCGGAAACCTTCCGCTTCCTGAACCGGACCCTTCCCATGGCCTCCGATCGATCCACATCCCTGCGCTCCGGCTTCACCACCGGAACCGCCGCCGCCGCCGCGACCCAGGCGGCGGTTCGCTTTTTGCTGGGGGAAGAACGCCCCGGACGGGTGACGGTTCGCCTCCCCGACGGCGACGAGCTGGAGATTCCGGTCCATGACGGCGGGATGACCGGCGACGGCGAAGCCTGGGCGACGGTGGTCAAGGACGGCGGCGACGATCCCGACGCCACCCACCGGGCGGAAATCGGCGCGAAGGTCACTTTTTCCGATTCCGAGGCCCGGCCGACCTCCGACGTGACACTTCTCGGCGGCCCCGGCGTCGGCCGGGCGACCAAGCCCGGCCTGGAAGTCCCGCCCGGAGAACCGGCCATCAATCCCGTGCCCCGGGAAATGATCCGCCGGGCCGCGCAGGACGCCCTGGACGCATTCGGCCGGATCGGCGCCATAACGGTGGAAATCTTCGTTCCCAACGGCGAGGAAATCGCCCGGCGGACGCTCAACCACCGGCTGGGAATCGTGGGCGGCATCTCCATTCTGGGCACCACCGGCCGGGTCCGGCCCATGTCCCACGCCGCCTACATCGCCACCATTCAGTCCGCCTTTTCCGTGGCCCGGGCCACCGGGCTGGATCGCGCCGTCCTCACCACCGGACGCCGCAGCGAACGCCACGCCCAGTCCCTCTGGCCAGACCTTTCCGTGGAAGCCTTCGTCCAGATCGGCGATTTCTTCCAGCGTTCCCTGCAACTGGCCGCAGAGGCGGGCTTCGAGGAACTCCGGCTCGTGGTGTTTTTTGGCAAAGCCCTGAAAATGGCCGAAGGCGTCCCCCACACCCACGCCGCCAAATCCCGGCTGGTGCTGGATCGCCTCGCCCGCTGGACCGCTCAGGAAACCGGGGACGCTTCCCTGGCCGAAGCGGTGGCTCGATCCAACACCGCCCGGGAAGCCTTTTTCCGGCTGCAACCGACCGTTCCCGCGCTATTCCGCCGGGTTGGCGAGGCGATGTGCGCTTCCGCCCGGCGTTTCGCCGGGGAGGGTCCGGAGATTCGCTGCGTCATCCTGGATTTCGAGGGCGTCCCGGTCTACGACTCCGCCGGAGAGGCGACATCGGCATGATTCCCGTCTGGGTGGTCGGCATGGGGATGTCGGTCCGGGATATCACTCCCGCCGCGCTGGAGCGGATCGAATCGGCGGAGGTTCTCGTGGGCGGACGCCGCCATCTGGCGGCCTTTCCCGAACATCCCGCCGAAAAACGAATCATCGACCGGAATTTGCGGGAAACCATCGCTTGGATCTGCGAGCGCTTGGCCGACCGCCGAGTGGTGGTGCTGGCCTCGGGCGATCCGCTGTTTTACGGAATCGGGCCGCTGATCCATCGCCGCCTAGGAGCCGAAAACGTCCGCTTTCTGCCCAACGTCACCGCCGTGGGCGCGGCCTTTTCCCGCATTGGCGAGCCTTGGCAAGACGCCGAAGTGGTCAGCCTTCACGGAAGAAACGGAGAATCGGCGCTTATCGCGGCCCTTTCCCGAAGCGGCAAAATCGCGGTGTTCACCGATCCGGAACGCCATCCGGGTTGGATCGCGAAATTTCTGAGCGACCGAAACGAAGCCGGGATTCGGATGTGCGTCCTGGAAAACCTCGGCGATCCCGCGGAACGGGTCCGCTGGTTCGCCCCGGCCGAAGCGGTCGGGGCGCCGTTCGCCGATCCAAATTTGGTAATTCTGCGGCGAGAGGACGCTCTTCCGCTTCCGCCCGGGCCAAGGATCGGGCTTCCGGAATCAGATTTTTCCCACGAGGAAGGCTTGATCACCAAGGCGGAAGTCCGGGCGATCTCCCTGTCCAAGCTGCGTCTCCACGCCCCGGATTTGACGCTCTGGGACCTGGGCGCGGGGGCCGGTTCCGTGGGCGTCGAGGCGGCCACGTTCCTGCCCGCCGGCCGAGTCTTCGCGGTGGAAAAGAAGTCGGAACGGATCGCCCACATCCACGAAAACCGGAACCGATTCGGTCTCCGCAACCTGGAGACGATCCGGGCCGATTTGCCGGAGGGACTGGATCAACTGCCGAACCCGGATCGGGTTTTCGTGGGCGGCGGCGGCCGAAATCTCCCCGAAATTCTCCACGCCGCCGGAGCGCGGTTGCGGCCCGGCGGGATCATCGTGGTGAACACCGTGCTGCTGCCCAATCTCACCGCCGCCGAGGAAACGCTCCGGGAACTCGGAATGGAAACCGAGGTGATTCAGGTTCAGGTGAGCCGAGGCCGCGCCATGCCCTGGGGCCGGCGGCTGGAGGCGCTGAATCCGGTATGGGTTGTCAGTGGAGTGACCGGCGAACAACGGATCGCCAGGGGCTGAAGCCCTGGCCGAATCCGGACGAGCCCGCTGAAACGGGCTCGTCCGGCGTTTTGAGAACGCCAAAATTCCCTCCGGACACCCAGCCACATAGCTCATGTAGGTCGGGTTAGCGAAGCGTAACCCGACATGGCGTTGGAATTCTGGCATACCAATCAACAGGTCCCGCCCCAAATCTAAGAAAAACCAAGCCCATGCTAAATCTTCCCTATCCATGACCACTCCATCCCACCGCAACTCAAAGCTGGAACTCCTCGCCCCCGCCGGAAATCCGGAAAAGCTGGACATCGCCATCCACTACGGCGCGGACGCGGTGTATCTGGGCGGCAAGGGATTTAGCCTGCGGCAAAACGCCGGGAATTTCTCGTTGGAAGAAATGGAACGGGCCGTCGCCTTCGCGCGGGAACGAGGCGTCCGGGTCTACGTGACCGGCAACATCTTTCCGCGAACGGAAGAATTGGGAAGGCTTCGGGAGTACCTGGAGGAATTGGGAAAAATTGGACCGGACGGGCTGATCGTGGCCGATCCCGGCGTGTTCGCGTTGGCGAGGGAGATCGTCCCGGAAATCCCCATCCACGTCAGCACCCAGGCCAACGTCACCCATCTGGGCGCGGCCCGGTTCTGGCGGAACCTGGGTGCAAGCCGGGTCAACGTGGCGCGGGAACTTTCCCTGCCGGAAATCCGGGAAATCGCGGCGGGCTGCGACGCGGAGGTCGAAGCCTTCGTCCACGGCGCGATGTGCATGGCCTACTCCGGCCGATGTCTTTTGAGCGGCGCCATGGCCGGCCGGGACGGCAACCGGGGCGACTGCTGCCAGCCCTGCCGCTCCCGCTACGCCATCGTGGACGAACGGCGGCCCGGCCACTATTTCCCCATCCGCGAGGACGACCGGGGCGGCTACATTCTCAGCTCCCGGGACCTGTGCATGATCGACCACATTCCGGAAATGGCCGCCGCCGGGCTTCGCGCGGTCAAGATCGAAGGCCGCGCGAAAAGCATCCACTATCTGGCGACGGTGGTGAACGTCTACCGCCAGGCGCTGGACGCCTTTCAGGCCGATTCGGAATCCGACTCGGTGTTGCCGGAATGGCGGTCGGAGCTGGAACGGGTGGGTCAACGCGGCTACACCACGGGGTTCTACCTTGGCGATCCCAACGCCCTGGGACCGCAGGATTATCCGCCGGAACCGGGCATGGAGGAACGCGTTCTCCGATTCGCGGGAAAAGTGATGGGCACGACCGAAGACGGCTGGGTGCGGGTGCAGGTGCGGAATCAAATCCGGACGGGAGATGGAATTCAGCTGCTTCGATCCAGGGAATTGCCCCGCCAGGCGAAAATTGAAGGAATCCGGGATTCCAAGGGATTGGAACGGATGGTGGGACGGCCGGGAGAGGTATTGGCGATTCGAATCCAAGAAGCGGCGGACGAAAATGATTTGATTCGCGTGGAAGGGGCGAAATGACCCGATAAAGTTAGGCAACTTCATGGATTCGTCCCTTCCTTTTGAGTCGCCATTTCCACCACCGCCAACCCCGGCCGCTTCCGAACGTAGGTTCCCGTAACGTCATCCAAATCCTCCGAAACCCCGCAGTCCCCCTTCTCGTCGTCCCGAATGATGTACAGCTTCCCCTCGTCCACCGTAAAAACCAGCTTGCAGTCCCGTTCACGAAACACGCCGGACGCCGATTCCAGCGACACCTTCCCCGTAAGCGGATTTCCGTCCGCGGCGAAGCCAAAAACGCCGGAATCTTCGGGCGATTCCAGAAATCGGAACCGAATGCTCTCGTCGGGAAAGTGGAGAACCCGGACAAACCGTCGGCCGTCCGTCCGGAAATATACGCCGGTCAGACTCTCCCCCCAACCGTCTTTCAGGGCCGCGACCCGTTCCTCAAAAACCCGAATGCGATCCCGGTAGGCGTCCACCAGACAAGGTACCGCCTCGCAGCGATCCCGCAATTTCAGCCACTCCAGTTGTTCGGTTTTCAAGCCCCCTTGCTCCACCGAATCCGCGTGGCGCAAGACCCGGTACAAGGCGTTCAACGCCTCGTCCATGGCGGAAAGCCGCTCGTCGCCACAGATGATTTTTTCGGTCACCGTCCGAATCTGCCCGCAATCAAACCCGGCGGCGTCGATCCAGCCCGGAACCAACAGGACAGCCATGGTCGCGCCGACCATCCAAATACTTAAAAAGAGGCTCATTTTTATACTCATGTTGGAAGATTCCTCGCATGGATTTGGAAGATTTGGGGAAATCCCCTACCATGCCATTTTGAGACCGACAAGAGGAACCCGTATAATCAGAGCCCGACGGGGATCGATGCGGCGGCCAACAACTCTCCGCGCCGCCACCAACGAGAAAACCCCGCGAGGCCCGGGAAGGCGCCGGCGCGGGGTTTTGAATCCAAATTCGTGCGGAGAGAGGAAGCTATCCCCACCACTCCTGATCGTCCACGGTGGTCCGGAAATCCGGAGCGACCACTTCGGGAAGCTCCTTGTCCGACACGGCGGCCCGTTCGTCCTCGGTGGGCTCGCCCACGAAGACCAGCCGGTTC
>CAYFVR010000252.1:0-6872 GCA_964346545.1 uncultured Desulfobacterales bacterium | reverse complement strand
ATGGACAATCGCGCCGGATTGACCCGGGGCGCATGGGATGCGCCCCGGCCAATTTTGGGGAAAATGCGCGGTATTGCGTTTACGGCGTTTTCGCCGCGCCATCCAGCGTTTTTTGGTAATCCAGCGCGTTTTGAATGGCGATGCCGCCCTGCTGGGCCACCGCCAGTGCGAAGTTGATGTCGGCGTCGCCGAAATAGCGGACTTCGCCGGTGAGCAGCCGCAACATCCCGATGGTTTCCTCCCGAACGGTGATGGGCACCGCCAGAATGCTGCCGATGCCTTCCTCGGACGCCTCCTTTTTGTAGATGGTGTGGATGTCCACCTTGGCGTCGGGGATCATCACCGGCTCGCCTTCCAGGATGTAGTAGGTGGCCAATTCCTCGTCCAGGGGGCCGCGCTCCAGATATTTTTGGCTGAGGCCGTGGGCCGCCTTCAGTTCGAACCGCCCCTTGGTTTCCTCGATCAGCCGGATGGTGCAGGCCTTGAGATTCATCACTTCCGGCAGCCGGGCGGTGATCAGGTTCAGAATGCGGTCCAGCTCCTTCGTGGCGTTGATCTCCTTGCCGATCTGATACAGGGCGCGGAAGTATTCCAACTGCCGGTTCAGGGCTTCGTAGCTTCGCGCGTTTTCGATGGCGATGCCGCATTGCTCGGCAAGGGAGGCCGCCAGTTCGATCTCGATCGGTTCGAATTCCCGGCGGGTTTTGGTCAGCAGACGAAGAATCCCCCGAACTTCGCCTCGGATGGGAATCGGCGCGACCAGAATGCTGTGGATGCCTTCCTTCCGCGCCTCGTCGGGGTAATCAAACCGGTCGTCTTCGGCGGCCTCGGCAACGGCCATGGGCGTGCCCGCCAGCGCTTTCATGACGCTTTCCTCGGCGTCCACGGGCCCCCGGGAAAGGTAGGCGTCGCTCAATCCATGGGCGGCGCGCAACACCAGCTTTCGGCCGGATTCGTCCAGCAGACGGATGGTCGCGGCGTCCACGCCCAAAACGTCGGGAACCTTCCGGACGATCAGGTCGAACACTTCGCTCACGTCCCGGGTGGACGTGATGGCCTTGGTGACTTCCAGCAACAACGGCAGATATTCGGGTCGGTGGTCCATTGGCGGGTCAAACCTCCTGGGCCGGTTTTTTTCCGGCGGTTGCGCGGGTTGACGAAAAAAAATATCATGAGGCGAAGTCCGGCGGCGAAAACAAAGCGGGCGCCGCCCGGTCGTCTCCATCGCGGGGCAATGTAAAATCCGCCGCGGCGAGCATCCATGCGCGAGAGAAAACCGCAATTTCCCTCAACGGCTGAATCGTTTCGCGCAAGAGGGTGGGATCAAGATGGGGTCGATCGCATGATGCGGTCCCTACCAAATTTTTTTGGGAAAAACAACCGGAACGAGCGAAATCGCAAACTCGGTTCTTAATTCTACTTTGGCAGGTTGGCGCTTTAAAAGTGGAAACGGCGTCTTCCGGTCCAAAAATAATCCCCCCGGCCCCCTTTGCAACAAGGGGGAGAAAGCCGCCGCCCGAGCAACTTGCCAAAGTAGAATTAAGAAAGGTGGCGAAAAGATTACAAATATAAAAATAATTGACACCCTTCGGATTTCGAGATAGCGTCTTTCGGGTAATTTTCCACCAACCGAACGCAAAGGAGGCGGATGTGAAAACGAAATTCGGCAAAAAATGGCTGTCGGCGATCGTCGCGACCCTGGTACTTCTGACCGCGGGCGGCATCGCCGGCGCGGCGGAGCTGCGCGTGGGCGTGGACACGGCCTTCGTCCCCTTTGAATTCAAGGGAAAAGACGGAAAGTACACCGGCTTCGACGTGGATTTGTGGGCCGCCATCGCGGACAAGATCGGCGTGGAATACGAGCTGGTCCCCATGGATTTCAACGGCCTCATTCCGGGGTTGACCACCGGCAACCTGGACGTGGTGCTCGCCGCCATTTTCATCAAGGCGGAGCGGGAAAAGGCCATCGATTTCTCCCATCCCTATTTCCGGGCCGGTCTCAAGGCCATGGTCCGTTCCGAGAATACCGACATCCAGGGCCCCGAAGACTTGAAGGGCAAAACGGTGGCGGTGAAAACGGGCACGGCCACCGTGGAATACGTGGAGAGCCTGGAACCGGCCAAAATCGTCAAGTTTCCCAATATCGATCAGGCCTATCTGGAAGTGGTGACCGGCGGGGCGGACGCCGCCATGCACGACACGCCCAACGTGCTCTACTACATCAAAACCGCCGGCCAGGGCCGGGTGAAGGCGGTGGGCGGGGACGTGAAGGCCGCCTATTACGGCATCGGAATGCAGCAGGGCAGCGAGCTGCGGGAAAAGGTCAACGTGGCCTTGCTGGAGCTGATGGAATCCGGCGAATACGACAAGCTGTACATGAAATGGTTCGGCAAGGCGCCGGAGTGATTCGGGACTGAATCGGATTCCCAAATCCGGTAAACGGAGATTCGATGGTTTCGGGGGGCGGTTCCGTGCGGCTTCGGGCGCCGGGTGTCCACCCGCCTTTTGGAAAAGGGAATCGGGGGGATTTTGGTTCGCCGAAATCCTCCCAAATCCTCCTTTGCAAAAGGGGGACTTTTTCCAGTTTACGGGTCTCCGGAACCCGTTTTTCGCACCCTCCGCCGAAAGAACGTCATGGGTTTTGAATTCAAGTACATCGTGGAATCGATTCCGTCGTTGCTGGAAGGGGCCAAGCTGACCTGGTACATCACCATCGTCGGCATTGTCGGCGGCTTGGCCATGGGGATTCTGGCCGGCCTGTTTCGGCTGGCCGGCACCCGGGCGGTGGGCGGCGAAAGCCATGGATTTGCCCGATTCATCGGCATCGTGGGCCAGAAAATCGCGGTCGCCTACATCGAGCTGATCCGGGGAACGCCGATCATCGTTCAGGCCATGTTTATCTATTTCGCCCTGCCCATGCTCATCGAGGTGGTCACCGGTGTTCGGGGGATTCGCTTCAACGCCCTGACGGCGGCGATCATCACCATCATCATCAACGCGGGGGCCTACATCGCGGAAATCGTTCGCGGCACGGTTCAGTCGGTCAACAAGGGGCTGGTGGAGGCCGGGCTCTCCATGGGCATCAGCCGGTGGCAACTCATCACCAACATCATCGGCCCCATCGCCTTCCGCCGGGCCATCCCGCCCCTGGGCAACCAGTTCATCATCAGCCTCAAAGACACCTCGCTGTTCATCGTCATCGGCGTGGGCGAATTGACTCGGCAGGGGCAGGAGATCATGGCCAGCAATTTTCGAGCCCTGGAAATCTGGTCCGCGGTGGCCGTTTGTTATCTGATCATGACCACCGCCCTGGCCTTGGCGATGCGGTTCGTCGAAAACAGGATCAAAATTCCATGAGCGGCATCATCGAATTTACGGACGTGTGCAAAAGCTTCGGCCAGACCGAAGTGCTCCACGACATCAACCTCGTCATTCCGGAGAAGGAGGTGTTGGTGGTGGTCGGGCCGTCGGGCTCCGGAAAGTCCACCCTGCTTCGCTGCATCAACGGCCTGGAGATCATCACCTCCGGCGAGTTGACGGTGGACGGCATCTGCCTGCGCAAGGAAAAGCGGCGGATACGGGAGGTTCGAACCGAGGTGGGCATGGTCTTCCAGCTTTTCTACCTGTTTCCCCACATGACCGCGCTGGAAAACGTCGCCTTCGGTCCCCGAAAGGTGCGGGGATTCGGCAAGTCCGAATCCCGCGAAATCGCGAAAGAGCTTTTAAAAAAGGTGGGGCTGGTGGACCGGGGCGATCATTATCCCTCGGAGCTTTCCGGCGGCCAGCAGCAGCGGGTGGCCATCGCCCGGGCCATGGCGGTGAAGCCGAAGATCATGCTCTTCGACGAGCCCACCTCGGCCCTGGACCCGGAGCTGCGGGAAGAGGTGCTCAACGTGATGATGGCGGTGGCCGAAGAGGGCATCACCATGGTGGTGGTGACCCACGAAATGAGCTTCGCCAGCAAGGCCGGCTCCCGTCTGCTCTTCATGGACGCCGGGCGCATCGCCGAGGACGGCGATCCCAGGGAACTGCTCCGGAATCCCACCACGGATCGTCTCCAGGAGTTTCTGCAGCACGTCGGCTACTGAATTCCGCCGGGCCTTCGTTTGATTCCATGCCGCGGAATGTCTGCCTCCCCATGCGCCGTCTCCGCATACGCCCCCGATTCCCGGAAAAGGAGATCCTTTCCACGGCCGCGCCCCATCTCCGAACATCCACCCGGACATCCACCCGGACACCCAAAGGAGGCACGCATGAATCGCCAAGAATCCATCCATAATTTGGAATCCTTCGGCGGATATTGGGATTTCATCGTCATCGGCGGGGGCGCCACCGGCCTTGGGGTCGCCGTGGACGCCGCGTCCCGGGGATACAAGACCCTGTTGATGGAACAGGACGATTTTTCCAAGGGCACGTCCAGCCGATCCACCAAACTGGTCCACGGCGGCGTCCGCTATCTTCGGCAGGGCAACGTCTCGCTGGTGCTGGAAGCGCTCCACGAGCGCGGCTTGCTGATCCGGAACGCGCCCCACCTGGTCAGCCACCAGGCTTTCATCGTTCCCAATTACGAATGGTGGGACGGCCCCTTCTACGGCGCCGGCATGAAGGTCTACGATCTCCTGGCCGGAAAGCTGGGGCTGGGACCCTCCAAGCATCTCTCCAAGGAGGAAACCCTCAAGCGAATTCCGACGCTGGAGTCCAAGGGGCTGCGGGGCGGCGTGGTCTATTACGACGGACAGTTCGACGACTCCCGTCTGGCGGTCAACCTGGCCCAGACCATCGCCGAACACGGCGGCACGCCGATCAACTACATGAAGGCCACCGGCTTCACCCGCTCCGACGAGATGATCGACGGGGTGCTGACCCGGGACGTGGAGACCGGAAAGGAATACGAAATCCGCGGCCGCGTGGTGGTCAACGCCACCGGGGTTTTCACCGACGAAATTCTGAAAATGGAAAACCCGGAAGCCAAGCCCATCATCGCCCCCAGCCAGGGGGTTCACCTGATTCTGGACAAGGAATTTCTGCCCGGCGATTCGGCCATCATGGTTCCCCAGACCGCGGACGGCCGGGTTCTTTTCGCCGTGCCGTGGCGCGACAAGGTGGTGGTGGGCACCACCGACACGCCGGTTCCGGAAGTGAGCCTGGAGCCCCGGGCCCTGGAGGAGGAGATCAAGTTCATCCTGGACCACGCCGCCATCTACATGTCCAAGGATCCGTCCCGATCCGACGTGAAAAGCGTCTTCGCCGGGCTGCGGCCCCTGGTCAAGACCGGGGAGTCGGAAAATACCGCTTCCATCTCCCGGGACCACTATCTGGTGATCTCCGAATCCGGCTTGGTGACCATCACCGGCGGAAAATGGACCACCTATCGCAAAATGGCCGAAGACACCGTCAACCAGGCCATGCTGGTGGCGGGGCTGGACGAGCGGGATTGCGTGACCAAAAAGCTCCGGATTCACGGCTGGCTGAAGCATTTCGATAAGAACGACCCGCTCCACTACTACGGATCGGACGCGATCCACATCAAAAAACTGATCAAGGCCGATCCCGGCCTGGGCGAAACGCTCCACGACGACCTGCCCTACCTCAAGGCCGAGGTGGTCTGGGCCATCCGTTCCGAAATGGCCCGGACGGTGGAGGATTTTCTCTCCCGGCGAAGTCGGGCCCTGCTGCTGGACGCCCGGGCCAGCATGGAGATGGCGCCGGAAGTGGCCCGGCTCATGGCCGAGGAGTTGGGTCGGGACGAGACTTGGGCCGAGGCGCAGACCTCAGCCTACCAGGAGCTGGCCAAGGAATACGTGCTGGCCTGAACCCGATACCGTTCACGTTGGGATCTCAATTGGTCAATCTTGCCAAAACGACCAAGGGCGAATTCGATTCGCCCCTACCCTTTTTTCGGTAAAACGAACGGTATCGGGCCGAAACCCGAACCGGACCAATGGCCGTTTTTCCGGATTGGCCCCTGGAGGAAATCTCTGAACGGCTTCGCCAAAGATTCCGTCCGCATCGGACGAAAACGGAATCCGCCCGTTCCACCCCAGAGGAGGTGACGAATGTCGAAGATTATCATGGCCCTGGATCAAGGCACCACCAGCTCCCGAACCATCCTCTACGACGACCGGGGAGAACCGGTCGCCATGGCCGGCGAGGCGTTTCCCTGCCAGTATCCCCACACCGGCTGGGTGGAACAGGAAGCCGCGGACATCTGGCGGACGCAGCAAAACACCATGAAGGCGGCCCTGGAACGGGCCAATCTCGCGCCTTCGGACATCGCGGCCATCGGCATTACCAACCAACGGGAAACGGTCATCGCATGGCACGCGGAGACCGGGGCGCCGGTGGGCAAGGCCATCGTTTGGCAGTGCCGCCGTACCGCCGAATACTGCGACGAGTTGAAGGCCGAGGGATTCGACCAGGTGATCAAAGAAAAGACCGGGCTGGTGACCGACGCCTATTTCTCCGGTTCCAAAATCCGCTGGATCCTCCGCAACAACACCGACGCCCGGGAACTGGCGAACCAGGGACTTCTGAAGGTGGGCACCGTGGATTCCTGGCTCATCTGGAACCTCACCGGCGGAAAGGTCCACGCCACCGACGTGAGCAACGCCTGCCGGACCATGATTTTCAACATCCACACGCTGAACTGGGAGCCGGAAATCCTGCGGAAGCTGGGGATACCCGAAGACGTTTTGCCCGATGTGACGCCCTCCAGCGGCGTGTTGGGGGAAACCGATCCCGGCGTGTTCGGGGCCAAAGTGCCCATCGCCGGCGTGGCCGGAGACCAGCAGGCGGCGCTATTCGGCCAGGCCGGCTACGAAAAGGGCATGTCCAAAATCACCTACGGCACCGGCTGCTTCATGGTGATGAAC
>CAYFVR010000251.1:0-6935 GCA_964346545.1 uncultured Desulfobacterales bacterium | reverse complement strand
AGATCGGCGGTGGTCGCCGTTTGCATGCCCCGGTCGATCATGGCCTGGACGAATGCGCTCCCTTCGTCCTCGAAACCGGCCACCGGCGAGGCGCAGTCGGTCAGCAGCACCATCTTGCGGACCTGATCGGCGTCGAAGGTGTTCGCGATGTCCTCCACCGTAAACTTGAGGCAGTGGGACAGCGCCTCCCCGGCCAGCACCAGCGTGTCGGCTTCCTCCAGCGTCTGGATCAGTCCCGTGTTGAGCATGGTGGTGGGATCGGCCGGGTCCGGCACGTCGGCCTGCACGGCGGAGTAGTGCTCGGTCCGGTAATTGCTGCCCTTGGTCACGTAATCCACCATGCCGATCTGTTTGCGCTCCCAGCGCAGCAGCGCATCGGCCAGCGCCGGCGCCACGTTGTGGCCCCGGGCGCCGATCAAGCAGTGGGGCGGCCAGACGCACAGCGGGTAGCGGTTGTTCTCTTCCAGCTTGCGAACGTAGTCGCCGGCGTATTTCTGGAACTGGGGATTCGTGGTCCGCCAGCGGCCGTCCTCCACTTCTCCCCGCGTGATGATGGTGAAGGGATCGGGATGATCGCCCGCGCCGTTCACCCAGAAAACCGGATGGGAGATGTCGAAGAAATGGTGGGTGTCCAGGGTGACGTGGACGTCCCAGATCCGGTCGCCGTTCCGGTCCAGAAATCCGGCCAGCCGTTCCATGTCGGCCGTTCCGCCGGCCACGGCCAAGGCGCCGTCCGGGTCGCAAAAGTCGCGCTGGGGATCGATGACGAGCAGATGGGTCTTCTTCATGGGTGGCCTCCTCAGTGTTTAAATTCAATTTAATTAAACTATACTGTCTACGTTGGAGCCAGTCAAGCATGATTTTATTAAAATTGAATTTTACCGCTCTCGGTTTTGGTTTCCAACCGTGAAAACAGGGGGTTGCCAATGAAAAAGTTTTGTGGATTCGAATGGGGAATGGCGCGCCGGTCGATCGATCCGAGTATGAGACGCAACTCGGAATACGCTTGCAAGGTGGCGTCTGGGGCCGAAACGGTGGTCGGGATGGGATATCGGCCCAAATTCGGTTGACATCGAAATCAGAAACGAATAGTTGAATTTAAATTTTACATCGGCCCGAAAGGGGATGAAACGTGGGGGAAGACATCGCGGGTTTCCGAAAGGAAGGCTTGGAACGGCCGATTCTGGCGGTGGACGTGGCGGTTTTTTCCGTTGCGGACCGACGGCCCCATGTGCTGCTGCATCGTCGGGAGCATGAACCCTTCGCGGGCGCGCCGGCTTTGCCGGGGGTGGCGGTGCGGGTGGACGAGACGCTGGAGGCGGCGGCCCGTCGGGCCCTGGCGGAGCGTTCCGGTTTGTCGCCGGATTTCTTGTCCGAAATGTTCCTGGAGCAGCTCGCCGCCTTCGACGGATTGTACCGCGACCCCCGGGGGCGCACCGTCAGCGTGGCCTTTCTGGGAATCGCGTCGGAGATCCCCGAGGGCGTTCCCTTTCTCTGGCGACCCGCCGGGGAGGGGGACGTCGATCTGCCCTTCGACCACGACCGGATCGTGGATGCCGGCCTGGAGAGGCTTCAGGGAAAACTGCGCTACACCAACATTGCCCGCGCCTTTCTGCCGGAATCCTTCCGGATCGACGCCCTTCAGGATGTCTACGAGGCCATCCTGGGCCGAGGGCTCAATCGGGCCAATTTCCGGAACAAATTATTGAAGCTGGGGCTGATCGAGCAGGTGAAGGTGCTGAATGAAGCGGTGGGGCGAAAAGGCGGACGGCCCCCGCATCTCTACCGGTTTACGGGAGAGCGGGTGGAGACGGTGGATCGGGATTTTTTGTGATCCGCGAATATGGGAGGGAGTTCATTCGGCCCGCCGGGCGGAAAAATGCAGCAGCAGCCCCCCCGCCGCGGCGGTCAGCGAGCTGAAGCCGAACAGGGCGAAGGGACCGATTCGTTCGTACAAAAATCCGTTGAGAAACAGCCCCACCATCATCCCCAACCCATAGGTGAGGGCGCCGTTGACCGACTGCGCCAGGGTTTTGGATCGGTTTGGGGCCATCCGGTCCATGTAGAGCAGGCCGGCGATGTGGAAGGCCCCGTAGGTGGCCGCGTGAAATATCTGGGACGCCAGGACCACCGCCGGGTTGGCCGTCAGGAACAGGATCAGCCACCGCAGGGCGGCGATTCCGAAGGCGAACCGCAGCACGTTGGCCACGGAGAACCGGCGGAAAATCCGATCCGAATAGACCATCACCAGGATTTCCGACAGGGGCGCCAACGCCCAGGTGAAGCCGATGAAGGCCCCGTCGAATCCCAGTCCTTCCAGATGGATGGAGAAAAAGCCGTAAAAAGTGCCGTGGCTGACCAGCATCAGGAAGGCCGCGCCCAGATAGCCCAGCGTCTCCGGCTTCCGCAGAAACCGCGCGCTGCCGGCGAAAGGGCTGTCCCGATCCACCGCGACCCGGGGGATGGCCAGGGCCGAAACCGACTGGAGCAGGCCGCCCGCGAAAATCAGCCAGAGGATGACGCGAATGCCGGTTCGGTCGATGACCGGTCCCAGGCTCGTGACCGAGAGGATGAACGCCACGGTGCCCCACAATCGGATGCGGCCGTAGGTTCCCTTGGCCGCACCGAGACCTTCCAGGGTGAAGGCTTCCATGAACGAAATGATCGGGGAAAAGAAAATGCCGTAGAGCAGCGTGACCGCCGCCATCCCGGCGAAGTCGTCCGTCCCGAAGTACAGCGGCCAGATGGCCGCGGCGGCGAACAGGCAGAGTCGGTAGACGGCGCGGCGGGCGTCGTACCGGTCCGCGGCGAGACTCCACAGCACCGAGAAGAGAACCAGGCATAGGGATCGGAGCGCCGAAATGATTCCGATTTCCGTTCCGGAAAAGTCGAGTTGATGAAGGTACAGGTTGAAATAGGGGAGGTAGATGCCCAGCACGCCGAAATAAAGAAAGTACTGGGCGCGCATAAGGTTTCCGAACCGAAACGCGGGGGATGGCTTCATGGGAACCTCCCATACGGGATCGAGATCGGAAACTCAACCGGTTTTCCCGACGGCGCTTCTCCGTGCGGAAGCCGCCGAATCCCTCCGGAATCCTTTACAACCCCGGGGGGTCGTGTTATTTTCCGGCGTCTAACCTGTTTTCGGGAAACCCTAACGGCTGGGAGACGTACATGGACTACATCAAGATCAGGTTCGGTCAGGATCTGGATCAGCTCGGCAACAAGTTCGAGCGGGATCTCGAAGATATTTTTCGGTCGGTGAGCCCGCGCTTCACCTGCACCGAATGCTCCTGGACGCCCCCCATGGACATCTACGAAACTCCCGAGGAGATCGTGGTGCTGGCCGAAGTCGCCGGGGTGAACAAGGAAGACCTGGACATCGAAATCAATTCCAAGGCCATCCGGGTCGGGGGTCGCCGCGTGGACCGGCCCCGGGAGGAAAAGGCCACCTACCGGCTGGCGGAGATTCAGTGCGGCAAGTTCGAACGCACGCTGTTTCTGCCCTCGCCCATCAACACCGAAGCGGTTTCGGCGTCCTGCACCGACGGCATGTTGAAAATTCGACTGGCCAAACTCCCCGAGGAAAAAACCCACCGGATTTCGATCACCGACGACTGACGCTCGATAAAAAATCGCCCGCGGGCCGCACCCAGCCCTCCCCATTTCGCAATCCGGATGAACACCGACCCTGGAGGTTCCCATGGCTGAACAGCAGGCCGCAATGAATCTGAATACGGAGAATCTGCCGGAAACGCTCCCCATTCTTCCGCTCTTCGACGCCGCTCTTTTCCCCAAAATGGTGCTGCCCCTCGTGGTCATGCAGACCGAATCCATCCGGCTGGTGGACGAGGCCATGTCCAACGACCGAATCATCGGGATGCTGGTGGCCAACAAGCCCATCAAGCCCGACGCCGATCCCGACGAGGACCTGTCGGTGATGGGAACCAGCGCCCTGATCATGAAGATGGCCAAGACCGAGGAAAACAAGGCCCAGCTCCTGGTGCAGGGCGTCAGCCGTTTTCGGGTCAAACGGTTCGTGGAATCGGAGAACCGGTATTTCCGGGCCGAAGTGGAGCACATTGCCGAGCCGGAAGTCAGCCCCGAAGACAAAGAGGTCCAGGCGCTGATGGCCGCCCTCAAGGACGAGTTCGCCAAAATCGTGGAACTGGCGCCCGGCCTGCCGCCCGAGCTGGCCAACATGGCCAAATCCATCGACGAGCCGGGCATGCTGGCCGACATGGTCACCTCCACCCTCAACTCCAAGCTGGAGGAAAAGCAGGAGGTCCTGGAAACCATCGGCGTGGTGGAACGGCTGCGGCTGGTCACCCGCCTGGTGGCCTACCAGCTGGAAATCCTTGAGCTGGGCAACAAGATTCAGACCCAGGTCAAGGGCGACATGGACAAGCGGCAGCGGGAATACTACCTGCGCGAACAGCTCAAGGCCATCAAGGAGGAGCTGGGCGAAAAAGAGGACGAGCAGGTCGAAATCGAGGAATACCGGACCAAGGTTCAGGAAAGAAATTTGCCCGAAGAGGCCCAGAAAGAGGCCGAGCGGGAACTGAACCGGCTGGCCCGCATGCATCCCTCCTCCGCGGAGTACACCGTGGCCACCACCTATCTCGACTGGATCACTTCGCTGCCCTGGGACGAGAGCACCAAGGACACCCTGGACATCCAAAAGGCCCGGAAAATTCTGGACGAAGATCATTACGGGCTGGAAAAACCCAAAAAGCGGGTCATCGAGCAGCTGGCGGTCCGAAAGCTCAATCCCAATTCCAAAAGCCCCATCCTTTGTCTGGTGGGCCCTCCCGGCACCGGCAAGACCTCCCTGGGCCGATCGGTGGCCCGGGCCATGGGGCGGAAATTCATCCGGATTTCCCTGGGCGGCGTGCGGGACGAGGCGGAAATTCGGGGGCACCGGCGGACCTACGTGGGCGCCATGCCCGGGCGGATCATCCAGGGCATTCGCCGGGCCGAGTCCAACAACCCCATTTTCATGCTGGACGAGATCGACAAGGTGGGCAGCGACTTCCGGGGCGATCCCTCCTCGGCGCTGTTGGAGGTGCTGGATCCCGAGCAGAACGCCACCTTTTCCGACCACTACCTGGACGTGGCCTTCGACCTGTCCCGGGTCATGTTCATCACCACCGCCAACCTCCTGGACACCATCCCCCCGCCGCTGCGGGACCGGATGGAGGTGATCCAGATGCTCGGCTATACCGACGACGACAAGATCAAGATCGCCAACCGATATCTCATTCCCCGTCAGCGCAGGGCCCACGGTCTCAATTCCGAAATGATCAACTTCACCCGGGGCGCGGTGAAGCTGATCATCAACGGCTACACCCGCGAGGCCGGGCTGCGGAACCTGGAGCGGGAAATCGCCTCGGTCTGCCGGGGCGTCGCCGCCAAGATCGCCGGCGACGAGGTGGAATCGGTGTCGGTCAAGGTGGTCAACGTTCCCAAGTTTCTGGGACCGATCCGCTTCACTTCCGAGACCAGGTCCCGGACCCAGGTGCCGGGGGTGGCCACCGGGTTGGCCTGGACCCAGGCCGGGGGCGAGATCCTTTTCATCGAGGCCACCGCCATGCCGGGCCAGAAACAGATGATTCTCACCGGCCAACTGGGCGACGTGATGAAGGAATCGGCCCGGGCCGCCATGAGCTTCGTGCGGGCCAACGCCAAGAAGCTCAAGATCGACGAAGAATTTTTCAACACCCACGACATCCACATTCACATCCCGGCCGGCGCCATTCCCAAGGACGGTCCATCCGCCGGCGTCACCATGCTCACGGCGATCACGTCGCTGATCACCGGGCGGACCATCAAGAAAGACTTGGCCATGACCGGCGAAATCACCCTGCGCGGCCAGGTGATGCCGGTGGGCGGCATCAAGGAAAAGGTGCTGGCGGCCCACCGGGCGGGCATCAAGACGGTGCTGCTGCCCAAGTGGAACGAAAAGGATCTGGAGGACATTCCCAAAAAGGTCCAAAAGGAGATCGAGTTCCACTTCCTGGACAAGATGATGGACGTGCTCAGCCTGGCGTTGGAGAAATAGCCATGGGCGCCGCTCGCCGCGCCGATCGGTTCCCCCGGTTTTCCCGGTTCCCCGCCGCGATTTTGGGGCTGACGACGGCCGTTTTTCTGTTCGGATGCGCCGCGCCCCCGGCGCCGTCTCCCCCGCCGTCCCCCCAGCGCCGGGTGTCCCGGGCCACGCCGCCCCGGAAACCCTCCGCCGAGCGGCCCCGGCCCTACAAGGTGCTGGGCCGCTGGTATCAACCGTTGGCGACCGCGGACGGCTTCCGGCAGCGGGGCGTCGCCTCCTGGTACGGCGAGGCCTTCCACGGCCGGCCCACCTCCAACGGCGAGACTTACGACATGCACGGCATCTCCGCCGCCCACAAGACGCTGCCCCTGGGCACGGTGGTCCGAGTTCTCAACCTGGACAACGGGAAAACGCTGGACGTGCGGATCAACGATCGGGGGCCCTTCGTGCGGGGGAGGGTCATCGACCTGTCCTACGGGGCGGCCAAGCGGCTGGGGGTGGACCGGCCCGGACTCGCCCCCGTGGAGGTGGTCGCCATCGGCATGACCCCGCCCCGGCCCGGCGCGCCGATCCCCCGGGCGGCCGCGCTGAATTCCGGTCCCTTCACGATCCAGGTGGGCGCGTTCGGGGAGCGGACCAACGCCGAGCGGCTGGCCGGGGAGCTGAAGCGGCTTTACCGGGCGGCCCAGGTGCGGGAACTCCACTGTCCCGACCGCCGCCGGACCTTCTACCGGGTTCTGGTCGGTCGCGTTTCCACCTTGCGGGAGGCGGAGGAATACGAGGATATGCTCCGACGACGGGGCTTTCCCGGCGCCTTTGCCATCGCCGCGGACTGATTTCCCATGTTGAACGGTCCTCAACGTCATTCGTTTCCGAACGATCCCCC
>CAYFVR010000250.1:3542-6945 GCA_964346545.1 uncultured Desulfobacterales bacterium | reverse complement strand
GTCTTCCAATATGGCCTTGGTGAAGAGAAACAGCGCCATGTCCGGCCGGCCCCAGGGGCCGTAGACGGTGAAAAAGCGCAGCCCGGTGGCGGGCAGGCCATAGAGATGGCTGTAGGCGTGCGCCATCAGCTCGTTGGATTTTTTGGAGGCGGCGTAGAGCGAAACCGGATGGTCCACGTTGTCGTGGACGGAAAAGGGCATCCGGGTGTTGGCGCCGTAGACGGAGCTGGAGGAGGCGAAGACCAGGTGGCCGATCTGGTTGTGGCGGCAGCACTCCAGCAGGTTGACGAAGCCGACCAGGTTGGACTGGACGTAGGCGTGGGGGTTTTTCAGGGAGTAGCGAACCCCGGCCTGGGCCGCCAGGTTGACCACCACGTCGAATTTTTCCTCGGCGAAGAGCGTTTCCAGGGCCGGAAGGTCGGCCAAGTCGTTTTTCGCGAACCGGAAATTGGGATATTTTTGGAGGATTTCCAACCGGCTGTGCTTGTACCGAACGTCGTAGTAGTCGTTGACGACGTCCAGACCCGTGACGCGGCAGCCGGCCTCCAGCAGCCGGCGGGCCAAGTGAAAGCCGATGAAGCCGGCCGCGCCGGTGACCAGGGCGCGTTGAAACGAGAATTGCATGGGGAGATCCTTTCAGAGGCGGCGCGGGGCGGCCGCGGGGTCGATGGATGAACAGGTCCGGGGCGGACGAATCCGGCGTCTCGGATGATCCGCCCTACCGGTTGGACCGGTACCATTCCAACGTGCGGGCCAGGCCGTCCTGGAAGGCGACGGTGGGTTCGAAGCCGAGCACGTTCCGCGCCCGCTCGATGGTGGACAGGGAATGGCGAATGTCGCCGGGGCGGGGCGGGCCGTATTCCGGGGAGAGTTCCAGCCCGGACAGGCGGGCCACGTGGCCCCACAACTGGTTGACGGTGACGGCCTCGCCGATGCCCACGTTGAATTTTCCGCCGGCCGCGGCGGGGAGGGAGGCGGCGCGGATATTGGCCTGCACCACGTCGGCGACGAAGACGAAATCCCGGCTCTGCTCCCCGTCGCCGTGAACCTTGGGGGCCTCCCCGGCGAAGGCTTTGTCCATGAAGATGGAGATGACGCCGGAATACGGCGAGGACGGGTCCTGCCGGGGACCGTAAACGTTGAAGTAGCGGAGGCAGACGGCTTCCAGCCCGTACAGCTCCTGGTAGAGGGCGGCGTGGAATTCGCCGGTCAGCTTTTGCACCGCGTAGGGGCTTTTGGGCAACGGCGCCATGTCTTCCCGCTTGGGCAGCGTGGGGTCGTCGCCGTAGACGGCGGAAGAGCTGGCCAGCACGGCCCGGCGGACGCCGCCCCGGCGGGCCGCCTCCAGCACTTGAAGGGTGCCGATGTCGTTGACCAGGGCGGAGCCGAGGGGGTCTTCCACGGTTTGGGGGACGGAGACCACGGCGGCCTCGTGGAAGACCACGTCCCGGCCCTTGCAAGCGTCGATCATAAGGTCCATGTCGCGGATGTCGCCTTCGCGGAAGTCGATGCGGTCCATGACGTGGGCCAGGTTTTCCTTGTGGCCGCTGGCCAGGTTGTCCACGACGGTGACGGCGACGCCGCCTTCCAGCAGGGCGTCCACGAGGTTGGAACCGATGAATCCGGCCCCGCCGGTGACGAGGGCCGATTGAAAATTGGGGGTCATGCGCGCTCCCGGTTGGTGGGTATTTCGGAGAGATGAAAAGTTTCTCGATCGTAAGAAAAAGAACCCTATCCGATTTCAGAGGGGATGTCCAGCGGGGGAATTTTGGTTCCCCGACCGAACCTTCGCCGAAGCTACCGGCCCGGCCGGGGAGGGTTGGATATTTGGCCGGCCCGTTGAGGCCGACTCGGGAGCGGGGCGCCATGTATCCCCCCGCGGCGCGCTCCGCCCATCCGTGGATGAACGGACTCCGGCAAAACGGGGGAGGCTGGGCGCGGCGGCCGACAACCCGAAATCCTGCGTTGTTGTTCCGGTTGTCGGGGATGTTGTTGTTCCGGTTGGCGGCGCGGCAGTTTCTGGCGTTTTGCCTCGGCGGAAATCGCCTGAATCCATGAAATTCCCCGTAATCCCAGTTCAGGAAACGCGGTATTCCCAAAATCCGATAAATCCAAATTCTGGCACAGCCCCCAATCGTAGGGGCGCTGCTCGCCGCGCCCCGGTCAATGCGGGAACGGGAATTCGATTCCGGGGAAAACGGGGCTGCGTGGACGGGGCCGCTTTGTTCGTTCGGGATGGATGGACGGTTTTCCTCCACGAACCGGGGCGCGGCGAGCAGCGCCCCTACCCAAACCGCCGGGATGTTTCCCCCTCCAACCCTTCCAAAACCACCCCCAACCCCCGCCGCACCCACTCAAACCCGATCCGCTCCTGCTCCAATCTCAGATTTTCTTCCCAGGCATGGTTCAACAACTTCTCGTACAGCGCCCGTTCCGCCTCGGTCAAATTCGGCAATTCGGCCTCGGTTCGGGTCTGTTTGGGCTCCTCGCCCCACAGCGGTTCAAACGCCAAAAGCGTTTCCTCGTCCATCAAAAACGCCCGCGTCTGAGGCAGAAATCCCCGGATCATGGAGAGCATGGCGAAGCCGTGGGTGTCGATGTCGCCCCAGTAGACCACGTTCCGGTCCCGCAGCCAGGGCACGTCCTTCAGGCCGTGAACGCCGTAGCCCAGCCCAAAAATCACGATTCCGCCGGACACCTCGGGAAAGCTCAACCCGTTGATCTTGTTTTCCGTGACGAAGACATGGCGGCAGGGCAGATCCAATTCCCGGAACTCCGCCACCGGCACGCTGATGTCGGTCAGCCCCATGCCGTCGCGCAACGCGGGGTCCAGCAGGCGAAAGCGGATCAGCGGCAAATCGTGACGCAATCCAAACCGCCGCTCGAACCCGTACCGCCCTTCCCCCGCTTCATCGTCCCGAATCGCCCCCGGCGGCAAGACCCGATCCAGCATGTCCCGTAGCACCGGCTTCCGTCCCTCGATAAACTTGGTGTCCACGCCGGGGATGTCCAGCTCCCGGAGATAGCGGCCCGGCAGGGGATTCTCCTGAAAAAACCGGCAAACGGCCAGCAACGAATCCCATTCCCCTTCGTACTTCAGCACCGTCAGCGGCCGATCCATCAGCCATTCCGCCAGCGCCGGCTGCTCCGCCACGATCCGCCGAAATTCGGCCACCAGCCTCCGGTATTCCCCGGTCTTGCCGACGAACCGAAGAAAATCCTCCCGCGTCTCGAACACGATCCGATCCGGCAGTTCCTGACGGCCCAGCCGCCGGTGGTTCACCGTCCGGGTTTCCAGCCGGTAGCCGAATCCGGCCACGTCCTTGGAGCCCTCCCACAGCGTCTTCGCCCAGCGCCGCACCGCCGCGAAATCCTCCAACTGCTCCTTGGCCGTGGGCGTGCG
>CAYFVR010000250.1:0-3442 GCA_964346545.1 uncultured Desulfobacterales bacterium | reverse complement strand
GAAATCACGACTGGGCGCCCTCGCGGTAGGCCGCCTTTTCTTCCCGGTATTCCTCCACCGTCAGGTTTTTCAGCACCGAATTCATTCCCCCCTCGTTGTGGACGAAATGGACGGCGCGGATGTAGTCCTCGATGATGTTGATCTTCTGGAGGGGCGTCACGATGAGCAGTTGCAGATCGAGCCGTTTGAACAGCTCCAGGCCGTAGCGGGTGCTGTCGTCGGAGCCGCGCCCGAACGCCTCGTCGATGACCACGAAGCGGAACGAACGGGATTTGCGGGACGGGTCGTCCAGGCCGAACTGATAGGCCAGGGCCGAGCCCAAGATGGTGTAGGCCAGCTTTTCCTTCTGCCCGCCGGATTTGCCGGAGGAATCGGAATAGTATTCCTTCTCGGAGTCGTCCTCTTTCCACCGCTCCGCCGCGGAAAAGACGAACCAGTTGCGCACGTCGGTCACCTTCCGGGTCCATTTGCGGTCCAGCTCCGCCAGCCCTTCCCGGCCGTTGAACCGGTCGATCAGCTTTTTCACCTGAAGGAATTTTTGCTCGTTGTAGATGTCGGTCCCGTCCAGCTCCTGGGAGAGACACTGCTTGAGGTCGGCGCGGAAATCCCGCACTTCGGAGTCCCCGGCCGGATCGCTGATCAACTGGATGTAGGTGCCCGGACTGTATTCCATGTCCGCCAGGGAGGCGTTGATCCGGTCGATCTTCTTCTCGATCTCCTCCCGCTCCCGGGCGAGCTGGCTTTGGAACAGGGCAATGCTGTTGATGGTGCCCTCGTTGAGCAGATTCTTGAACCGGGCCTCGTGGCGGGGCAGGTCCTCCTCCTGGAGCGTTTTCAGCATGGCCGCGTATTCGGGGCCGGCCTCCAGCGCCGCGTCCACCTCGCTGGTCTCCGCCGGATAGTGGCCCTTGTAGTCCTGCATGAGCCGGATAATTCGCCCCATCAAGCCTTCCAATTTCTTGCTGCCCGCGTCGATCTTCTTCTGGATGTGGTGACGGACCTCCTTTTCCCGGTCGTCCACGTTGTCAAAGGTCAGCTTCCGCCCCCCCAATGCCGCCGCCTGAAATTCCGCCAGCTTCGGGAACAGCGACTTGCGGGCGGCCGCGTCCACCGTCGCGGCCAGCTTCCGGGCCTTCACCAGCAGGTTTTTCCCTTGGGCCAGCCGGAGTTCGATCTCGCCCCGTTTCGGCAGCGTTTTATCGTAATCCGCTTCCCGCGCCGCGATCTCCAGAACCACCTTTTCCCGCTGGGCCTCCAAATCCCGCAGCAGATCGGAACCCTCCGCGATCCGTTTCCGCTCCGCCTCCAGCTCCTGAACGCGGGCGGCGGCGGGTCGCCAGTGGATTTCCGCGTAATCGGTGAAGGTCAGCAGGTCCCGGCACACGTCCCGTTGGGCGGTCCAGCCTTTCTGGTGCTTTTGTAGCGTTTTCAGTTCATCGTCCGCCTTCGCGCCCCGGGCTTCCAAATCGGCAAGAACGTCTTTCAGCGCTCGGATTTTCTCCCGGTTTTGCCATCCCAGAATGTAGCGGCCCCGATCTCGGATGTCGTGCCGGTCGTCCTTTTCGTGGCGCTGGCCGCCGGTTTTGATCTGGCCGTTGGGCGTAATGGCCCGGGGCCGCCGGTGGAAATCGGCCATGTCCCGGCAGCAGATGAAATCGAAGCGGCGGCGCAGCTCCCCAAATAGCCAGTCGTAAAAGGGCGTGTCCGGCTTGATTTGGATTTTGCGGATCAGATCGTCCGGCCCCGTCTCGGTTTCCGCCGCGGCCGGGGCGTCTTTCCGAACCCGGAAGTAGACCAGCCGCCCCTTCAAGTGAGTGCGGTCCACGTAGCGGGACACCTGTGCGTAGTGGGCTTCCGGCACCAGCAGGCTGAGGCCGAAATTGTGGAGCAGCCGCTCGATGGCCCCTTCCCACTCGCTCTCCCGCTCATCCACCCGAAGCAGCTCGCCCACGAAGGGCATGTCGCTCTCCGGCAGGCCGAGGGTTTCCGCCATCTCCCGGCGAATGCGAAGATTTTTGAGCGGGATATTGGTCTTGCGCTTCCGCAGGGAGTCCAGCTCCTCCCGGACCCGGTCGCTCTCCGCTGCCGCCTGTTTGACGGCGATCCGGAAATCCACCTGTTGGGTCTGGAGTTCCGAGAGCTTGGCGTCGATTTTGCCGACGTAGGCTTCGGTGGTTTTCCGGTTGTGGAAAAAGGTCTCGGATTTCTCCGGCCGGGACAGCTTGAGGCGGCGGGCCTTTTCCAGATAGGCTTTTTCCCGTTCCCGCTTCTGGTCCCGCTCCCCGGTTCGCCGGGAAATCTCCCGGGCCAGCTCCTCCAGACGGCGGCCGCCGTTGTCGGCAATGCTGTTTTTCAACTCGTTTTCGGTGTCCCGGAGTTCCGCCAGCGTTTTCCGGAGGGTTTCCAGCCGGTGCTCGCAATTCTGGTGATCCAGCTTCCAGCGGCCGATGGCATCTTTCAACAGACTTTCCTTCTGGACGGCGAAAAATCCCTGGAGCGCCTCCCGGCAGTTCACCCAATGGTCCAGCCGGCCGCGCAATTCTTCGTGTTCCCGGCCGTCGGCCACCAGCGGGGAAAGCCGCTCGATCTGGTCCTTGGCCCGCAACACGGCGGCGTGGGCCTGGTTGAGATTGTCGAAGTTCTTGCGGATGTCGGAAATCCGGGATTCCACGTCGGTTTCGTCCAGCATGTGGCGGCGGACGAAGTCGGTCAGGTTCCCCACCGATTTCATGGAGACGGTCTGGTAGAACAGCTCCAGGGCCTGGGGATTCTCGATCCCGAACAGCCGGCGGAACTTGTCGCCGTATCGCTTGAAATTCTCGTAGACCGTGACGTCCTTCCGCTTTTTCAGCCGTTTTTTCAGGTCCAGGATATTGGTCCCGAAATCGGCGAAATCCGCCGCGATGGTGAGGTCCGATTCGGACACCACGAAGAAGCGCTCGGGGTTGCGGTTCTGGTCCTTCAGCCAGAAGACTTGGGCCAGGGTCACGGGTTTTCGGCCGTCGGCGGCGAAATGGGCCAGCAGAACGGTGTAGCTGTTGTGGTCCTCCCGCAACGCCACCGGCTTGCCGCTTTCCCCCAGCTCCATTTTGACGCTTTTGTATTCGCCCCGGATGTAGGAATACAGCGACCGCTCCTTGCCCTCGGCCCCGGCCGCCTTGTTGTAGACGATCCGGTGATGGGGCACGAGGAGCGTTGTCACGGCGTCCACCACCGTGGACTTTCCGGAGCCGATGTCGCCGGTGAGCAGGCTGTTGAAGCCGTCCGGCGCGATCTTCCAGACATCCCGGTGGAAGGTGCCCCAATTGTACATCTCCAGCCGCTTTAGCCGGAAACCGGCTTGGGGCTCCTTTTCGGGAAGGTTCAGCACATTGCTTGACATGGATATCCGTTTTCGGGGAACGGGCAGGGCGTTCCCGTGGGTTTGATTGAAATGGCCGAG
>CAYFVR010000249.1:0-6957 GCA_964346545.1 uncultured Desulfobacterales bacterium | reverse complement strand
CGCTCCAAAATGCCCAGGGCCCGATTGCCCCGGCCCTTGTTGTTGACGGCGGCCCAAAAGCTGGCGTTGAGGCCGTCGATTTTTCGCATGGTGGCGTCGTGGAGGCGGGGCAGGGTCATGAATTTCGCGCCCTGCTCCACGGCCCGCGCCTTCTCTTCGGAATCCTCGAACGCCGAAAAATCGGCGCCCCGGCCTTCGTTGCGAACCACCACGTAGCCCGGTCCCGGCCCGAAGGTGTCCAGCAGCTTCCCCAGCAGTTGCGCCGAATCCTTGCCGTCGTCCATCACGTGCCACAGGGTCACGTCCACGTTCAGCTCCCGGGCCGCCTCGAACAGATCCGATTCCAGCATCCACCGGGAGACGGGCGCGAAGGACTGGGCCGCCAGATCCACGATGGCCGTCTGGTCCGGCGCGTCCTCGAAGCCTTCCAGGATGGCGTCCAGGCTTTCAAACCGGTCGATGAGAACCGGCGAGGCGTAGTCGGCGTAAAACCGGGTGAAGGATGCGTGGGAGCGATCCGTATCGAACCCCGCCACCGGCTCCTCCCGGTCGATGTGATATTGCGCCAGCACCCGCGCCATCACCGATTTGCCCACGCCGCCCTTTTCGCCGCCGATAAAATGAATCGCGCCCATGCCCTGTCTCCTTGAAATTGAATTTCGCTTGGTCGGAAAAAACCCACGCCGCCAACGCCCGGACGGAACTCCGAGGATCCGGCGATCCGGCAAAAAGAGGCGGGGTTTTTGATTGTCGTTTTTTCGGCGGTTATAGAGGGGCGGTTCCCGGTTTGCAAGCGGGAAATGGATCGGGAAAAGGGAGGGTTGGGTGGGGCGCCGACCGTGCGATGCATCCGGGAAAAGGAAAATCCGCTTTTTTTGCCTCCGGATTTGGTTTGCAAAGCGCGGGAAGCGAATTAGTATGGAACCGGCCATCGTGCCGGTTCGCCCCATTTTCCACCCCGACGAGGAGCCGTCCATGACCCCCATCGAATCCCTGGCCATCAACACCATTCGCATGCTTTCCGCCGACGCGGTTCAGGCCGCCCGGTCGGGCCATCCCGGAATGCCCATGGGTGCCGCGCCCATGGCCTACGTGCTGTGGACCCGATTTTTACGTCACAATCCCAAAAACCCCCGTTGGCCCAACCGGGATCGATTTTTTCTCTCCGCCGGCCACGGTTCCATGCTGCAATACAGCCTGCTCCATCTCGCCGGATACGATCTATCCCTGGATGAAATCCGGAACTTTCGCCAGTGGGGCAGCCGCGCCCCCGGCCATCCGGAATACGGGCTCACCCCCGGCGTGGAGGTCACCACCGGGCCGCTGGGGCAGGGGATGGCCAGCGGGGTGGGCATGGCCATCGCCCAGGCGCATCTGGCGGCCCGGTTCAATCGGCCGGGATTTCCGATTTTCGACCACTGGATTTACGGCGTCGTCAGCGACGGAGATTTAATGGAAGGGATTTCTCAGGAGGCGATTTCCCTGGCGGGCCATCTGGGGCTGGGACGCATCGTCTACCTGTACGACGACAACCGAATTTCCATCGAAGGGGATACCGACATCACTTTTTCCGAGGACCGGCTTGCCCGGTTCGCGGGCGCGGGCTGGCATGTGCAGTCCGTGGCCGACGGCAACGATTTGGACGCCGTGGAGGCGGCCATCCGCGTGGCCCGGGAGGAAACGGCCCGGCCTTCGGTCGTCGCCGTGCGAACCCTCATCGGTTTCGGGAGCCCCACCAAGGCCGGAACCGCCCGAGCCCACGGGGAGCCGCTGGGGGAGGCGGAGCTGGCGCTGACCAAGCGCAATCTGGACTGGCCGTCGGAACCCGATTTTTACGTGCCGGATGACGTCCGGCGCCATTTTGGCGGGGCGCTGGAGGCAGGACCCGCCCTGGAACGCAATTGGGAAAATTTAATGTCGGCCTATGCCGACGCCCATCCCGAGGCGGCGGCGGAACTGCGGGACCGGCTGGCCGGAAGTCTTCCCGAAGGATGGGCCGACGTTCTCCCGCAGTTCGAGCCGGACCCCAAGGGGCTGGCCACCCGGGTGGCCTCCGGACGCGTCCTCAACGCCCTGGCCGGTTCCATCCCCGCGTTGATGGGCGGCTCCGCCGACCTGGGGCCGTCCAACAAGACGTTCATCGACGGTTCCCCGGATTTCCAGTCCGCCACCCCCGAAGGGCGAAACCTTCGCTTCGGGGTGCGGGAGCATGGCATGGCGGCGATTCTCAACGGCATGGCGCTTTACGGCGGCGTGATTCCCTACGGCGGCACCTTTTTAATTTTTTCGGAGTACATGCGGCCGGCCATCCGCATGGCGGCGCTGATGGGGTTGCATGTCATCTACGTCTTCACCCACGACAGCATCGGGTTGGGGGAGGACGGCCCCACCCATCAGCCGGTGGAGCAGCTCGCGGTGCTGCGGGCCACGCCGGGGCTCACGGTGATTCGTCCCGGGGACGCCAATGAGACCGTCGCCGCTTGGGAGGCGGCCATCCGGCACGCCCATGGCCCCGTGGCGTTGGCGCTCACCCGGCAGGACGTGCCCACGCTGGACCGGAACGAACTGGCCCCCGCCGCGGGACTTCATCGCGGGGCCTACGTGCTGTGGGAAACGGAGGAGCGGCCTCTGGAGCTGCTGCTGATCGGCACCGGGTCGGAGCTGGCGGTGGCGCTGGAGGCGGGGAAAAAACTGGCGGGGGAGGGGATCGGCGTCCGGGTGGTCAGCATGCCCTCCTGGGAACTGTTCGATTCCCAGCCCGAAGAATATCGGGAATCCGTGATCCCCCGGGACGTTCCCGCGCGGATGGTGGTGGAGGCCGGCTGCGACCAGGGCTGGCATCGGTACATCGGTCGCGACGGCGTGGTGGCGGGGGTCAACCGGTTCGGCGCGTCCGCGCCGTGGCCGGTGCTGTTCGAAAAATTCGGTCTGACGGTCCAAAACATCACGGATCGGGCAAAAAAGCTGTACAACGCGAAAAAACGGTATTAGTGTTTGGACGTAATGGAAGTCGCGCAGTGGACCGGCGTCGGATTGCCGCCTCCGGGAGGTCGTCAGGCGATTCGCTGCCAGGCGTTATTTGGGATCGCCTGCTTCCAGCAATGGAAGATGGCCGCCGGCCGGTGCGCCGGCGGCGGCGAAGAAAGGAGCCCCTTCATGGAGATCCAACTGATTCTGATGGCCGCCGTCTCCCTCTGGCTCATAAAAATTGGAGCCGATGGCGATTCGCAACTGGTGCCGATCCGGGAGCGGGATCGACGCCGACGGTAACTTGGGCGAAGATTTCGTGAAGAAACGGGCGGCGAACATTTGGCCGCCCGTTTCACATTCTCCCTTTCGTTTTTTTTCTACGACCCGTTTCTTCCGGGTCCATTCCGACGCTTTCGAAGTTTGCCGGGAGTTTCGTCGCCCATGAAATCCAAAAAGCTGACATTTAAAAACCCGGACGGCCAAGAATTGGCCGCGGTGCTCGATTTGCCGGCCAGCCCCCATCCTCGGGCCTACGCGTTGTTCGCCCATTGTTTCACCTGTTCCAAAAACGTCAAGGCCGCCCATCATATCAGTCGGGGGCTTACCGAAAGCGGCATCGCCGTTCTGCGGTTCGATTTCACGGGGCTGGGCGAAAGCGAAGGGGAATTCGCCAACACCAACTTTTCCTCCAACGTGGCCGATCTGGTGGCCGCCGCCGAGTTTTTGGAGTCGGAATACCGGGCCCCCGAGGTTCTGGTGGGCCATTCCCTGGGCGGGGCCGCGGTGCTCATGGCCGGGGAAAAGATCCCCTCCACCCGGGTCGTGGCCACCATCGCGGCTCCGGCCGATCCCGCCCACGTTTCCAAACATCTGGAAACCAGCCGGGACGAATTGGAGGACAAAGGCGAGGCGGAAGTGACCCTGGGCGGGCGCAAGTTCCGGATCAAGAAGCAGTTTTTGGACGACTTGGCGGAAAACCGGATGGAGGCGACCATCCGGGCGTTGCGTCGGAAGGCCGTTTTGGTGTTTCACTCTCCGGTGGACGAAGTGGTGGGCATCGACAACGCCGCCAAAATCTGCACCACCGCCCTTCATCCCAAAAGTTTCATTTCCCTGGACACCGCCGACCATCTGCTGTCGGACCCGGCCGATTCGGTCTATTGCGGCACGGTCATTTCGGCCCTCTCGCGGAAGTATCTGGCCGCGGCCGAAGCGGAACGGGCCGGGAAGGAAACCGCCGTTTCCGGCGGGCAGGACGAAACGGTGGTGCGAACGGGCCGCGACCATTATCGCACCGAGATCAGCGCCGCGGGTCACCCCATGGTGGCCGACGAGCCCGAATCCCACGGCGGCGGCAACGCGGGCCCCACTCCCTTCGATTATCTTTCCGCCGGGCTGGGGGCCTGCACATCCATGACCTTGCGCATGTACGCCGACCGGAAGGAGTGGCCCCTGGAAGGCGCCAGGGTGATCGTGAAGCACCACAAGGTCCACGTGGATGAATGCGCCGATTGCGAAACCGAAAAGGGGAAGGTGGACGAATTCACCCGGGAAATCGAACTGGAAGGGGATCTGACCGAGGAACAGCGCGAGCGGCTGCTGGAAATCGCGGATCGATGCCCGGTCCATCGCACTCTCCACTCCGAAATCAAGGTCCGATCCCGCCTTCGATCCTAAATCTCCTCTTTATTTCCGCATTTTCCTTCCGGGGTCGGTCATCTCGATTCCCGCGCCGGCCCCATGGGTTGGAGACGTTCCCCTGTTCTCCGTCCGCTCCCGATTTTTTTTTCACCGAGAACCACACGCCGTCCGCCGTTTCTTGATCCGAGCGTTGCGTCCGGAATTCCCCATCTCCGAACTCCGCTCGGCCCAATGCCAAGCCACCGATTTTTCATCGGAAAAGAGGGTGGCTTGGAGACGGGATTGGCTGGCGGTTTCTACATTTCCCAAGGAGGTCCCATGAACGGTATTTTCACTTCGCGTCCCTTGGGCGCGTTTGGTTTGGCGATGGCCCTGCTGGTCTTCGGAATGGCCGCGCCCGTTTTTGGCCAGGGGGTGAGCCGCATTGAACCGGACAAGCTGGAAGAGATGCTGGGCGCGCCGGATCTGATGGTGGTGGATGTGCGCTCGACCGGCCAGCGCCAGGCTGCCGGAAGAAAGATCAAAACCGCGTCCCTGGTTCCGGCCAACCGGCTGGAGGAATGGACCGGCGATCTGGCGCGACAGGGCATGATCGTGTTGTACTGCGACTGACCGAACGAGGAAACCAGCGCCCGTGTGGCGCGGCAGATGATGAACCGGGGTTTTGAACGGGTGTACGTGCTGGAAGGCGGATGGAAGGCATGGGAAAAGGGCGATTATCCCATGGAGAAGTTTTGAATCTCTGCGAGGCCCCGTCAATGACCCCGCCAATGATCGAATGGACGTTTGCCAATGACCCGCGGCGAAAGGAGAAAACTCATGGCCCGACTCGGAAACGGATTGGATACCAAGGACCCATTTCCGGAGATTGAACTGAACACCTATCAGGGCGAAACGATCCGCCTGCCCGAATACTTCGGCGAAGGTTTCGGGGTGGTTTTGTTCCTCCGCGGAAACTGGTGACCGTTTTGCGATCAGCAGTTGGCTGATTTCCACGCCCATTTTGAATCCATGAAGGCGGAAGACATCGGGTTGGTGGTGGGCTCGGTGGACCCGGCGGACAAAATCCGGGAAACCATGGAAAAGCTGGGGACCTTCCGCATCCCCTTCGCCGTGGACTTGGACGCGCGGGAGATTTCCCGTCGATACGGGGTCTACTTCGAGGAGGAGAAGGAATTCCTCCACGCCGCCGGCTTTCTGCTGCTGCCCGGCGGCAAAATTCTGGCGGTCGCCTACAGCAGCGGCCCGGTCGGCCGGCTCGCGGCGCGGGACGTGATCAACCTCGTCCGCTTCGTCAAGAGCGAACAGCAAAAGTCCTTTCATCTGGTCGGCGGTTTGTTGGAAGTGCGGTAGCGGGGCGGAGGTTTTTCCGGCCTAAAAACGTGAAAACCGGGTCGGCAAGGCCGACCCGGTTACACGAAGGGAGGATGAGACTGTGAGCCCGGCCCCGAAGGGCCGGACTCTGGGGAAGAACAATGGCTTACTACGGTATTGCTTGTTGCTTCGGGTACCGCGTACGGCTCGGTTGCTTCATGGTGCCGCGGTACCGCTCAACCACCGCGGAGGACGGCAAGGGTTTCCTCCGCGATGAATCGTCGGAGCTGAATGTCCCCGGAAAAGTCCAGGGCGTTCGCTTCCCGGTTGTACTTCACGCGGCACTCGTATTTGATCGCCACGCTGTTCATAATTTTGGAAACCAGTTCAAGGTTTTGGTTTCGATGATTCACTTTGAGGATGCTCATGGTTTTCTCTTTCAACGGTTGATTTTGTTTGTTGTTATACTATGCATATGCTGTGCCAAAAAATCCGATTCTTGGATAAACCTCTGAAAAATAACGATTCCGTTCAATATTGCCTCCTTCCGCTTTCCTTCGACCCACCGAAAAATGAACCCAAAGGGAAACGGTTTTGTGTCGTTTCAATATTTGCCCTTCCAAATTTGTCGATTTTTACTGTTTTGTCGGGTCGTCCCCGGCGTCGTCCGAGAAATGAAAATCCGGCATAACCATCCCGAATTCAACGACATGAAGGCCGGTTCCGCCAAGCTGGGTCAAACAACACAATTTTGTTGGCAATCATAAGAGGGCCGCGGGCGGTTCGACCGGGAGGCTTTGGGGCAAGTCCGTCCGGCGCCTCGGGAAAACCTGTCGTTTTTCAAGTTTTAAAAGATATGTATCGGAATTTCCCTCTTTGCTCATTCCAGGTAAACATTCCCTGCAACTCCACCTTCTCTTCCTTAAAATGGACAGTTCTCAGTAATTCATTCCCGAATTCCCCGTCTCGATGTTGACAATCCCGTGGACGGCCGGTATGTTTGGACCGTCGAAATGGGAAAAATTTACACCT
>CAYFVR010000248.1:0-6959 GCA_964346545.1 uncultured Desulfobacterales bacterium | reverse complement strand
AAAATCCCCCTAAATCCCCCTTTAAAAAAGGGGGACTTTCCCGCCTTCCTCCGCCAAGGGCAAATAAGCCCGGAAACGGCTGCCCCGGCCCGGTTCGGTTTCCAGATCCACCGCGCCGTCCAGGGCCTTCACCGTGCCCAAAACCACCGCCAGCCCCAGCCCCCGGCCGGTGAAGCGGGTGGAAAAAAAGGGGTCGAACAGCCGCTCCCGGTCCTCGGCGGAAATGCCGTCTCCGGAATCGGAAACCTCCAGCGCCGCGTAGAGCCAATCGTTCCGGGGCTGAAATCCCACCGGCATCAGCCGGGCGGGGGCGATTTCCCGACCGGGAACGACGGACAATCGAACCCGGATGGTCCCGCCCTTCTCCTCCATGGCCTCCCGGGCGTTTTCCACCAGGTTTTCCAGAATCTGGCGCAGATTTTCCTCCCGGGCCCGCACGGCGATGTCCCGCTCGGTGAAATCCGCCACCAGGTTGACCGCGGAGGGCATCCGGGAACGGAGCTGTGAAACCGTCCCCCGGCAAATCTCGGCCATGTCCAGGGTTTCCCGGTTTTGGCCGAAATAGCCCAGGTAGGTCAGCATTCGCCCGCTTAAATCCGAGGCCCGGCGGCCGGCCTTGATGGCCGCGTTCAGGTTGTCGTGGATGGAGGAGGGCTTGGGGGCGTCCTCTTCGGCCATTTCCAGGTTGCCCAGGATGCCGAAGAGGAGATTGTTGAAATGGTGGGCGACGGCCCCGGCCATCCGTTCCAGGCTTTCCGCCTTCTGGAGCTGGTGGGACTGCCGGTCCAGCCGTGCGCGCTCCATCTCCAGCTCCTTGTCCCGGGTGATGTCGATGTGGGTGCCCAACATTCGGACGGGCGCGCCGGTTTCATCCCGCTCCACCACCCGGCCCCGGTCCCGCACCCAGACCCAATGGCCGCTTTTGTGGCGCATCCGGCAGTCGCATTGGTAATAATCCTTTTCCCCGGAAAAATGGGCTTGGAGACGCTCCTCGGAGGCCGAAAGGTCCTCCGGGTGGCAAAGTTCCATCCAGGTTTTGATGCTCACCGGGGCCAGCTCTTCCAGGGCGTAGCCGGCGATTTCCGCCCACCGTTCCGAAAACCAGGTTTCCCCCGTGGCCACCCGCCATTCCCAGATGCCGGCCCGGGTGCCCCGGATCACCTGTTCCAACCGTTCCTTCTCCCGGTGAATTTCCATCTCGCACCGGATCAGTTCGGTTTCGTCGTGGCCAATGGCCAGCAACCCCGCCGGATTTCCCTCGGTATCGTGCAGCAGGGTGTCGAACCACTCCACCATGATCTCCCGACCGTCCGCGTCCAAGATGCCGAAGCGTTCGCCATGGGTGAACTTGCCCCCCAGAGAGGCATGAAACCGCTCCCGGGCCGCGGGAATCGCCTCCGGCCGCAGGAAGGTCTCAAACCAGTCGGCGCCCTTCACCGCCTCCAGCCGGCGGCCGCAGAGATTCTCCATGAACCGGTTGAAGCGAACGATGCGGCCCTCCATGTCCAGCGCCAAGATGATCACCGGGGCCGTTTCCACCAGGCCGTCGGCGAAATCCCGCTCGGTTCGCAGGGCGTTTTGGGTCTCCCGCAGTTCGGTGACGTCGCCGGCGGCGCAAACGACGTAGGCCACGCCCCCGTCGGCGCCCAGCCAGGGAGATTTATGGATTTGAAGCAGCCGGGGTTCCCCGGCGGCGTTTTGGACCCATTCCTCGGTTTGCACGGCGAGGCGGGTGTCGAAGACCCGGCGGTTGCCCTCCCGGCAGACCGCCGCTTCGTCGGCGGGCAGAAAGCTTTCCAGCGGCCGGCATTCCAGCCGGGATTTGTCCAGCCCCAGAAAGTCGGCGTGGGCCCGGTTGACCCGGCCGTAGCGCTCGGTATCGGTGAGATACCATACCTGTATGGGGATGGCGTCCAACAGCAGGGTCAACTCTTCGTTCTTCCGCCGCAACCGCTCTTCGGCCTCTCGCCGGGGCGTCACGTCGGAAACCACCGTCAGCACGGATCGGACGCCTTCGGCCCCGAAAACCGGAATTTTTCGGACCTCGGTGTAAAAACGGCGTCCACCCACGTAAAAATTTTCCTCGGTAAACAAGGGTTCTCCGGTGTCAAAGACCTGCCGATACTCCGCCAGCACGTCGTCCGACAGAAAGGGAAACACCTCTCGCAGGGAGCGGCCCAGGGCGTCGTCGCTCAGGCCCAGTTCCATGCACCATTCGCGAAACCGCCGGTTGAAGAACAAAATCCGCAGGTCTGGATCCACGATGTGCGCGCCCTCGTCCAGGGAATCGACCACGGTTCGGTTCAGCGCTTCGCTGGCCCGGAGCTGGCGGGTCCGTTTTTCCAGCAGCTCCTCCACCCGCAGCAGAGCCCGTTCCCGCCGGGCCCGGTCGCAGAGGGCGACCAGGTACGCGGGCTCGAAGGGCTTGCGCAGGTAGGCCGCGGCCCCGGCCTTCATCCATTCCACGGCCAGCTCGGGGCGCGGGTCGCTGGTCATCATGATGCAGACGCATTCGGGATTCCAGGCCCGGAATCCCCGGAGCAGGGAGTCGCCGGGGCCGTCGGGCAGGTGGTAGTCGATCACCGCCACGTCGAATTTTTCGCCCCGGAAGGCGGAAATGCCCTGCCGGCCCTTGAGCACGGCGTCGGCCCGGTAGCCGTGATTTTGGAAGGTCGATTCCAAAACCTCGGCCAGGGAGGGGCTGTCCTCGACGATGAGAACCCGGGGGGGCGCGGCGTCGGCCTCGCCCGCCAGCAGAGACCGAACCACCGCGAGCAGCCGCTCGCCGTCCACCGGGGAGGGCAAAAAGGCGTCCGCGCCGATATCCGCCGCGATGCGGTTGGCCTCGTCGCCGGAAAAGGTGGCGGACACCACCAGGATGGGAATTTGGTTGTAGCGCCGGAACTCCGGCGAGCGGAGCAACCGGCAGAACCGCCAGCCGTCGATGCCCGGCATGTACAAATCGGTGACGATCAGCTCGGGCGGCCGCCCGGCCTCCATGCCTCGGAGCGCCTGTTCCGCCGAGGCGAAACTCCGAACCGCGTGGCCGTCCTTTTTGAGCAGGCCGGAAAGGATGGACAACTGGGTCAGGTCGTCGTTGACGATGATGATGGACATGGATTCCTCTTGGCGCATGGCGGAACGGGAGGGAAAACCTCAAACCGACAAATTCCGTCACGAAAACATGAACTTTGCACCGCCATCCCCTCCCGAGTCAAGGGGCGAAAAACATTTCGCGGACATCGCCGGCCGCGAATTCCCCCTTGCGCTTTCCCGGGGCGAAATTCACGGGATTCCCTTTTCCGCCCTCAGCATTTCGGACAGCGCCTGAAACCGGGTTTCCAGGGCCGCCATCCCCGCCCGCAGGGCCGACGGGTCCCGATCGGCGGCGGCCCGGTCCAGCTCCTTGGCGATTTCCTGAAGGGCCGGACTTCCGATATTCCCGATGGCCCCCTTGATCCGGTGGGAAACATTGCCGATTTCGTCCCAATTTCGCCGCCGGACGGCCCGGTGGAGGGCCGCGATCTGCCGGGGCAGGTCGGCCAGGAACTCGCCCAGAACCATGGCGACCAAGGATTCGTCGCCCATCATGCGCCGGCGCAACACCTCGGGGTCGAACAGGGCCGGGCCCGACGCGGAGGCTTTCGACGGGGCGGCGTCCTCGGCCGCCTCCGCGGGCGAGGCCACCCGGGACGCGTTCCGAGACTCCGCCTCGGGCTTCAGCCACCGCTCGACGGCCTCGGAAAAGCGGACCGGATCAATGGGCTGGGGCAGGTAGTCGTCCATGCCCGCCTCCAGACACCGCTCCCGGAACCCCTTCATCGCGTGGGCGCTGAGGGCGACGATGGGCCGACGCCGGTTCTCCGCCCCCGCCTCGCCGGCCCGGATGCGCCGGGTCGCCTCGAACCCGTCCATCACCGGCATTTGGCAGTCCATCAGCACCAAATCGTAGCGGCAATCGCGCAGCGCCGCCAGCGCCTCCCGGCCGTTGGCGGCGGTATCGGCCGTATAGCCCAACTTGCCCAGCAGCCGCAGGGACACCTCCAGGTTCACCCGGTTGTCCTCCACCACCAGAATCCGCACCGGCCATTTGCGAGCCTCCACCACGGTGTGGCGGGTGATGAGGCCAAAATCGCACGGCCCGCCCGCCGCGGGGACGCCGGCGCCCAGGGCCAGGGCCAGGCAGTCCCGAAGATGGGACTGGCGAAACGGCTTGGCCAGATAGGCGGCGAACCCGATTTCCTCCAGCCGCCGCCCGTCGCCCCGCTGGCCGAAGGAGGTCATCATGATCAGCACCGTGCCGCTCGCCATGGGATCGGCCTTGATGCGGCGGCCCAGGGTCTCGCCGTCCATCTCGGGCATCAGCATATCCAAAATGGCGATCTGGAAGGGATCGTCCGCCTCGGCCGCCGCGCGGAGAATCTCCACCGCCTCGCCGGGATGGGCGGTCTCTTCGCAGCGCAATCCCCAGCCCCGCAGCAGGGTGTGCATCAGCAGCCGATTGGTTTCGTGGTCGTCCACCACCAACACCCGAACGCCCCGCAGGTCGTCGGGAATTTCCGGGCAGACCCGCCGATCGGCGTCCTGCTTGGAGAAGGCGGCGGTAAAGCGGAAAACCGCCCCCTCTCCCGGCCGGCTTTCCGCCCGAATTTCGCCGCCCATCATCTTCACCAGCCGCCGGGAAATGGCCAGCCCCAGGCCGGTGCCGCCATATTTTCGGGCCACGGCCGCGTCGCCCTGGGCGAACGGCTGAAACAAAACATCCAGCGCCTTTCGGGGAATGCCCACGCCGGTATCCCGCACCGAAAACCGAAGCGCCGCCTCCCCCTCGGATTCCCGTTCCAGGTTCACCCGCAGGGCGATCTCGCCCGTCTCGGTGAACTTGAGGGCGTTGTCCAAGAGATTGGTCAACACCTGACGCAGCCGGCCGGGATCGCCCCGGAGAAGCGAAGGCGCCTCGGGGTCCACGAAGGCGGTCAACTCCAGCCCCTTTTCCTCGGCCTTCAGGGCGAAGGCTTCCAGGACGCCCTCCATGGTGGATCGGAGGTCGAAATCCCGGCTTTCCAGTTCCAGCTTGCCGGCCTCGATTTTGGAAAAATCGAGAATGTCGTTGACGATGCGCATCAGAACCAGGCCGCTGTCGCGGATGATGTCCGCGTATTTCCGCTGCTCCCCGGTGAGATCCTCCAGGTCCACCAGCAACTCGGTCATGCCGATCACCCCGTTGAGGGGCGTGCGGATTTCGTGGCTCATGTTGGCCAAAAACTCGCTTTTGGCCCGGTTGGCCAGCTCGGCCTGGTCGGCCATTTCCCGGGCGAAGAGGGTCTGCTCCTCCAGGGTCCGGTTGGTTCGACGCTGCTCGGCCATGGCCGACTCCAGAGCGGACTGGGTCTCCTTCAACTCGGTGACGTCGAGCAGGACGATCAGGAAGGCGTTTTCCTCCGCGCCGGTCATGGCTTCGCCGGAAAGCAGCGCGTGGAGCGAGCCCCCGTCCTTGCGACGAAGCTGGACCTCCCGCTGGTCGATCCGCGTCCCGTTTCCAGCCCGCCAAGAAATCAGCCGAACCGTCTCTCGATCGGGAATGATTCCCAAATCCTCCACGGATCGGTCCAGCAGCTCCTCCCGGCGATATCCCAATCTGGCCAAAAAGGCGTCGTTCACCTCCGACAGTCGGAGGTCGGGCCTCTCGCAGACCGCCATCAGGGCCGGGTTGGCCTGGAAAAAACGCTCGAATTTCTCCAGGGCCGCCGCCTCCCGGGTCCGATCCTTGGCCAGGGCGAAGAGGCAGTCGGCGCCGTCCCACCGGCCGAACCAGACCCGGGTGGCGGCGGGCACCCGCACCCCGTCCCGTGTGCGCAGGGGAAGGGCGCTGTCCATCCGGTCGCCGGCCAGCATGTCGCGCAGGGTTCGTTCCGCCTCCAGACCGAACTCCGACGGGTGCAGCGCCACCAGCCCCATCCGCCGCAGCTCGGCGGGCGCAAAGCCCAGCTTTTCCGTCACCGCCGGGTTGGCGTAGCGAAGACGGCCGTCCAATTCGGCCACGAAGACCATGTCCTCCATGGTTTCGAAAAAGGCGCGGAAGTTTTCCTCGCTCTCCCGCAGCCGAATTTCGGTTTGCTTCCGGGCCGTGACGTCGGCAATGGCCAGCAGCACGTGACGGGTTCCGTCCAGCTCCAGCGGCACGGCGCCGACGGAAATGTACATTTCGGGCGCGGAACCCGCCGAATCCGATCCGGGGGCGCCCTCCGCGTCCCGCACCGACCGGCCGGTTCGGAGCACCCGCTCGAAACTCGCGCGAATGATGCAGTCCCGGCATTCCTCGGTCTCGCCGCATTGGGTCCCCGCCCGGAGCAGCCGCTCGCCGCACAGGGCGTCGCCCGGCTTGCGGTTCAACAGCTCGTCCGCCGTCCGGCCCAACAGTTGCGCCGCGGCCTGGTTGACGCGCCGGACCCGGGCCTCGGCGTCCAAGAGCATCAATCCCACCTGGCAGGCATCGAAGGTGGCCTGGAGATTGGCCCGCTCGCGGCGGCCCTTTTCCTCGGCCCGGAGGCGCCGGGTGACGTCCGCGGAGATGTTGCCGGTCCCCATCAGGACCCCGTCGGGATCGTAGATGGGATATTTGCGGGTCAGGACGTACCGGTATTCGCCGTCGGGATACCGCACCGGCTCCTCGCGCACCAGCACCTCCCCCCGGGGCAGAGTCTGGGCCTTCCGATCGTCGGCCATGTAGCCGCGCACCGGCTCGGTTTCGGGCGAAACGCCGAAAATCTCCGCGTCGGTCTTGCCGATCATGGCCGCCGCGTCGGGATAACCGGCGGCCCGGGCGAAGGCCGCGTTGGTGGCCACCACCCGCAGGTCCAGGTCTTTGACCACCACGATGTTGTCGCTGTTTTCCACCACGGCGGAAAGAAAGACCTTCTTCCGCCGCTCCGCCTCGTCGTCCGCCTTTTCGTCCGCCT
>CAYFVR010000247.1:0-7013 GCA_964346545.1 uncultured Desulfobacterales bacterium | reverse complement strand
AATCCTGAAAATCCCAGTTCAGAAACGCCCCCGTGGGGATGTTCGTGCAGCCGACCATGCCGGCGAAGATGACGGAGACGGCGGAAGGGTGGCTTTGTCGAGAGTACGGCGGATAAACGCCAAACCCGGCGAACGGCAATTTTGGCCTTGATTGTGAAATACCATTCATTTATAAGATGAATATGCCAAACGGAACAAGATTGTTTCAAACGTCGGAGGACGTATGCACTTTTCGATCCAAGAAATCCAATCTGCGGCCATGGAAATGAAACCTACGGAACGAGCCAGCCTCGCGGCGCAACTGATTGAAAGCCTGGAAGAAGAACGCAACGCCATTGACGAAGAGGCCATCGAACGATTATGGATCGAGGAGGTGGAGCGGCGGATCGCACGAGTCGAAGCCGGTTTGGAAGAATTTATTCCGGCGGAAAAAGTTCTTGAAGAATTGAGGAAGCGAAACCGTTGAAAAACGTAAAAGTTCTTCCTCTTGCCCGGTTCGAGGTTATGAAAGCCGTAAAGCATTACGATCAATTTTCGACCCATCTCGGCGATGGGCTCGAAGAGGAATTCCGGTACGCGCTCGACCAGCTATCCCGTTTTCCGCTTTCCATGCCGATTGTCAAAGGGAATCTCCGGAAGCGGCCATTGTTTCGGTTCCCCTACACCATTTTTTACCGGGTAATGGGCCGAAATGTGGAAATCCTGGCCTTTGTCCATCAACGGCGTGGGCCTGAATATTTGACAGAACGGCTTGCAAAGGCGGACGACGACGCAGGTCGTTTCCTGGAATAATCCCACTTTTCTTCCTTCTCCGGAATCTTGATAGCAGTGGAACCATCGACCACGTTCCTCGAACGACCAACGGCCGCTCCATATGGAGCGGCCGTTGGTCGTTCGGATATCCCGGAAGATACTACAAAAAGGGGGGACCGGGGAAACCTCCCGCCTCAATGCGAATGCTCGTGCGCCTCGTGGGCATGGCCCGGATGGTCGTGATCGTGCGCACCGTGGTCTCCGGTGTGATCGTGGTCGTGGGTGTGCGGGTCGGCCCCGTGGGAATGTTCGTGCTTGTGCTCGTGCAGGTGTTCGTGGGCGTGGCAGTGGGCATGCTCATGGCTGTGGGTTTCGCCCCCATGGGTATGTTCATGGGTGTGCGTGTGGCAATGCTCGTGCCCGTGCAAATGTTTGTGCTCGTGTTCGCCTTCCATGGTCTTCCTCCTTTTCGTCGGTTGCGTGATCCCAAAAAACGCCGCGGGCAAGAATTCTCCATCAAAACGATCCGGACCTCGCGCCATCCCGATCTCCCGCGACCTGCCTTCGTAAAAATTCAAAGTAACGACTCGATTCCCCGGGGTCAAGGAGCGTCGCCCCGCGTTCCGGTGCGACCAATTCCCGCCAATATTCCGCCAATCGGTCGCCGCCCGAAATTCCTTGACAGACCCATCCCCCCTTGGTAAATGCACTATTTCTTAATTTGACGGGCTGAAGCTCGTCGGTTTTCTTTCGTCCCGAAAAAATCAAGCGCCGCCATCACAGCCACGAAGGTTGTCCGCTCCCCAACGGGAGCCGATCCTTCGTGGTTTTTTTTATTTCCCGAAACCGGTGGGCCCTTTCCCAAAGGATTCCAAAGGAAAACCCGCCGACCGACAAAAGAAAAAATTTGCCCGGGGGCGTTCGGGAAGATCGGAGCGACCCGGGATTTTTGGAATGAAACCGCCCGAAATCGCAACCGGAAAACCCGGAAGGAAGTCCATGACCGAAACCACCGAACTCCCCATGGAAATCGCACCCATCGGCCGCGTGAAAAACAACCTGAACGCCCCCATGCGTTCCGCCATGGAATCCGACATGCCCACGGAGGAGCGGATCAAAAAAGTCCGCGAAGACCATGAAGAAATCCGGGAAACCGTCTCGGAGCTGGTCATCTTCGACGAATGGGCCGAACTGCTGGACGGCATCGAGGCATTCTCCCACATCCTGATCCTGTACTGGCCCCATCTCCTGGACCCGGAAAAGCGCAAACTCCGCAAGGTCCACCCCATGGGCCGCGAGGACCTGCCCGAAGTGGGCATTTTCGCCACTTGCAGCCCCGGCCGGCCCAATCCGGTGCTGGTCACCACCGCGCCTCTGCTGGAGCGAAACGGCAACATCCTGAAGGTCAACGCCTTGGAAGCCCTGAACGACAGCCCCATCATCGACGTCAAGCCATACGTGGCGCCCTACGTCGGGGCGACGGAACCCAAAGTGGCGGACTGGATGCGTCAACTGCACGAGGAATTGGACGTGAAGATTTTCTGATCCGCCGGACGGCCGCGAGCGGCGGATCGGGTCCATGGGCGGAAGGGCGAGACATCGCGGCCAAAGACGGATCGGCGCCTCGTCCCTTCCCCGGAAGCGGAACGGCTTCGCATTCGTTGGCATGGGCCGGCATGGGCGTTGCGAAAACGGAAAAACTGCGGGAGATCGCGGGGGCACGTCGGGAACTTGCCGGAAAATCGAACCGAAAACACCGGAGGGAAACGAATGAAATCGTCGGTATGGATTGTCCTGTTGTCGGGAATCGCGCTTTCGCTTTCGGCGCCGCAAGCGGCGGCCCAAAAGCCGTCCGGAACCATGCACCAGCTCGACGCCGTGGTGGTTTCCGCCACCCGCTCGGAAATTCCGGTCTTCGACGCGCCCCAGAGCGTAACGGTGCTCACCGCCGAGGAAATCATGGCTTCGCCCTTCGACCGGGTGGAGGACATCGTGCGCAGCGTGCCGGGCATGTACAATTTCCGCCATTACGGCCTGCAAACCAACGGCATCGTCAGCCCCTTGAGCATGCGCGGGGTGGGCAAGGGTCGCGTTCTGGTGTTGGTGGACGGGGTGCCGCAGAACGACAACTTCAACAATTCCATCTCCTGGGTGGCCTGGGGCCACATCCCCAAGGAAGCCATCAAACGCATCGAAATCGTGCGGGGTCCAACCTCGGCGCTCTACGGCTCCGAAGGTCTGGGCGGCGTGATCCACATCATCACCAAGGCGCCGACAGCGGAGAGAGAAACCTCGATTCGGGGCGAGGTCGGCACCGCCGACACCTACGGCGGCCACGGGTTTCACAGTCAAAAAGTCCAAAATTTTGGCTTCTTGCTCGCCGGCGGCTACGAGGAAAGCGACGGCTGGCACATGGTGGAGGATCCGGCGCCCTACGAGATCAAACGCCACCGGGAGGTGGCCAAAGGGATCGGCAAGGTCGCCTACGACCCCACCCCCAATTCGAACATTACCCTGGCCGCGCTGCTGTACGACCACGAAACCGGCAAGGGCCGCGAATTCTTCTACGACGAACTGACTCTGGACCAATATTGGTTGCAATATTCCCAGGAGGGAGAAGGATTCGACATGAAAGGGCTGGTTTATCTGAACCGCGCCGACAAGACCGCCTTTCAGGACACGGCCAAAGACAATTTCGCCTCGCTCTTCCGGGAGGAGAAGTTTGACGGCACCTACAACTGGGGCGCCGATTTTCAGGCGACGCTTTCAAACTGGGAATCCGGCCACGTCACCTTTGGCGCAACCTACAAGGAAGCCACCCTGGACTACAACGAAGATTTTCCGGGAAGCCCCCGCGACGCCGGCGCGGAAGGAAAACAACGCATTGCCTCCCCCTTTGTCCATGCGGATTTCCGCTTCCTCGAAGACCGTCTGATTTTGAACTTGGGGGCCCGTTACGACTGGATTGAAACTTCGGAAGGATCGAACTTCGACACCCAGGCCAGCGCCGGAAGACCGGCCTTCGCCAACGACTTCCCCACCGAAACCGAGCAAAGCGTTTCGCCCAAACTGGGCGTCGCCTGGCATCCGGACGACAAAACCACCCTGCGGGCCTCCGGCGGGAAAGGCTTTCGGGTTCCCAGCCTGTTCGAATTTTACAAAGTTCAGGTTCGGGGCGGCGGCACTTTTTACCGGGAGGCCAACCCGAATCTGGCGCCGGAGGAAATCTGGTCCTACGATGTGGGGGCCGAACGGTTTCTGCGCAACGACCTCTGGGGCCGGCTGACCTTTTATCAAGCCTTCGCCAAGGATTACATCGGCGACCGGTTTCTGCGCGAGGTCCCTTTCGCCGGCGGCACGCGAATTCGAAACGAATTCAAGCTCGACAATATCGGCGAGGTGGATATTTACGGCATTGAAGCCGAACTGGAATGGCGCCCCCGGAACGACCTGACCTTTTTCGCCAACTACACCTACAACGTCTCGAAAGTGGAAGAGGATGAAAACGACGCGGCGCTGGAGGGCAATCGCCTGCCCAACGATCCCCGTCACCAGACCCATTTCGGCTTCCGGTACCAAAACCCGAAGATCGTCAACGTCCAGGTGACCGCCAACTACCTTGCCGACATTTATTTCGACAACGAAAACACCCTGGAGGAAAGCGGCTATTTCACCCTGGACGCATCCGTGTCGCGCCGTTTTTTCGACCGGTTCACGGCCTATCTGAACGTGGAAAACCTGTTCGACGAAGAATATCCCATCTTTCGCAGGCGGGGGAGAAGCGACACCATCGCGCCGGGGATCGTCGCCCTGGCCGGCCTGAAGTTTGACTTCTGAAAGGCCAATCGCGTATGAACCGTATTGCTTGTAAACCGATCCGCCGAAAAGGAGAGCGTCCCATCATGTTCCGGATCAGACGCGGCCCCGCGTACTTGTCCATCGCCCTTTGCCTGCTGTTCGCGCCGCCCGTCCCGGCATCGGCCGCGGCCTCGGAAGTTCGGGAAATCGCCGACGCCGCCGGCCGAACCGTGACCGTTCCGAAAGCCGCGGATCGGGTGATCTGCTCGGGCGCGGGGTGCCTGCGACTCCTCACCTATCTCCAGGCCCACCACAAGATCGTCGGGGTGGACAGCATCGAGCTGCGGGGCTCGCCCATCGACGCCCGGCCCTACGCCATCGCCAATCCCCAGTTCAAGACCCATCCGCTGTTCGGGGAATTTCGGGGCCACGACAACCCGGAACTCATCGCGGCCCTGGATCCGCAACCGCAGGTGATCTTCAAAACCTATGGGGGGCGGGGAACCGGGCCGGAGCCTTTGCAGGCCAAGACCGGCGTCCCGGTGGTGATTCTGGAATACGGCAACCTGACCTACGGCCGGGACGCCTTGAACCAGGCCCTTCGCCTCATGGGCGAGGTCATGGGCGAAGGGGAACGGGCCGAGGCGGTGATCGACTATTTCGACGAACTGGAAAGCGACCTCCGGGAACGCGCCGCCGACATCCCCGAAGACCGCCGCCCCACCGCCTACGTCGGCGGCCTGGGCCAGAGCGGCCCCCACGGATTCCAGTCCACGGAACCCTCCTTCGCGCCCTTCGCCTTTCTCGGGGTCCGAAACGTCGCGGCAACCGATCCCTCGAAAACGCCGACCTCCCACGCCATCCTGGCCAAGGAGGAAATCGTGATCCGGGACCCCGAGGTGATTTTCCTGGACGTTTCCACCCTGCGGCTGGGCGCCGGGGCCAACGCCCTGGCCCAGTTGCGGAACGATCCGGCCTATCGGGCCCTGTCCGCCGTGAACCGGGGCGCGGTGTACGGGCTGTTTCCCTACAATTCCTACACCCAGAATTTCGAGTCGGTCTTCGCCAACGCCTATTTCGTGGGCAAGACCCTGTATCCCGAGCGGTTCGCGGACGTGGACCCCATGGCCAAAGCCGAGGAAATCTCCGTCTTCCTCAACGGCGGGCCGGCCTTCCAAGAGATGAACCGGCAATTCGACGATCTGGCCTTTCGCCGGATTCCGGTGCGATAGCTCCATGGCCCATCTGAACCACGGCCGGATTCCGGTCGCGTACACGGCCTACGTGGACCGAAAGATCGTCTTCGTCCTCGGGCTCGCCCTGCTGGTCCTCGTCCTGCTGGTCATGGCCGTTTCCCTGGGCGCGGTGCGCATTCCGCCCATGGCGGTGATCCGGTCCTTTCTGGGCCTGGAAACCGACGCCCGCTTCGGCATCATCATTCAGCAGATCCGGCTGCCCCACGCCTTGGCCGCGCTGGTGGCCGGGGCCGGGCTGGCCGCGGCCGGCGCGGCCATGCAGTCCATCCTGCGCAATCCCCTGGGCTCGCCCTTCACCCTGGGCATCTCCCAGGCCGGGGCCTTCGGGGCGGCCTTCGCCGTCATGCTCATGGGCTCGGGCGTCATGCAGTCCACCCAGGCGGGCGCCGTGACCATCGCCAACCCGTGGCTGACCACCGCCTCGGCCTTCGCGGCCTGCATGGTCGCCTCGACGATCATCGTGGGCATCGCCCGCATCCGGGGCGCCACGCCGGAAATCATGGTTCTGAGCGGGGTGGCGCTGGGATCGCTCTTTTCGGCCGGAACCATGTTCCTGCAATACTTCGCCGACGACGTGCAGCTCGCGGCCATGGTCTTCTGGACCTTCGGGGACGTGGGCCGGGCCGGCTGGCGGGAGGTGGGCTACATGGCCGCGGTGGTGGCCGCCGGAACGGCTTTTTTCGTGGTCAACCGCTGGAACTACAACGCCATCGACGCCGGCGACGAAACCGCGCGAAGCCTGGGCGTTCCGGTGGAGCGGGTCCGCATGGCCGGCATGGTCGCGGCCTCCATCATGACCGCCTTCGTGGTTTCCTTCCTGGGCGTCATCGGCTTCGTGGGGCTGATCTGCCCCCACATGGTGCGGCGAATCGTCGGCGACGACCACCGATTCGCCATGCCGGCCTCGGCCCTGGCCGGCGCGGCCCTGCTGCTGGGCTCGGACACGGCGGCCCGCCTGATTCTCGCCCCCCATATCCTGCCCGTGTCCATCCTCACCGCGTTTCTGGGCGCGCCCGCCTTCCTGTACCTGCTGCTCCGGAAACGGAGGCGTTGATGCTGGCCGTCGAAAACATTCGCGTCGGATACGGAAAAACCGGCGAACTGGTTCTGGACGATCTGGGATTCACCGTGGCGCCCGGACAGGTGCTGGCCATTCTGGGACCCAACGGCGTGGGCAAGACCACCCTGCTGCGCTGCATCAACGCC
>CAYFVR010000246.1:0-7032 GCA_964346545.1 uncultured Desulfobacterales bacterium | reverse complement strand
GGGCCGACGGGGCGTCGAGTGTTTCGGTTGCTTCGGCCGGCCGCGGCTAGTGGTATCCCTCCGCGTCCGCGACCTTCCCGCGGAAGACCCAGTAGCTGTAGATCGTGTAGGCCAGCACCACCGGCAGCACGATGGCCACGCCCCAAAGCGTGAAGATCAGCGTCTCCTTTTGAGCCGCGGCCTCGTAAATCGTCAGATCCGGCGGAATGGCCATGGGATAGATGGCCGACTGCAAGCCCAGATAGGCCGACAGGAACAGGAGCGCGCTGGAGAAGAACGGCATTCGTTCCCGTCGTTTTTTCAGGCCCCACATCAGCCCGGCGAAGGCGACGACGCCCAACAGAGGGAAGTTCCAGACGAAATAGATGCGCGGCTCGGTGAACCAGCGGGCCGTCAGGTTGGGCGCGTGATGGGGCGTCCAGACGCTGACCAGCGCCATGAAGCCCGCCAGGATCAACCCCAGCCAAAACGATTGCTTGTAGGCCCGTTCCTGAACCGCCCCCTCGCTTTTCATCAGCAAAAACGTGGCCCCCAACAGCATGTAGCCGGGCACCAGCGCCAGCGCCACCATCACCGTGAAGGGATTCAGCCAGTCCAGCGCCCCGCCGGCGAAGGCGCCGTTTTCCACCGTGACGCCGGAGATGTATCCGCCCAGGGTCAGCCCCTGGCCCAGCACCGCCGCCAGGCTGCCCAGATAGAAGGCCCGGTTCCAGATCCGCTTTTGGGCGTCGGTTTTGGCGTTGGCCCGAAATTCAAAGGCCACCCCCCGAAAAATCAAGCCGAAGAGGAAGCTCAGCACCGGGATGTACAGCGCGCTGAACAGGACGGTGTAAATTCGTGGAAACGAGGCGAACAACGCGCCGCCGCCGAAGACGATCCAGGTCTGGTTGGCGTCCCAGATGGGGGCGATGCTGTTCATCATGGCGTCGCGTTCGTCCTCGTTTTCGGCGAAGGGAAAGAGCATCCCGACGCCCAGGCCGAAGCCGTCCAGGATGACGTAGAGCATGACCACCACGCCGACCAGAATGGTCCAGAGCTGAACCAGATCCATGGGAAATTCTCTCCTTTCGCCTAGGCGCCCTTCAGGGCGTCGTCCAGGGGCCGCATGCCCGAAGGTCGCTGGATGGAAGGGATCGGGCTTTCCAGGTCCGGACCGTTTCGGAGAATGCGAAGAATGTAGTAGAGATAGGTTCCGCCGATGAAGGCGAAAAAGAGCATGAACATGGTCAGCGACCAGATCACGTTGCCGGCGGAGATGGGAGAGACGCCTTCGGAGGTTTTCATGAGGCCGTAGACCACCCAGGGCTGCCGGCCCACCTCGGCGGTGATCCAGCCCATGATGACGGCGACGAATCCCAGCGGCTGCGCCACCACCAGCGCCTTTAGAAATGGTTTGGCGGTGAAGAGCTTCTTCCGAAACCAGAGCCACGCCCCCCAAAGGGCCAGGAACAAGAAGAGAAAGCCGATGGCCGCCATGACTCGGAAGGACCAGTAGGTGAGCAGGGAGTTGGGCCGTTCATCCTTGGGGAAATCCTTGAGCCCCTGAATTTTGCCCTCGGGGGAGTGGGTGATGAGCCAGCTCAACATGTTGGGAACGGTCACCTCCAGGCGGTTGATCTCCTGTTCCATGTCCGGTATGCCGAAGAGAACGAAATCGGCGCCGCCCTCCTCGTTGGTCTCCCAATGGCCTTCCATGGCGGCGAGTTTGGCGGGCTGATGTTCGGCCACGCTCAATCCTTTCAGGTCGCCCACCACCACCTGGAGCGGAGCGAAAATGATCGCCATGATCAGGGCCAACCCCATGGTCCGTCGGTAAAACTGGACGTTTTGGCCTTTCAGCAGAAACCAGGCGGAAATGCCCGCGACCACGAAGGCCGTGGTTTCGTAAGAGGCGATCAGCATGTGGGCCAGGGCGGTGGGAAAGGCGGGATTGAAAATCGCCTCCCAGAAGCTGGTGACGAAAAATTCGCCATCCACGATGTCGAAGCCGGCCGGCGTCTGCATCCAGGAGTTGGCCGCCATGATCCAAAAGGCGGAAAGGCTGGCCCCCGCGGCCACCAGACAGGTGGAGATGAAGTGAACCACCGGCGGCACCCGTTGCCAACCGAAGAGCATGATGCCCAAAAAGCCCGCTTCCAGGAAAAAGGCGGTCATGCCTTCGTAGGCCAGAAGCGGCGCGAAGACGTTGGACACCGCCTGGGAGAAGGCCGCGAAATTGGTGCCGAACTCGAATTCCAGGGTAATCCCCGACACCACGCCCACCGCGAAATGGACCGCGAAGATCTTCACCCAGAACCGGTACATTCGGTAGTACATCTCGTCCTTGGTGCGCAGCCACAAGGCTTCGACCACCACCAGGTAGACCGCCAGACCGATGGTCAGCGTGGGAAAAAGAATGTGAAACGCCGTGGTGAAGGCAAACTGCAACCGGGAAAGAAAGACAACATCCATGGGGTTCTCCAAATATGGTTTGCGGACGGTCCCGCGGGGCTTCCATAACCCACCGGCGTCGGTTTTTCAACCGCGTCGTTCGGCGGATGGCGCGGACAACTTCCCAACCCTCGCGGGAGGGGTCTGAAAGGGTTGACGTCGGGTTCCGAAAATCGCCCTTGCATCGACAACGGGGCGCTTTTTTCGGCGATGCCGGAGGGTTTTCCGGCGAATTTTCGGGGTTCGCCACGCGGGTGGACGACCATTTGCCGCCGCCGCCCGTTTGCGGACCTAGGCGATCCGAACGGGTAGGTTAATTTTTTTGTTGGGTAAATTAAATTTTGTGGAAAAAGCCCGTTCCGGAGAGGTTTCCGGAACGGGAAGGGTTCATGCCTGCAAAAGTAGGGCAATGACGGCGGATGTCAAGGAAGGAAAAAGAGGGGATAAACGACATGAGGGCGATTGAAATTTACCCGGAAATCCGATTTTTCGGGGGCATTTCGGCCTGGATCGCCCAATCCAACAACGCGTCGGGCGGCCGGAAACCGGTGATCCGTTCCCGACCATATTGAAAGGTGGGAACCGAGGTGATCCCGTTTCGGGCGGAGCGTTCCCAATCGGAATCGACCGCGTCTCGGAGCGTCCGATCCGTCAGAATCCGATCGACCGTTTCCGGAAACAATCCGGCCCGTTCCGCGACGGCGCGCAATACTTCCGGGCGGGCCAGATTTCGGCCTTCGGCGAAATAGGCGTGGAAGGCCGCGTTGTGAAAGGCGTCGCCTCGCCCCTCCGCTTCGGCCCATTTTCCCAGCTCCTGCGCCAGGCGGCTGTTGAAGGTGCGCCGCCGGTCGCCGAAGGGCAGCTTCAGCTCGGCCGCCACCTCCCGCAGCCGTTCCAGCATGTCCGGCACGTTCACCGGCCGGCCGGCGAAGAGATCGTCCAGCGTTCGGCCTTCCGGCGGCGTTTCCGGGTGCAGGGGAAAGGCGATCCAGCGGATGGAAACCTCGAAGTTCTCTCGAATGCGCTCAATACCCACGGTACTGAAATAGCACCAGGGTCAGACGTAGTCCGAGAAGATTTCCAGCACGGGCGCGTCCGCGTTTGACTTTGGGGATGATATGGTCATGAGACCTCCAGAAAAGGGCGACGAAATGTGCGGCGAAACGTCGGCGGTTCGCGTGGTTCCAGCCGCCGGTTCGCGGAATTGCTCTCAGCTCTTCGGTTCTCCAAAAACCTCCGCCGCCGGCTCGGCGATCCGGGAGTCGTCGTATTCCAAAAACTCGCCGCTCCATTCCCGCGGGGCGTGGAGAGCGAGCCAGGCGATGGCCCGGGCCGGAATTTCCGGCGGCTCCAGTTTTCCGTCCGCCTTGAGCTTCATGAAATAGTCGTGTTTTTCCGCGTCCATGCCCGCCGATCCATTTTTCCGGATGGCTTCCTGCATGGCGGTGTCCACCACCCCCGGCCGGAGGGCGATGGCCGTGATGTCGGGCTCTTCGGCCGCGAGCACCCGATTGAGATGGGTGAGGGCGGCCTTGGCGGCGCAATAGGCGCTCCAGCCCCGGATGACCTTCTTCGCCGCGCCGCTGCTGACGTTGATCACCCGGCCGTTGCGTTTCCGCAATTCCGGCAGCGCCGCCTGGATCATGAAAAAGGGTCCGTTGAGATTGACTTCGATGTTGTAGCTCCAGGCGTGGGGGTTGATTTCCGAAATGGGCCCGATGGGCTCCAGGATGCCGGCGTTGTTCACCACCGCGTCCAGCCGGCCGAATCGGCGGATCGTCTCTTCCACCGCCGTCTCGCAGGCGCCGCGTCCGGCCACGTCCACGCCGAAGGTGAACGCCTGGCCGCCGCGATCGATGATGTCCCGGGCGACCGACTCCAGCGCCTCCTCGGAACGGGAAACCAGGCTGACGGCGGCCCCGGCCCCGGCGAGCCAGCGGGCGGCGGCGGCGCCCATGCCGCGGGATGCGCCGGTGACGAGGATGGCGGGATGGTCGGACATGGCGATGAACTCCTTGACGGATGATCGGCGACGCCCAATGCCGTTCACTTTGGGAATTCCAATGGACGATGGCGTGTGGTTCGCCAAGGGCGTATGCGATACGCCCCCGCCATTTTTTCCGCTAGATGAACGGCATCGCGGCAAAGCCGGGATGGATTCGGTTGGCCTCGCCCGTCTCGGAAACGTCTTGGGAACCGCGGGGACGGGCGAGGCGGATTTTCGGCGAAAAGGCGATTCCTCCGAAAGCGCTTGAATGTGGACGATTTCCCGTCTCTTTCTCGGAATGCCGCGGACCCGCCCGAAAAATCATCGGAAAATTCCCAAAACGCCGTTTCAACGCGTTCCAGGCCCCGGCGACCGGGAGAATGATTCAGGGCGTCGCCGCCGGGAACCGCTCCTGGAATTCGGCGAGAATGTCCAGAAATTCTTCCGGAAGTCGCTTCCGGGTTTCTTCGGCGATGGCTTCCGGCACGCCGCCGTAAAACGCCTGGGCCACGCCGCCGGCGATGCAGGCCTGGGTGTCGCTGTCGCCGCCCAGCGACACCGCCTTCCGAACCGTCTCCTCGTAGCTCCAGGAATCCAGAAAGGCGATCAGCGCTTCGGGCACGGAGCCCTGGCAGGAGACGTCGAACCGGTAGCCCGGCCGAATGTCCGCGATGGAGCGGTTCAGGTCGTACCCGAACCGGCGGGCGATGTCGGATCGGATTTCGGGCATGTCCCACCCGTCCCGGGCGCGAAACACCGCCAGCGCCGTCGCCTGGGCGCCCTTGACGCCTTCGGGATGGTTGTGGGTGACTTCCGCGCTGCGTCGGGCTTCGGCCAACACGGCCTCTTCGTCGTCGAAGGCGAAGCCCACCGGGCTCACCCGCATGGCGGAGCCGTTGCCCCAACTGTTGTAGGGACGGGGATCGTCCGAATGAATCCACCCGATGAAGGTTCCGCCGTAGCCGGCGCGGGGATATTTCCGGCCGAAGGTCTGGTAGGCGCGGTCGTAGGGTTCGCCCCGGAGGATCGCCCAGGCCGTCGCCGCCGTCAGGACGGTGTCGTCGGTGAAGACGGCGTCCGCCGCGAAAAGAGGGAAGTCCTCGGATTTGATGGGCCGGCCTTCGTAAACGGAGCCGATCACGTCGCCGGCGATGGCGCCAAGCATGGGGGGACCTTTCGGTTCGGGTGGACGTTCTGACATGAGGTGGAAGGCGGACGGCTGCCGGCCGTTGCTTCCGCGTCACTCTCCGGGGTAGACCATCTTCCCGCCGAGGCTGACGTCGTAGCCTTCCAGATTGTCGGCCAATTGCTGAAATTCCGGTTCGTGGAGCAGGCCCACGAGAAGCTGCACGCCCTGGTCGAAAAACCGCTCCCGGGTGACCAGCAGATCGTAGCGTTCCCAGCGCAGGGGCACGAAATCGAGCCCCAAAAGGCCGGCCACCGGCCGAATGCAGGGCGCGACGTCGGCCCGGCCGGACAGGACTTCCAGGCCCACGTCCATGTGACGGCTCATCTCCCGGTCGTATCCCGCGATCCGTTCGCCGGGGATGCCCGCCGCCTTCAGCTCCCGGTCCAACAAGAGGCGGGTGCCGGTGCCCAGGGGCCGGTTGACCATGCGAAGCCTTTCGCGCCCCAAATCGGCCACCGACCGAATGTTTTCCGGATTGTTCCGGGCCACCACGAATCCCTGTTCCCGCCGGCAGAAATTGATCACCGCGGGCGGCTGGGGCAGCTCGCGACTGGCGAAATCGAAATTATACTCGTCATCTTCCTGAAGGAGATGGCAAGCCGCCATGTGGCAACGGTTGCCCCGCAGGGCATGGAGACCGCCCATGCTGCCCAGGTTGCCGAACACCGCCACATGGTCGGCATGCTTTCGGTTGAACAGGGTCAGGGTTTGCTCCAGCAGCGGATCGTTGCTGCCGGCGACGATCAGCAAACCGTGATAGGGCGGGAGCTGACGGCCGGGTTCCGGATAGTTGATGGTATGGTTTTCCACCCACTGCTCGACCAGATGCCGCGGGAACAGCCATTTTCCGGTGATCTTGGTGGCGGGCAGCCCCTTGTCGGAAATCAGGGAATAGACCATTTTCTCGTTGATGTCGAGAAACTTGGCCACTTCGCGGGTGGAAAGCAGATCTTGGGCGGCGTGGGGCATGATGGCGAACTTTCGGGAAAGAAGCGGGAGTTGGCGAAAATTCCCTTTTTTTATCTCGGCATAAAGACCGATGTCAAGCCGTTCGATCCGGTTCCGTGCGGTTTCGCCCTTTTCGCGGCGAAAGTTCGGGAAAATCATTCTGTTTTGACATCTTCCGGCTTTTCTGTTAATTTTGCCAAAAAAAATCGAACGATTGCTCGATCATGATTGCCCGGGCGCGATGGCCTGCGACCCATCCCCATTCAACCCAACGAGCGAAGGAGGACGGCATGATGAAAAAGGCAATGGCGGCGTCATTGGCGGTTTTGTTCCTTTTCGGCGGCGTTGCGTTCGCCGCCGAGCCCAAACAGGGGGGAACGCTGGTTTTCGGCCGCGGCGGCGACAGCGCGGGGCTGGACCCGGCTTTCGAAACCGACGGCAACTCCTTCATGATCTGCGACAACGTGTTCGATCAGCT
>CAYFVR010000245.1:0-7046 GCA_964346545.1 uncultured Desulfobacterales bacterium | reverse complement strand
CTCAAAAACCGTTGAACGCCGGAATCACCTGTGATATTCATTGGGTTTTGCCATGATAAATGATCCGGGTTCCATACAGCGCCATATCTACTCCGTTTCCGAACTGACCGCCGAAATCAAAGAGGTTTTGGAGGACCAGTATCCGTTCGTCTGGTTGACCGGGGAAATTTCAAATTTCCGGGCGCCGGGCTCCGGCCATTTCTATTTCACCCTAAAGGACGCCGACGCCCAGATCGGCGCGGTGATGTTCAAAGGCCAGAACCGGAATTTGAAATTCCGGCCGGAAGACCGGATGAAGATCACCGGTTTCGGCCGGATCAGCGTCTACGCGCCCCGGGGAAATTACCAGATCATTCTGGAGTACCTGGAACCCCGTGGCGTCGGGGAGTTGCATCTGGCGTTCGAACAGCTTAAAGCCCGCCTTCAGGCCGAGGGGCTGTTCGACCCGGAGCGCAAAAAGCCCCCGCCCGTCCTTCCGTCCAAGATTGGCGTGGTCACCTCCCCCGCCGGCGCGGCGATCCACGACATTCTCCGCGTGGTGGACCGGCGGTATCCCAACATGTCGGTGGAGATTTCTCCCGCCCGGGTTCAGGGGGACGGCGCGGATCTGGAGATCGCCGCCGCCATCGCCCGGCTGGATGGGCGGCCGGACACCGAGGTGATTTTGCTGGCCCGGGGCGGCGGTTCCCTGGAGGACCTCCAGGCGTTCAACGCCGAAACGGTGGCTCGGGCCATTTTCGCCTGCCGGGCGCCGGTGATTTCCGGCGTGGGCCATGAAACGGACGTGACCATCGCCGATTTCGTGGCCGACGTTCGCGCGCCCACCCCGTCCGCCGCGGCGGAGATGGCGGTTCCGGTGAAGGCGGAATTGGGGGCGTGGAAAGATTCGGCCACCCGGGCCCTGATCGACGCCCTGGCGCGTCGGTTGGACCGGGAACGCCGGGAGTTGATCGCTCTGTCCCGCCGTCTGGTTCATCCTCGTCGGCGGGTGCAGGACTGGCGGCTTCGGGTGGACGATTTGACGGGGCGGCTCGGCCGCGCCATGAAACACGCGGCCGGGCATCGACGGGAGCGGCTCGCCTGGCGGACGGAACGGTTGCGGGCCAACAGTCCCGCGGCGACGACCCGGCGGGCCGCCGAGCGGCTGGCAGGGCGTCGCCACGCCCTGCCCGTCGCCATGCGTCTGCGGATTCGGGAACTGCGGGCCCGGACGGCGGAGCTGGCGGCCCGTCTTCGCGCCCTGAATCCCCACGGCGTGCTGGAACGGGGATACGCCATCGCCCGGACGTCGGCGGAAGGCGCGATCATTCGATCGGCCGACGAACTGGACGTGGGACAACTCGTGGACATCCGCGTGGCCCGGGGCCGGTTTCAGGCCCGGGTGGAGGAGATCAAAGCCGATGACGGCGAAACCGACGTTTGAAAAGGCCATGCAGCAGCTCGAAGAGATCGTCGCCGAGCTGGAAAAAGGGGAGCTTCCCCTGGAGAAGGCCATGAAAAAATTCGAGGAGGGGATTTCCCTGTCCCGCTACTGCACCGAAAAGCTGGACGAAACCGAACGCCGAATCACCCTTCTCATGGAGGGACCCGACGGCGAAGTCGCGTCCCAACCCTTTTCCGAGGGCGACGGGGAGACCGAGTGATCCGATTTTTTCCCCCGCCGGAACTCAGAACCCTTTCAGGCATACCGGGGCCGAACCCCGCCGCATCCCCGGGCCGGGAACAAAAACCGTGACCCCTACCCTGCTTTCCACCATTCAATCCCCGGCCGATCTCAAGAAAATTCCCGTGGCCGACCTGCCCCGTCTGGCCGACGAAGTTCGCCGGGTCATCGTGGACGTGGTCTCCCGAACGGGCGGCCATCTGGCGTCCAGTCTCGGCGCGGTGGAGCTGACCATCGCGTTGCATTACGTGCTGGATACGCCCCAAGACAAGCTGATCTGGGACGTGGGCCATCAGACCTACGCCCACAAACTGTTGACCGGTCGCCGGGACCGTTTCGATTCCCTCCGCCAATTGGACGGGCTGTGCGGCTTCACCAAGATGAGCGAAAGTCCCTACGACGCCTTCACCACCGGCCACAGCAGCACCTCCATCTCCGCCGGGCTGGGCATGGCCTGCGGAAAATGGCACAACCAGGACAAATCCCGGGTGGTGGCGGTCATCGGCGACGGCTCCATGACGGCCGGGCTGGCCTACGAAGGGCTCAACCAGGCGGGCGCGCTGGGGAAAGATCGCAACCTGATCGTCATCCTCAACGACAACGACATGTCCATCTCCCCCAACGTGGGCGCCCTCTCCTCCTTTCTCAGCCGCACCTTTTCGGCCCGCTACCTTCAGGGATTCCGGAAGGAGTTCGGCGAATTTCTCCGGTCGCTTCCCAAAATCGGCGACGACATGTACCAGCTGGCCAAACGGTCGGAGGAATCCTTCAAGACCTTCGTCACGCCGGGCATGCTGTTCGAGGCCTTCAACTTCGACTATTTCGGTCCCATCAACGGCCACAAGCTGCCGCACCTCATCGACATCCTGGAAAACATCAAGGACCTCAACGAGCCGCTGCTGCTCCACGTCACCACCCGCAAGGGAAAGGGATACGAGCCGGCGGAAAAGAACCCGGTCTATTTCCACGGGGTCGGCTGCTTTGAAAAGGAGACCGGCGTCTGCGTCAAAAAAGGCGTCGCGGTGCCCACCTACACCTCGGTTTTCGGCAAAACCATGGTGGATCTGGCCGAAACCGATCCCCGCGTCGTGGCGGTCACCGCCGCCATGCCCGAAGGCACCGGGCTGGCCGAATTCGCGGAAAAATATCCGGATCGGTTTTACGACGTGGGGATCGCGGAACAGCATGGCGTCACCTTCGCGGCGGGACTGGCCGCCGAAGGCATGCGCCCCGTGGTGGCCATCTACTCCACCTTTTTGCAGCGGGCTTTCGACCAGATTTTTCACGACGTCTGCATCGAAGGGCTGCCGGTGGTGTTCGCCCTGGACCGGGGGGGCATCGTGGGCGAGGACGGCGCCACCCATCACGGCCTCTTCGATTTCGGCTACCTCCGGGGCCTGCCGAACATGACGATCATGGCGCCCGGGGATGAAAATGAACTGCGCCGAATGCTGGTCACCGCCCTCCGGCACGACGGTCCCGTCGCCCTCCGCTATCCCCGGGGCAGCGCCGTGGGCGTCTCCCTGGCCGCTCCGCCCGAGCCGCTTCCCATTGGCTCGGCCAAGCTGTTGGCCGAGGGGGACGACGTGCTGCTGCTCTCCGTGGGCGCGTCCACCCAGGAGGCGCTGGCCGCCCGGGAGCTGCTGGCCCGCGACGGCGTTTCGGCCGCGGTGATGGACGCCCGATTCGTCAAGCCGCTGGACACGGAGCAAATTCTGCCGATGGCCCGTTCGGTGGGACGGGTGGTGACGGTGGAAGAACACGTCCTCATGGGGGGGTTCGGCTCGGCGGTGCTGGAGGCGCTGGCCGACGCGGGGATGACCGACGTCGCCGTCGCCCGGGCGGGCATCCGGGATACCTTCGTGGCCCACGGACCGCAGACGATCCTGCGCGCCCGATACGGCGTGGACGCCGCCGCCGTGGTCCGCGCGGCCCGGAATCTGATGGGCAATCGACCCGCTCAGGCCGCGGCCACGCCCGCCCGCCACGTCGCCGGCTGATGGCCGCCGGGAAGAAGCGGCTCGATCAGCGGGTCGTGGAAGCCGGCCTGGCGGAGAGTCGAAGCCGGGCCCGGGCGCTGATCATGGCCGGCCGGGTTCGGGTGGACGACGTGCCGGTGGACAAGCCCGGCGCACCGGTTTCGGAATCCGCCGCCCTGTTTCTGGCCGGCGAGGAGACCCCCTACGTCAGTCGCGGCGGGCTGAAGCTGGAGGCGGCGCTTCGGGAATGGGACGTGCCCGTTCGGGACGCCTTCTGCCTGGACGTGGGCGCGTCCACCGGCGGCTTCACCGACTGCCTGCTGCGAAACGGCGCGGCCCATGTCCACGCCGTGGACGTGGGCTACGGCCAGCTCGCCTGGTCCCTCCGCAACGATCCGCGGGTCACCGTTCTGGAACGCACCAATATTCGGTATTTGACCCCGGACGCCCTCCCCCGCCCCGCCGATTTGGTGGTGATCGACACCTCCTTCATCTCCCTTCGCGTCGTGGTTCCGGCGGCGCTGCCGCTCAAAACCGCCGCCGCCCCGATCCTCGCCCTGATCAAGCCCCAGTTCGAAGTGGGGAAAGGCCAGGTGGGCAAGGGCGGCGTGGTGCGGGACCCCGCCCGGCACGAGGCGGTGGTCCAAGAGCTGACCCGCTTTTTCGCCACGCTCGGGTTGCGCTCCGAGGGCGTGATCCCCTCCCCCATTCTGGGCCCCAAGGGGAACCGAGAGTTTGTCATCCGCCTGGAAGGCGGCGGCGCACCGCCCGAGGCGTCCGAAGGGGACGGATTTTGAGGTTGATTTTTTCGGGTGGAATCGTTAGATGTCCTCTGAAATATTCGCATTTCGTCCGAGGCGCCGCCGATGGATTCCGACGGAAAACCCCCGGCGTTTTTTCCCGGGCGGGCCGAAATTCAAACGGAATCGAACCGGATTGCAATTGGATTCGGATGGGAATCCAACCGGGAGCCATCGGTCACGAAATGAAATAAAATCCGTCTTGAACGAGGATGTAACGGAACGGGGCCGGAGGATTTGTTCGGGCGCTTCGGAACCGATTTCGAAGAGGCGCGACGCCGGACGACGGGCAAAACGGGACGTTTCCCGACGTTCCAAAAAAAAAATCGCCCCCCCGCCGGCGGGATTACGGAGGATGGATCGGGAGAATTTTTACCGCGGAGAGGAGTGTACATGGCTGAAATGGTAAGCACACTGAGAAATATCGCGCTGGTTGCACACAACGGAGCGGGGAAAACCTCCCTCGCGGAAGCGATCCTGTTTAAAGCGGGCGCCATCACCCGGCTCGGGCGAATCGAGCAGGGCAACACCGCCATGGATTTCGAGCCCGAGGAGGTCAAGCGGCAGTCGAGCATCGGCGGCGCGTTTCATCAGTTCACCTGGCAAAAGCATTCCGTGTTCCTCACCGACACCCCGGGGGATCAGAACTTTTTCAGCGACACCCGGGCCTCCATGCAGTCGGCCGACGGCGCGCTGGTGGTGGTGGACGGCGTGGACGGGGTTCGTTTCCAGGCGGAGCAGGCCTGGGAATTCGCCAAAGAATTCAACATGCCCTGCGCCATCTTCATCAACAAGCTCGACAAGGACCGCTCCGAATACGAGCGCACCTTCGACGACGTGGTGGAAAGCTTTGAATCCCCCCGGCCCATCAAAGTCCAGCTCCCCATCGGCGCGGTGGAAGATTTCCAGGGCGTCGTCGATCTGGTGGCCATGAAAGCCTATTTCTTCGACGACGACGGGAAAATGACCGCGGGCGACATTCCCGCCGACATGGCCGACGAGGTGGAGGCCGAGCGGGAGGCCTTGATCGAAAACGTGGCCGAGGCCGACGACGCCCTGATCGAGCGCTACCTCGAAGGCGAGGACGTGACCCAGCGGGAAATCGAGGCCGCCTTGCGCAAGGGCGTCGTGGAGCGGATCTTCGCGCCGGTGCTTTGCGGGTCCGCCACCGGCCTCAAGGCCATCGAGCCGCTGATGGATTTCATCGTCAACGCCATGCCCTCTCCCGAAGACCACGGGGCCTGGACCGGCGTCGATCCCGATTCCGGAGAGGAAATCACCCGGGAACCCGGCGTTGACGCCCCCTTTTCCGCGCTTGTCTTCAAGACCATCGCCGACCCCTACGCCGGCCGTCTTTCCGTCCTTCGGGTGGTTTCCGGCCGGCTCGGGGGCGACGGAACCTTCTACAACGTGAACAAAGGCGGTCGGGAGCGTTTCAACCAATTGCTCACCATCACGGGCAAGGAGCAGAAGCCCGCCAAAGGGGCGATTCCCGGATCCATCGTGGCGGTGGCGAAGCTGAAGGAAACCACCACCGGCGACACGCTCTGCGACGAATCGGCCAAGGTGAAGCTCAAGGCCGCCGAGCCGTTGCCCAACCTCATTTCCTTCGCGGTTTCGCCCAAAAACCAGGGCGACGAGGACAAAATTTTCAGCTCCCTCAACCGGCTGCTGGAAGAAGATCCCGGTCTCAAGATCGACCGCAACGCCCAGACCAAGGAGATCATCCTCTCCGGCCGGGGCCAAATGCACATCGAGGTCACCGCCGACAAGATGAAGCGGAAGTTCAACGTCGAGGTGGCGCTGAATCTGCCCAAAATCCCCTACCGGGAGACCATCAAAAAGAGCGTCCGGGTTCAGGGCCGCCACAAGAAGCAGACCGGCGGCCACGGCCAGTTCGGCGACTGCTGGATTCAGATGGAGCCGCTGCCCCGGGGCGAAGGCTTCCAGTTCGAAGACGCCATCGTGGGCGGGGCCATCCCGCGGACCTATATCCCGGCGGTGGAAAAGGGCGTTCAGGAGGCGGCCGAGCGGGGCTATCTGGCCGGCTATCCCTGCGTGGACTTCAAGGTGAAGCTGGACGACGGCTCGTATCACCAGGTGGACAGCTCGGAAATGGCCTTCAAGATCGCGGGCGCCCTGGCCTTCAAGAAGGGCATGGAGCAGGCCAACCCGGTGCTGCTGGAGCCGATCATGAGCGTGACCGTCTGGACCCCCGAGGAGTTCATGGGCGACGTGATGGGCGACCTGAACGGGCGGCGCGGCCGGGTGATGGGCATGGACAGCGAGGGCAAGTATCAGATCATCAAGGCCCAGGTTCCCCTGGCCGAGTTCCAGACCTACGCCCCGGATTTGCGTTCCATGACCGGCGGCCGCGGCACCTACGTCATGGACTTCTCCCACTACGAGGAGGTGCCGGCGCAAATGGCCGAAAAGGTGATCGAGGCGTCGAAGCGGGAGCAGGAGTAGGGTTCATGTCGGCGGTGGTTGCCGCTGGATAAGTCAGTGGAAAATGAAACGCCGGGAAGGCTCGTCAAATGGGCTTTCCCGGCGTTTTGCGTTTTATGGTCGCTCTCTTCCCGCTCGAACGATATCCACGATTTC
>CAYFVR010000244.1:0-7097 GCA_964346545.1 uncultured Desulfobacterales bacterium | reverse complement strand
AAATCCCCCGGCCCGGAAATGAGGCCCAAACCCGCCGCCGCCCGGCTGATCAGCCCGGCGGGGGCCAGCAGAAAGGCGACGGCCACGGCCACCACCAAGTGGGGAACCACCAGCGGAATCTGGAAGATGAAATGTAGGGACCGACCTCTCCCGGTCGCGCCGGAGAGGAGCAACGCCATTCCCAAACCGATCCCGGCGGCGATGGCGGTGGAAACCAGGGAGATGTAGAGGGTCAGCCCGAGGCTCCGGAAAAAATCCCGGTCGGTCAGCACGTTCCGGAAATGGTCCAAGGTCGGCGTGTCCATTCCGGCCGAGGGCAGATAGCCCAGGCTCTGGGTGATTCCCCAGGCCAGCCCCCCGCCGAACAGCAGAAGAACCACCAGCAGGGCGGGCCCGAGAAGAATCCAGATCGTCCCGGCCCGCTCCGGAACGCGGGTCCGGGCGTCGGCGCCGCTTCCGGGAATCATCGGGCCTTCAGCACCTTTTCTTGCCACCCCTTCTCCAGCCGAATCAGGATTTCCGAGGGCGGCTCGGGCAGCCGGTGGGCCTGGAGCACGGCGTCGGGCAGGGTCGCCTCGCCCCGGGGCAGGGCCTGGAATTTGGCTTGCCATTCCGGTTCCAACCGGCCGGTGTCGATGGCCGGGAGATCGCCCCAAACCCGAGGGTCGGCCTTTTCAAGCTGGGCTTCGGGGGAGAGCAGGAAATTGGCGGCCACCATGGCCCCCTCGGAATCCCCCGCGTTGAACGGAATGGCCACGAAATGGGTGTTGGCGATGGTGCCCTTTTCGAAAACGAAGGTTCGGGCCGTCTCCGGGTAGAGCCCGTCCCGGATGTGCTTGGAGGCCTCGGCGGGATGGTAGCTGAAGGAGAAGTCGATCTCCCCGTCGGCGAAAAGCTGGGAGAGACGCACCGGCGACTCGGGGTAGGTCTGGCCCTCCCGCCAAAGAAACGGTTTCAGCTCCCGGAGCGTCGCGTAGGTTTTCTCCGCCGCCGCCGCGAATTTTTCTTCGTCGAAGTCGCCCTGCCAACCGGCCACGTCCCCGGAAACATGGTAAAAAACGTGCCGGACGAAGACGGAACCGGTAAAATCCGGCGGCGCGGGGTAGGTGAAGCGGCCGGGGTGATCCTTGATCCATTGGATGAAATCGCCCATGGTTTTGGGCGGCTCGGGCGTCCGGGCGGTGTCGTGGGTGAAGACCACTTGAGCGCCGCCCCAGGGCGATTCCATCCCCTCCACCGGCTCGCCAAAATCGTTTTTCACGGAGGGCTTGGCAAGGTCCACGTATCGGATGTTCGGCAACCGATCCGCGTAGGGGCCGAAGAGCAGCCCGTTGCCCTTTGCGGTGCGGAAGTTCTCGCCGTTGATCCACATCAGGTCCGCCTCGCCGCCCTCGGTCTTGCCGGCCTGGCGCTCCACCAGCAGCTTGCTCACCACCTCGGCGATATCTCGCACCGGCACCTGGCGGAGGGTGATGTCGTATTTCTCCTTCAACGCCGGCGCCACGAAGCCGTTGACGTAGGCGTTGGCGGCCGGAAAGCCGCCGTACATGAACCAGTCCACGGTCTGCCCTCGCGCCTTTTCCACCGTCGCCGCCCAGTCGGGCGGCTTCGCCGCGACGGGCGCGACCAGAGCGGCCAGAAGAAAGGCCATCGCAAGATATCCAATCCACCATCGAACCGAAAATCGAAATGATTCCATCATCGGTCGGTTCCGTCGGTCGTTCATTCAGCACCTCCTGGGCGGGGGAATCCGCGGCAATCGATCGCGGGGAACGTTCGGCATGTATCCGTTTTCGTCGGGGACGCCGGCCGGAACTTACAGAGGACCCTTGGCCGGCCCAAGGCGTTCCCGGTTCGTTCAACCGGCAAAAAATGCCTATTTTTCGGAGATTTCGCAAGGATAATTTCGGGAGGCGAAAAGACGAACCGGTGGTTGCGGTCCCGCCGGGCTTGGGCTATGGAGAGGGAAACTCGAAACGCGGAAGGGAAAAACCATCATGCTGCTGGTCATCGACGTGGGCAACACCAACACCGTCATGGGGATTTATCGGGGCGAGGAGCCGGTTCGGGACTGGCGCATCCGGACGGAGCGGAACACCACCGAGGACGAATTCAATCTGCTGGTCTCGGGCCTGTTCGCCGGAGCGGGCATCCCCTTGTCGACGGTGACCGACACGATCATCTCCAGCGTGGTGCCGCCCATGGCCCCCATTCTGAGCGCCTTCTGCCGAAAATACCTGAACCACGAACCGCTGTGGGTGGACGCCAAAACGGCGGCGGGAATGTCCATTCTCTACGACAATCCCCGGGAGGTGGGCGCGGATCGCATCGTCAACGCCGTGGCGGCCTACGAGCGTTATCGAACCGCGCTCGTCATCATCGACTTCGGCACGGCCACCACGTTCGACGCGGTGTCGGCGGCGGGAGAATACCTGGGCGGGGCCATCAGCCCGGGGGTGGGCATTTCGGCGGAGGCCCTCTTCCTGCGGGCGTCCAAACTGCCCCGGGTGGACATTCTGAAGGCGCCGGAACGGGTCGTCGGGCGGGACACCATCGGCAGCATCCAGTCCGGCGTCATCTTCGGCTACGCGGGGTTGGTGGAAGGAATCGTCTCGCGGATGACGGCGGAAATGGCGCCCCCGAAACCTCGAATCGTCGCCACCGGAGGACTGGCTCCCTTGATGGCCGAAGTCTGCCCGGTCATCGAAGCCGTGGAGCCGGACCTGACCCTGGATGGCCTGCGGCTGATCCATCAACGGGTCCGAAAGGCCGGGCAACGGGCCCGAAAGGCCGGGGACTGAAACCGTCCGCCGGGGGGAATCCCGTCGGGGACGGTTCGGCGGAAAACGCGGGGATCTTCTTCGGGGACGCCGGCGGCGGATTTTCGCGGGGATTTCTTTTCTTCAAACGCCTTTGATATCCTTGAACGCGTCGAGGAAAACCCGGTAAAAAATCTCGTGCTCGTTCAGGCCCATTTCCAGGTATTTCGGAAAATGGTCCATTTCGGATACATTCATGACCAGATTGACGCTTTTGTTGAAGGCCATCATGTTGTCCCGGCTCCGAAAGCGGTCGGTCAGCAGCACCACGAAGGAATTCCGCCGGTTGGTCATGGGCAGCTGCGCCAGATACTTCAGCACATGGTTCATGTCCGGATCGCGGGCGCCGAATCGCTCGTTGAGCACCACCAGCGTGAAATCCCGAAACCGCATCTGCTTGAGGGAATCCCGGGGGGAAAGGGATTCCAGCACATGGTATTCCATCTCTTCGGCGGTTTTTTTTACCCGGGCGCGAAGCTCCGGGTCGCTTTCGCAGATGATGGCGGTTTTGGCGTCCTCCTTCAAAAATTCGAAGGGATCCCGGGGGGGGCCGGCGGCCGCGTCGTTTTCCGGGGGCGGAGAGGGCGCGGCGGGCTCCGGCGAGGGGGCGGGCGCGGAAGATTCGGCCGGATCAATCGTGATCTTGGCCTTGCAATTGGGACAGGCGATGGAGAACCGCTTCCCCTTGGGCACCCGATCCTCGGGAATGTTGATCTTCCGCCGGCAACTGGTACACTGCACCTCCATGGTCACGTCTCCTCGTCTAAATCCCGCGGCCCGGTCGAGGCGGGCCGCCGGCGGTCCCGGAAACGGCGGGGCTTTCTTTCCGCTTCCGGGGCCGGGAAAATGGCGTCACACCAGCTCCAGGTTTTCGATGTCGGTGGTCGTTTCGCCCCGCTTGCTCTTTACCCGGTCGATGCCGCGGCCGACCACCGATTTTCGGTTGCTGTAGGACATGGCCACCTCCTCGGTGACCAGCTCCTTCTCATACAACCCGATGATGTAATCGTCGAAGGTGGCCATCCCGAACGCCGTGCTGGCGCTCTGGATTTCGTAGTAGGTCTTCCCCTCGGTTTCCCCGTTCAAAATGGTTTCCCGGGTCCGGAGGCTGGTGCTCAAGATATCGAAGGCCGCCACCCGGCCGCCACCCAGCTTGGGCAGCAGCCGCTGGCAGACGATCCATCGAACGGTGCCGGCCAGTCGGATGCGAATCTGCCGCTCTTCCTCGATGGTGAACATGCCCAATATGCGGTCGATGCTGGAGCCGGCGTCCACGGTATGCAGGGTGCTCAAGACCAGGTGGCCGGTTTCGGCGGCGGACAGTCCGATTTCCACCGTTTCCCGGTCCCGCATCTCGCCGATGAGGATGACCTTGGGCGCCTGCCGGAGGGCGGCGCGGAGGCCGCTGGCGAAGGTGTCGAAATCGTTCCCCATTTCCCGCTGGTTGAAGGTGGCCTTCTTGTGGGGATGGGAAAACTCCACCGGGTCCTCCAGGGTGACCACGTGGACGGCCTGGGATTCGTTGACCTCGTTGAGAAAGGCCGCCAGCGAGGTCGACTTTCCGCTGCCGGTTGCGCCGGTGACGAAGATGATCCCGTTTTTCTCGCCCACCATCTTGCGGAACGCGTCGGGCAGGTTGAGGTCTTCCATGGTGGGAATTTTGGATTCCAACTTCCGGAGCACCACCGAGTATTTCCCGCGCTGGCTAAAAATGTTCACGCGGAAGCGGGCCTTGCCCGGCAGTTCGTAGGACGAGTCGCAGGACCCTTCCCGCAGCAGGGTTTCCGTCAGTCGGCGGTCCCGGTTGATCAGGTTGAGGGCGAAAATTTCCGTTTGAAAGGGCGTCAGCTCCTCGAAGGGCGGATCGATATCGACGCTGATGAGCTGGCCGGAGCTTTCCACCTGAAACGGCTTGCCCACCGTGGCGTTGAGGTCGGACACGCTGCCGAACGCGTCCAGCATTCGGGTCAGAATATAATCGACTTCCTGCTTTCTCATGATTTCCTCCCGGAACGAAGGTTCGCGAACCGGCCCAAAGCCCGCTCCAATCGATCCGCTCAACTCGACCCGGTCCCTTCGGAATGAAAAAGCGGCCGGAATGGAAAAGCGGCGTCTGTCGGATCGGAAAAAGGGGCCGCAAACCGAGGGGCATCGGATCAGGCGTCGGTGAAATCCGAGGGCGGCGACTTCATGAAGGGACGAAAACGGGCTTTTTCGTTGGATTTCATATACGCCTCCTCCGCCGAAACCCATCCCTTCTCCAGCAGCTCCATGATGTGGTCGTCCATGAGCTGCATCCCATACTTTTTCCCGGTCTGAATGGCGGAATTGATCTGGTAGGTCTTGCTTTCCCGAACCAGGTTCCGCACCGCCGGGGTGGCGATCAGCACCTCCAGGGCGGCGCAACGCCCCTTTTTGTCGATCCGCTTGAACAGGCTTTGGCAGATGACCGCCCGGATGCCGTCGGAAAGGGTGGAGCGAATCTGGGCCTGCTCGCTGGAGGGAAAGACCTCGATGATCCGGTCCACGGTCTTGGCGGCGCTGTTGGTGTGCAGCGTTCCGAACACAAGGTGGCCGGTGGAGGCCGCCTCCACCGCCAGGGCGATGGTCTCCAGGTCCCGCATTTCGCCCACCAGAATGATGTCGGGGTCTTCCCGGAGCGCGCCGCGGAGGGCGGCGGAAAAGGACTTGGTGTGGGTGCCCACTTCCCGGTGGTTCACGATGCACTGCTGGCTGGTGTGGACGAACTCCACCGGGTCCTCGACCGTGAGGATGTGATCTTTCCGGGTTTTGTTGGCCTCGTCGATGATGGCGGCCAGGGTGGTGGATTTCCCGCTCCCGGTGGGGCCCGTGACCACCGCCAGTCCCCGGGGAAGCCCCGCCAGCCTGGCGATCACCGGGGGCAGATTCAACTGCCGCGCGGTCATGATTTCGCTGGGAATCTCCCGGAACACGGCGGCGCAGCCATACTTCTGCATGAAAAAATTGGCCCGGTAGCGGGCCAGGCCGGGAATTTCGTAGCCGAAATCCACGTCCCCGGTTTCCTCGAACACCTTGATTTTGTCTTCCGGGGCGATCTCGTAGAGCATCCCCTTGAGATCGTCGTTTTGGAGCGTCTTGTATTTGACCCGCTCAATCTCTCCCCGAAGCCGCAAGGCCGGCGGCTGTCCGGAAACCAGATGCAGGTCGGACGCGCCCTGGTCGTTCATCAGTTTGAAAAACGCATCAATCTTCGCCATCGACACCTCGTCGTCGCATGCCGGAACGGGGCGCGCCCCGTTCGTCCATTACAACATGGAATCGCCCATGGTCGCCAGCGTGGCCACCAGGAAGTTTTTCAGGAAAATGATCGCCAGAAAGACGATGATCGGGGAAAAGTCGATCCCGCCGTAGCTGACGGGCAGCCGCCGCCGAATCCAGTCGAGCACCGGATCGGTAATGCTGGCGATGGTTCGGACGATGGGGTTGTACGGATCGGGATTGACCCAGGAAAGCACGGCCCGCGCGATGACCACCCACATGTACAGGGTCAAAACGATGTTCAGCACCGTCGCGAACGCGATCAGAAAATTACCGACAATAAACATGCGTGGAAAACCTCGAAATTGGTAAAACGTTTGGAATGGGGACGGGACCACGAAACCAGGGACTGCAAGAGAACAAATAAAAGGGATTTGGCGAAATAAGTCAAGGGTTTTCATGCCGGCCCGCCGAGGGGGCGGAGATTCCGGTATCGCCAAAACCGTTGACAGCGCCCTGAAACGCGGACTACAGTTCCGCGCGGCGGCGTCTTCGGAACCGGGACCGAATCGGAGCCGAACCGGACTCGAAAGAGCCCGCCGCCGCCCGATCGCCCCGCAGACTCGCCGGCCCGATTCCGCCGTTTGGCCCCAATCATCAGGAGAAGCCGTGAAAACCGAACCAAACCCGGAGGAATTTCGCACCGTCGGATTTATCGGCGGCGGAAACATGGGCGAAGCCATGATCGGCGCCCTCGTTCGCACCGGCCGCTTCGCCCCGGATCGGATCTTCGTCGCCGACGTCAGCGCCGAGCGGCTCGACGACCTGAAAGAGACCTACGGGGTTTCGACCACCGCGGACAACGGCGAGGTTTTCCGAAAGGCCGACGTGCTGGTCCTGGCGGTCAAGCCCCAGGGGATGGCGGCGGTCCTGTCCGACGTCGCCGACGCGCCGGCGGCCCGCCGCAAGCTGATCATCTCCATCGCCGCCGGTTTTCCCATCTCCCGAATGGAGGAAATCCTCTACGCCCGCCGACCC
>CAYFVR010000243.1:3302-7129 GCA_964346545.1 uncultured Desulfobacterales bacterium | reverse complement strand
CGGGCCGTCCGCATCGCCCAGGAGGCCGGCGCCGAGGTGTTGAGTCTCAGTCTGACCGAGACGCAAGGCGAGCGCATCGGCCATCTTCGTCTTTCCCCCTGTCCGCTGGGCGACATCGCGGCGGCGCTGGCCGCCGCCGGCTTTGCCGTGCAGGATGCCGCCGACTGACCGCCCCGATCCCGTCCGCGCGCCGGAAGCGCTGATTCGCCGACTGGCCTTCCACGGCCGTCATCTCCCCGGTTCGCCCGTGGTCGATTCCGATCTCCGAGACCCGAAAGAATGCCGAAATCGGCTACGCATGGGCGGGCGGGTCGATCCGCTCCGTTTTGTTCCCCTCCTGGAGATCATTCGCTCCGATCCCCACATTCCGAACCCGTGGGCCGCGTCCATTCTCCAGGGCGTCGCGGAACGGCTGTTGGGAAATCCGGTTGAAGATCCAACGCGGTCGGAACGAATCGGCTCCTTGGCGGGACAGCCGCCGCCGGACTCGCTGGCGCAAACGCTCCGGGAATGGCTGACGGCGGATTCGCCCCTGTGGGCGTTCCCCCCGGTCGCCGCGGACGCCATCCTGGCCGCCATTTCCCCCCATGGGCCGCGCCATCCCTCTTGCGAACCCAATGCGGACCTGACGGCCGGCTTGCTGCGATTGGCCGGAGATTCCCACCCCGAAATTCCCGACGGCCCGGCCGACGCGTCGGGAGGCGTTCGGGGACGAACCGCCCGCGCCGCGGTTCTGCTGGCGGCACAACACGGGGACGCCGGACGCCCCCTGCCCCCGCTCCTGGAAAACCTGTTGTTCCGGCTGGCCGCCGATCGCCATGCGGCCGTGGTCCTGGCCTTGGTCCAGGCGCTTACGGAACTGGCCAAAATCTCGCCAAACCTCGCCTGGCGGCTGTTTCGCGCCTCCAGCCGTCCAGGAATGGCCCGGATTTTTCCGGCGGCGGAAACCTTCCTCCAGACCCGGATGGCGGATGAATGGGGGCACGTCCGACCGGTTCTCCGGCGGCTGAAACAAGCGGAAATGGCCTTGGACGCGGAGGGCTGGGCTTCCGCGCTTGTCCATGCGTCCCGGGCCGGCCAATTGGTCGGCCAGTCCTTGATCGAAGCGCTCTCCGCTCTGCCCCTGCCGGAAACCGGACTTGCCATCCTGAAAAAGATTTTCCCCCGACACGGCGGCCCGGCCCTTGATTTCCCCCTTTTCATCGCCCTGACGGAAACGCCGGGGCCCCCGCCGCCCCTCGCGGATCGCCTGATGGGAAAGTTTTCGGAGGCGGCGCCGGCCGAAACCGTTCCCCTTGATGCGCTCTTTCGGATGGCGTATAACTTGTTGAAGATGCTGGATCGAACATCGGGGGCGGCCGGCCGGGCGCCCTTTTTTCAGGGGCTGGCCCATCTCGCGGAACGGGCGCCTCGGATGGCTTCGGTGCTCCTGGATTCGGTCCAGGAGGCGGGCAATTCCGGGGCTTTGATCTTTTCCCCGGCGGAACGGGACACGACAGGCCGGATCGCCGGAAAGATCGCCCGCCGCATCGACCGAAGCGATCGACGCCATCCGACGATCCCGAAACCCCGGTTCTGAATTTCGGAACGAATATGTACGAAACTTTTTTTGGTTTCAAGGAACGCCCCTTTCAACTGGTGCCCAACCCGGCCTACCTGTTTCTCGGCCGAAGTCACGAAGAGGCGCTGGCCCACCTGACCTACGCCGTTCGACAGGGGGACGGCTTCGTGGAAATCACCGGCGAGGTGGGCACCGGCAAAACCACGCTGTGCCGGGTGTTTCTGGAAAACCTGGACGAGACGGTGGAGGCGGCCTACATCTTCAACCCCATGCTGACCCCCCGGGAGCTGCTGCGCGCGGTCCTGGACGAACTGGGGATCGAGGCCGCGCCGGACGCCGACGTCAAGGCGCTCATCGACCGGCTCAACGTCCATTTGATGAAACGGCGACGGGAAGGCCGTCGCGTCCTGCTGCTCATCGACGAGGCCCAGAACCTGAGCCGGGACGTGCTGGAACAGCTCCGGCTCCTCTCCAACCTGGAAACCCGCACCCACAAGCTGATCCAGATCGTCCTGGTGGGCCAGCCGGAACTGCGGGACCTGCTGGGCTCCCACGAATTGCGACAGCTCGGACAGCGCATCACCCTGAGCTGCCACCTGACGCCGTTTCACTTTCGGGAGACGGTGGACTACATCCGCCACCGCATTCAGATCGCCTCCCGGAAACCGGGCGTTGGCTTCTCCCGGGGCGCCTATCGGGTCATCCACGATTATTCCGGCGGAGTGCCCCGGCTGATCAACATCGCCTGCGACCGGGCCATGCTGACCGCCTACGGCCTGAACCGGCGGAAGATCACCGGAGGCATGGCCCGCACCGCCATCCGGGAACTGGGCGGACGAAACCGACGCGGGGGGACGTCCCCGTCCCGCCTCCGGCCCCGAACGGCGCTTCTCCTGATTTTGCTTGCGGTCATCGCCGGCGCCGCCACGGTGGTCTTTCTGGATCGCCGGCCGATTCGCCTCTCCTTTTCGGAGCCGGGGACGACGACGCCGGTCGCATCCACCCCGGGCGAGACGCCGCCCCCAATGCCGGAAGGAACCGAGACGACGGAAGTTGTCGCGTTGGAATCGCCTTCGGACGGAGCGGAAGCCGGGGAGGACGCCCCGTCCCCGACTCTCGATCCGGCCGCGGAAGTACCGTCCGAATCGGCGGCCTCCCGGGCGCCGGCCGATGCACCGACAACCACCTCCGAAACATTGGCCAACGCTGCCGCGACGGAAGCCCCGATCGCCTCGGAAGACCCAGTTTCCCCGGCTTCCGAAGCCCCTCCCCCTTCGGCGACCCGGGAGCCGCCGCCTTCCGTCCCGCCGGTCGAAACCCCTTCGGCCGCCGGGATCGCCGATTTTGGCGGCTTTCTATCGGAACTTTCGTCCCGGGAATCCCGGCGAGAGGCCCTGCTGTCGGTGGTTCGCCGCTGGGAGCCCGAGGCCGATCTTTTCGATTTCCTGGATGGCGTTCCGTCCGCGGAGGAATTCTTTCGGATCGCCACCCGGCGACACGCGTTGGAGCTGCTGAACAGCCGGAACGGCATGGAAATCCTGCGGAAGCTGAATTTGCCGGCGGTGCTCGAACTCCGCCCGCCGGAGACGGCGCCGCCGGTTTACCTGGCGCTCACCGGCGTGGACGGCGATTCGGTGGTGCTGGATAGCGACCGAGGCCCGGTACGGCTTTCCTCGGCAGAGTTGGGTCCCTACTGGTCCGGCCAAGCCTTCGTCCCCTGGCGGAATTTCTACGGGTTGGAAGGGATTATCCCCAGAAACGCGCCGGACGACGCGGTGGTCACGCTGAAAATGATGCTGCGAGACATTGGATTCGTGGATCTGGAGCCGACGGCGGTCTTCGACGAGAAAACCCGCCAGGCCATCCAGTATCTTCAGGAAAAACACCAAGTCGCCGTGGACGGCGCGGTGGGTCCCCAAACCAAAATCATTTTGTACAACGAACTGGCCGAGCCGCTTTCCATTCCCCGCCTGCGGAGCGAATCGGAATCCGCGGCCGGTCTTCCCGGCGAGGAGCGGCCGTTGTGAGCACGATCCTGAAAGCCCTTCGAAAGCTGGAAGAAGAAACCCGGAAAGGCCGGGCGGACACGCCTCCGCCGAGCCCCACGTCTCCCCCGCCGGATCGGAAAGGGGCGCCCCTGCCGCTGATCGCCCTGGCGGCGGTGGCGGTTCTGGCCTGCGGGGTGGCGGGATGGGCCGTGTGGCTTCGATCCCCCGAGCCGTCGGATCAAACGGTTGCTTCGGTGGAACCGGTTTCGGAACCGGTT
>CAYFVR010000243.1:0-3202 GCA_964346545.1 uncultured Desulfobacterales bacterium | reverse complement strand
GGAACCGGTTTCGGAACCGGTTCTGAAACCGGGGAGCGCTCGGTCGGAAGATCCAGCGACTAAAAAACAGGGCACGCTGGACGCCCCTGCAACGGCTTCCATGGAAACCTCCCCGGCGAGACCGCCCCAATCGCCCAAAGCCGAAGACGAAACCCCGGACTCGGCGATGGTCGCCTCCCGGTCGGACGCCGCGCCGGCAAACGCAACCCCGACTCCGGCGAGTCGCGCGCCCCGGCCGGTGGTTGGGACGCCCGCGCCCGCGGGCGACGCGCCGAAACCGGCGAGGCAAGCGCCAGAGTCGGTTCGACCGATACCCTCTTCGACCGCGAGCGCCCCCCAACGACCGTCCCCGCTTCGGCCGCCGGCCCCCGCCTCGCGGCCGGAGACGCCCCGGCCAACCGCAAGCCGGGACGAACCACCGCCCTTGTCGCTGTTCCGCCGGGAATCCGCGCCGGAAACGACCGCTTCCGCCGGGAAGCCGCCGGTTCCGGAAAATCGTCCGAACGCCGCCGAGGGGGACAATTCGGCGGCGACCGTTCCCTCGGATTCCCGGACGAATTCGCCCGCGCCGAAACCGGCCGCCGCCCGTTCGGTCAACGCCGATGATGAATCCCGGATGATCTCCCCGACGCCCTCCCAAACCTCGGCGAGTTCGGGCACGGCCTCGCGGAATTCCGGCGTGGCGGCGGCCCATCGAGACTTGCCGGTGCGCCGGGCCAAGGAAATCGGGCTGCAAATTCAAGCGCTGGTCTGGTCCCCCGCGCCCGCCTCCCGAATGGCGGTCGTCAACGGCGCCATCCTTCATACCGGTGGTTCGGTGGCGGACGTGACGGTGACCCATATCGGGGAAGATTACATCGTGATTCGAAAAGAGGGGGAACTTCTTCGGGTGGATTTCGTGTTGCAATAGCGGAGCGGATTGGCCAGGAAGATACGGCTTCGTCCGCCGTTCCTCTCCGCAACACCGAGGGCAAAACGAAAAACGCCGCGATTCCCTTTAATCGGGAATCGCGGCGTTTGTTTTTTTCCTGGCGATGTCCGGCGAGTCGAACTGGAAGCTTTCCGCCCCGCCGTCTTCCGGTCAATGGGGGACCGCTACGCGGCGCTCTCCGCGGCTTGACCGCTTTCCAGGGCGTTGGACATCAGGCCGCCGACCATCTTGTTGAAGCGGGCGGGGTTGTCGATTTTTCCGCCCTCGCTGATGATGGCCATGTCCAGCAACAGCTCGCTGTATTCCTTCAGCGCCGGATTCTCCCGGTCCTTTTCGTACATGGCGTTGATCCGCTCGATGACCGGGTGACGGGTGTTCAGCTCCAGGGTCCGCTTGCTTTCCGGCATCTCGCCGCCGGAGGCCTTGAGCAATTTCTGCATGTAGGCGCTCATGTCGTATGGATCGCCGGAGAGGCAGGCCACCGATTCGGTGAGGTGCGAGGAGGCCTTGACCTCCTTGACCTTCTCCTGGAGGTTGGTCTTGATGTGGCCGAACAGCGACTTGAAGGTTTCGTCGTCCTTCTTTTCCGCCTCGTCCCCTTCCAGCTCCAGGTCGCCCTTTTCCGCGCTCTTCAGCGGCTTTTCCTCGAACTCGGCGAGGGACTGGATGACCCATTCGTCCACCGGGTCGGTCATCAGCAACACCTCGTAGCCCTTGTCCTTGAGCACTTCCAGGTGGGGACTGTTGGTCAGGGCGGTCAGGTTGTCGCCGGTGATGTAGTAAATGGCCTTCTGATCGGGCTTCATCCGGGCCACGTAATCCTTCAGCCGGACCCACTTGCCCTCGGACTGGGTGGTCTTGAACTGAATCAGCTCGGCGATCCGGTCCTTGTTGTCGAAGTCGGTATGGACGCCCTCCTTAAGAACCGGGCCAAATTCCTCCCAGAAGGTGGCGTATTTCTCTTCGTCCATTCCCTTGAGGAGGTCCAGCACCTTTTTCACCAGATTCTTCTTGATGTTCCGCACCAGCCGGTCCTGCTGAAGAATTTCCCGGCTTACGTTGAGGTTCAGGTCGGGCGCGTCCACCACGCCGCGGATGAACCGGAGGTACTCGGGCATCAGCTCCTTGCAGTCGTCCATGATGAAGACCCGCTTGCAATAGAGATGAATGCCGTGTTTTCGATCCGGAAAGAAGAGATCGAACGGCGCCTTGGCCGGAACGTACAGCAGGGCGCTGTATTCGGTGACGCCTTCAAGCTTCATGTGAAGATGGGTGAGCGGGTCGTTCCAGTCGTGGCTGACGTGCTTGTAAAACTCGTTGTATTCCTCGTCGGTGACGTCGCTTTTGTTCCGGGCCCAGATGGCCTTCATGGAGTTGAGGGTTTCGTCCTTCTTGACCTTGCGCGTCGTCTCCCCGACCGGCTTGCCGTCCTTGTCCTTGATCTGCTCCTCTTCGGGAATCGGCTCGTCCTTCTCCACCTCCATCCGGATGGGATAGCCAACGAAGTCGGAATGCTGCTTGACGATGTCCCGAATCACCCATTCCTTGAGGTAATCCTTTTCCAGCTCGTCCTGGGGCTTGAGGTGCAGGATCACGCGGGTGCCGCGCTCCGCTTTTTCCGCCGGTTCCACGGTGTAGGCGCCGCCGCCCTCGGATTCCCAGCGGATCGCTTCGTCGGATTTTGCCGCCCGGGTGACGAGGGTGACCTTGTCCGCCACGATGAAGGAGGAATAAAAGCCGACGCCGAACTGGCCAATGAATTCCGGGCTGAGGCCGTCCTGCTTTTTGGCCTTCTCCAGGGCCTCCAAAAACGCGGCGGTGCCGCTTTTGGCGATGGTGCCGATGTTTTCCAGCACTTCGTCCCGGGTCATGCCGATGCCGTTGTCGGACACCTCGATGGTCCGGGCCTCCGGGTCCACGGCGATCCGGATGTACAGATCGGCGTCGTCGCCGATGAGGTCCGGGTCGGTCTGGGCGTTGAAGCGGAGCTTGTCCAAGGCGTCGGAGGCGTTGGAGATCAGCTCGCGGAGGAAAATGTCGGTGTTGGAATACAGCGAATTGACGATGAGGTTGAGGAGCTGCTGCACCTCGGTTTGAAATTGGTAGGTTTCTTTTGGGGCACTCATGAATCGGTCTCCCATTTTGCCGTTTGCAAGGGTTGAAATTTTTCGGCATATAATGGGAGCTTTAGAGGGATTGTCAAGGGGTTAGATGGAGGAACGGGAGCCTAGGTTACAGATCCAGCGCAAAGCGGACGGCCTATCCGACTTC
>CAYFVR010000242.1:0-7179 GCA_964346545.1 uncultured Desulfobacterales bacterium | reverse complement strand
AAATTGGAAATGAAAAGGGGCGGGGGCGTAACGGCCACCCCGCCCCTTTTTATTTATTTATGCTTCGGTTCAGTCCGCCCGGCGAGGCCGGCGGGATTTGGACCGGTTGCCGGAGGCGGCCCGGGCCATTTCGCTCCCGTGGGACTTCGGCCGGCGACCGGCGGGCTTGGCGTTCGTCGGCCGGGATTGCCCCGAACCGGACGCGCCGGAACCGGCGGCTTTCGCGGGGCGGCCGGCGCGAACCACCTTGGCGGGCCGGTTGCGGCCCGAATTGCCCAGGGGCGGCCGGGCAAACTCGTTGCCGCCGCCGGACGACGCGCGGTAGTCGAACCCCGGAAGGGTGCGTCGTTCGGTTTTTTCCCCCAAAATCCGGTCGATGGACCGCACCATGCCCCGGTCCTCGTCGGTCACCAGGGTAAAGGCGTCGCCTTCGCGGCTCGCCCGGCCGGTGCGGCCGATCCGATGGATGTAGGCCTCCGGGGTGGACGGCACGTCGTAGTTGATGACGTGGGAAACCCGGGATACGTCGATGCCCCGGGCCGCGATGTCGGTGGCCACCAGAATCTGAAATTCCCCGGTGCGAAATCCGTCCAGGGCCGCCTGCCGCCGATTCTGGGACAGATTTCCCTGAAGCGAGGCGGCGCGGTATCCCTTGCGGACGAGCTGTTCGCCCAGCCGCTTGGCCCGATGCTTGGTCCGGGTGAACACCAGCACGGAGCGGGTGTCGGTGGTTTTCAGCAAATCCAGCAACAGCGGCGTCTTCAAATGCGGAGACACCGGATACAGCCCGTGGCGAACCGTCTCGGCCGGGGCCACGTTGCCCGCCTCCACCGTCACCGGGTCGCGCAGCACTTCGCCCGACAGCTTCCGGATTTCCGGCGGCATGGTGGCCGAAAACAGCAGATTCTGCCGTTTGGGCGGCAGGGCCTTCAAAATCCGCCGAATGTCGGGCAGAAAGCCCATGTCGAACATCTGGTCGGCCTCGTCCAGCACCAGCGTATCCACCCGGGACAGGTCCACGGTCTTTTGCTGAATATGGTCCAGCAGACGGCCCGGGCAGGCCACGACGATTTCCACGCCGCGCTTCAATTTCTGCTTCTGGGGGTTGATGCCCACGCCGCCGTAAATGGACAGCGTCCGCAGGCGGGTTTTGGAGCCAAGGGTCTCGAAATCGCGTCGAATCTGTTCGGCCAGCTCTCGGGTGGGGGCAAGGATCAGGGCGCGTACGTGGCCCCGTCCGCCATCCATCAGCCGGTGCAGAATGGGCAGCGCGAACGCGGCGGTTTTGCCGGTGCCGGTCTGCGCCAGTCCCATGACGTCCTTTCCTTCCATAACGGAGGGGATCGCCTGCTTCTGGATGGGGGTCGGGGTCGAAAAACCCGCCGTCGCGACGCCGGCCGCGACGTGGGAATGAAACTGAAATGCGTCGAAATTCATCGAACCTTCTTTCTTGCGCCCATAAAAAAAGCCCCGGAGCCATTCCGAAGCCAACGATTGGACGCGGTCGTGTTTTCTTTGGAAATGCCACAATGAACAGGGAACATTATACGGCCGATCCGCAGATGTCAAGAAAATTTCAATTTTTTTTTATCGGCCTCCGCCTCGGCGGCGCACCTGGACATCCACGGGCTGGATCTCCGGCGGGGTTTCTCCCAACCGGCGGCGCATCCGGCGGAACCGGTCGAAAGCGGTGGAAACGAAAGGGAAGACAAAGCGATCCGAAAGGCGCATGACCGTTTCATTCGGGGAAAAACAGCGGGTGAAAAGAAGGACGATCTCCCGGACGACGATATTTTTCCTTGACGGCGGACCCGCGATTGGCTACCTTGAGGAAAATGATTATCCAGAAAAAAATCGTTTCGGATGAACGCCGAACCCATGCGTCCCGCCGAATGGAAGAGATGGTCGGGAAGCTGAAGGGACGGGAATACCGCCTCACGCCGCAACGGCTGGCCGTGGTCCGCATCCTGGCCGAAAGCGACGAACACCCGACTGTAGAGAAAATCTTCGAACGTGTCAAAGTGGACTTTCCCACCACCAGCTTGGCCACCGTTTACAAAACATTGGCGGTGCTGAAAGAGCTGGGGGAAGTGCTGGAAATCGGCTTCAGCGACGGCAGCAACCGCTACGACGGCGTCAATCCGCGCCCGCATCCTCATCTCGTCTGCACCCGATGCGGCCGGATTCAGGATCCGGACATGGATTTTCTGGACGGGCTGACCGAGCGCGTGGCCGCGGAAACCGGCTTTCGGGTCACGAAACACCGGCTCGATTTTTTCGGATTGTGCGCCGATTGCCAGGGCGCGACGGACGACGGCGCCCCCGACTGACGCCGATGGGCTCTTCCATCCCGCCGGATCGGCGGTTTTTTTTGGATCCGATTTGGATAAGTATTATTCGTAAACATTGGAAATCCTCAAAGAATTCGTCCGGAATCTTTTCCGGCCGGAATCCAAACCCCGCAAACCGTGAAAAGGAGAAAAAGTTTTGAAAAGCATTCAAGGCTCCCAGACCGAGAAGAATCTGCTGACCGCCTTCGCCGGCGAATCCCAGGCCCGCAACCGCTACACCTACTTCGGCAAGCAGGCCAAGAAGGAAGGCTTCGTTCAGATCGCGGACATCTTCGAGGAGACCGCCAATCAGGAAAAGGAACACGCCAAGCGGTATTTCAAGTTTCTGGAAGGCGGAGAGACCGAGATCGCCTACGCCTTCCCCGCCGGCGTGATCGGCGCCACCTACGACAACCTGATGGCGGCCGCCGAGGGCGAGCGGTTCGAGCACACCGAGATGTATCCGGGATTCGCCAATGTGGCCCGGGACGAAGGTTTCGACGCGGTGGGCATGGTGTTCGACGCCATTTGCGTGGCGGAGAAGCAGCACGAAAAACGGTACGTGGATCTGGCCGGCAACCTGAAGGCGGATCGGGTGTTCAAGCGGGACGACGTGGTGGTCTGGCGCTGTCGCAACTGCGGATACCTGCACGAGGGCAACGCCGCGCCCCAGATGTGCGTGGCCTGCGCCCATCCCCAGGCCCACTTCGAGCTGCTGGGAGAAAACTGGTAGGAAACCAAGGGAGGCCCGGGCGTTTAGCCCGAAGGCGTTTCCTTTTTCATTCGGCCTCCATCCCCTTTCGGGGGGGTGGAGGTTTTTTCGCTCCAAGCGGCTCGGTCGGGTTCGGGCTCGTTCGGCGCGCTTTCCGATTCGTCTCCGGGATCTCCGCCGGATGACGCCGCCGCGGACGACGCGGGCGTTCGGACGCTCTCCAGCAGCGCCAGAATTTTTTCGAAATCGTATTCATCCGCAAAGTCCAGCAGCCGAAGGCAGAAAGCGGCGGTGGACGGATCGGAACGGGCCAGATCTCGGGCGTAGGCGGTGATCCGGGTGATGTTTCCCATCCGGGCCAGTTCCGTCAACGCGGCCAAGTCGTCCGCGCCCGGCGGCGGCGCTTCGCTTTTCGGCGAAACCGCCCTTCCGCCGGGGGATACCGGCGGGGCGGCTTCGGCCGGCGGCGCCTCTTCCCCCGCCAGGGGTTCCGCCCCCTCGCTTCGCCACGCTTCCGCCGGCGGCAGGGAAACGGCGAACCGGAAGGTGCTCCCCCGCCCCAACCGGCTTTCCAGGGTCAGCTCCCCGCCCATCAATATCGCCAGCGTCCGGCTGATGGTGAGGCCGAGGCCGGTGCCGTCGGCTCGCCGTTCCGGCGGTTCAAGCTGGCGAAAGGCGTCGAACACGGCCTCCCGCTGGTCCTCGGGAATCCCCGGCCCGGTGTCGGTCACCGAAAAGCCGATTTGGCCGTCCGCGGGAAACACCCGAACCCGCACTTCGCCCCGGGCGGTGAATTTCACGGCGTTGGAGACCAGGTTCAGCAGAATCTGGCGCAGCCGCTTGGCGTCGGAACGCACCCGCCGCGGCACGGCGGGGTCCATCTCCGCGGAAAGGGCAATCCCCTTCTCCAACGCCCGAAAGCGCAGCATATCCGCCACCCCGTTCACCAGATTCCACAAATCCAGCGGACGGCTTTCCAGCGTCACCTTCCCGATCTCCACCCGGGACATGTCCAGAATGTCGTTAATCAGGGTCAGGAGGTGATGGCCGCTTTTTTCGATGACGGACACCCCGTTCCGCTGGGTCTTCGACATCGATTCCTCCCGCGCCAGAATCTGGCAGTGGCCGAGAATGGCGTTCAGCGGGGTGCGCAGCTCGTGGCTCATGTTGGCGATGAACTCGGTTTTGGCGTGGCTGGCGGCTTCGGCGGCCTTCCGGGCGTCGCGCAGTTTCCGCGCCACCCGCTCCCGCTCGGTGATGTCGATGGAAATGCCCAACACCGAAGACTCGCCGTCCAGCTCGATCAGCACCGAGGAATGATCCAGGCAGAAGGCCCGGCCGTCGCGGTGCAGCCCCTTCAATTCATAGCGGAACAATCCCCCCACGCCCTTCCGGCGGGCCGCGACCTTTTCGCGCACGGATTCCCGCGAATCGGGATGAATCAGATCCATCAGGGAAACGCCGCCGATTTCCTCGGCGGCGTAGCCGGTCATCTCCAGAAACGCCGGGTTGGCGTAAACGATCCGGTCTCCCCGGTAAATCCAAATCCCGATGGGCGCGGCCTCGGCGAGGAGACGGAATTTCTCTTCGCTTTTCCGGCGTTCCCGTTCGGCGGCCCTGCGTTCGGACACGTCCTCGTAGGTCGCGATGACCTCCGTGGGACGGCGTCCGGGATGGACGGGATTCAACACGGCGCGAAGCTCCGCGGTTCGGTTGCCCGTGATGGAGGCGTAGACGTCTTCGAACACCGCCGTTTGCCCCCCCAACGCCCGCTCCATGACGCGCCGAACGGAAGGCGGCGCCTTTTCCGAAACCGAAAATCCGATCAGTTTTTCCCGGGAGGAGCCGACCAGCCGAACGAAGGCCGCGTTGCAGTCCAGAATCCGGCCCGATTCGTCGAAATGGACGACGCCCAGGGGGGATTTTTCAAAAATGACCCGGTAGCGACCCGCGCTTTCCCGCGCCTTTTCCTCGGCCCGCTTCCGTTCGGTCACGTCCTGAAAAATGCCTCGAATCCAGCGCCCGCCGTTTTCGTCCACCGTGCCGCGCCCGCTGTGATGAAACCAGCGAACCTCGCCGTCCCGCCGGACGAAACGGCCGTCGTAGCGGAAGGATTCCATCCGCTCGTAGGCCCCGGTCAGGATGTCCCGGACCCGCTCCCGCTCCTCCGGATGAACGTGCGCCAGAAAAAAGGCGAAGGAATGCTCGATCCCGCCGGGTTCGTACCCCAGAAGCCGGTAGTGCTCGTCGGACCAGTAGCCCTCGCCGGTTTCCAGGTTCCGTTCAAAACTGCCGACCCGGGCGATCTCCTGGGTCTGGCGGAGCCGCCGTTCGCTTTCCTCCAGTCGGCGCCGAAGGACGCGGCGGGAGGCGTCCGCGGTTTCGCGGTTGGACTTTTTTTTCTTCATGAGGATTCGTTTGCCAAATCGCCTTGATCCGGACGGCGCGGTTCCGCGGGCGGAGGGGCGCCCGAATCGTCGTCCGACGCGGCCGCGGGCAGGAGCATCTGGACCGTCGTGCCGCCGCCGGGCGTCGAATCCACCCGCAGATACCCGCGATGGCCCCGCACGATCCCCAGAACCGCGGCCAGCCCCAGCCCGCGCCCCTGAAATTTGGTGGAAAAAAACGGCTCGAACATCCGTTTCCGCACCTCGGCCTCCATGCCTTCGCCGTCGTCCGACACCTCCACCACCAGGAAACGGCCGGCCGCCACCGGGTATTCGTAGGCGGACCAGAGTTCGGAAAGGGTCTGAAACAATTCCGACGCGACGAAAGTTCGGGCTCGCAGACGAATCCGAACCGACGCGGCGGCGCCCTCGGGGTAGGATTCGGCCGCGTTCACGACCAGATTGACCAGAAGCCGGCTCAATTGCTCGGAATCGCCGGAAATGGCGGGCAGGTTGGGAGGAAGGTCGATTCCCAGAGTCGCGTTTTGGGGCAGGGCCTTTTCCAAAAGAGGCCGGGCCTCCCGCATCCAGCGTTCCGGAACCATGGTGGAAAAGACGAAGTGGCTCTTCCCCGAATAGGCCAGCATCTGCCGAACCAGCTCGGCGGCCCGGAACAGGCTGGATTCGGATTGGGCCAGAAAACGGGCCGTCCGGCCCTCCGGCGGCAAATCCCGGCGGGCCAGCTCCAGGTTTCCCAGCGCACCCATCAGGATATTGTTGAAATCGTGGGCAATGCCCCCGGCCATCACGCCCAGGCTCTCCAGCCGCCGCCGGGCCTGGAGCCGCCGCTCCATCCGCCGCCGATCCCGCTCCAGGGCCTTTTCCCGGGTGATGTCCCGGACCATGGCGATCACCTCTCCCGGGCCGCTGGGCACCACCCGGGCTTCAAAATACCGGTCGTCCCCTCTCCCTCGGCCCGCGCGGAAAAGCTTGTATTCCAAAATCCGAGGCTTCTTCTCGTCCATCGCCCGCCGTACGGCTTCGGAAAACCATTCCGCCAGAAATCGCGGCACCAGGGTTTCCATGGCTTGTCCCAGCAGCTTTTCGCAATCCCGGGGCAGATCGTGGCGAATCAGCTCCGCCGGTTCGGCCCGACAATCCAGAATCTCGGCCCGGCGATTGAGACGAAACACCAGATCGGGGATGGCGTCCAGCAGGGCGCGGGTGCGGGCTTCGCTTTCCGCCAAGGCCTCGGCGGCCCGCTTCCGCGCCTTCGCCTCGGCCTTCAGGCTCCGGGCCAAGTCCCGCAGTTTGCGCTGGTCGCGCTGAATGGTCAGGTGGACCGAAACCCGGGCCAAGACTTCCTCTTGGCGAAACGGCTTGGTGACGAAATCCACCCCTCCGGCCCGGAATCCCTTCATCACGCTTTCGGAATCCCCAAGGGCCGACAGAAAGATGACCGGGATGGACGAGGTGGCGGGATGGCGTTTGAGCCGCGCGCAGGTTTCGTATCCGTCCCGGCCCGGCATCATGACGTCCAGCAGAATGACGTCCGGCCGCCCCCGCTCCGCCCGATCCATGGCCTCCATGCCGTTTCGGGCGATCAACAGATTGTAACCCGCCCGCTCCAGCATCTGATCCAGCACTCGGATGTTGCGCAAATCGTCGTCCACGATCAAAATGGTGCCGCCGTCCGGTTCTTCCGTGGTCATATCGTCCCCGAGAGTCTCGATCCGTTTTCGCGAGTTTA
>CAYFVR010000241.1:0-7198 GCA_964346545.1 uncultured Desulfobacterales bacterium | reverse complement strand
CCCGAAAAGGCCAACCCCTTGATTTTGTTTGGTGCCGGGGGCGGGAATCGAACCCGCATGGGCTTGCGCCCGGAGGATTTTGAGTCCTCTGCGTCTACCAATTTCACCACCCCGGCTCGGCCCACACTTCTATTCGAAGCGGCGCCGGGTTGTCAAGTAATTTACGGGGTTTCAACCCGTTTCTCCCATCGCCTCCGCCAATTCCGCTTGGCTCACGGCCCCTTCCCGCAGCACCTCGGGCCGGTCGCCGCACACGTCCACCACCGTGGAGCCCGCCCCCCCGGCCAGCGGCCCGGCGTCCAGGACGAAGTCCACGCCCCCCGCCAGCTCCGAGTCCAGCGCCTCGATCCGATGGCAACCGGGAAACCCGGATCGGTTGGCGCTGGTCCCGGTAATGGGACCGCCCGCGGCGGCGGCCAGCATTCGCGCCACCGGGTGGCCGCAGAGCCGAACGCCGATTTTGCCCGTCCCGGCGGTCAGCGCCGTCGGGACTTCCGGTCGGGCCGGCAGCACCAGCGTCAATCTTCCCGGCCAGAATCGATCCATCAGCCGACGACCGACCGGCGGAACCGCCGCCACCAGCCGATCCAGCTCGGACGAATCGGAAATCAACACCAGCACCGGCTTGTCCGCCGGACGCCCCTTCAGCGCGAAGAGCCGCGCCACCGCCGATTCCCGAAAGGCGTCGGCCGCCAGGCCGTAGAGTCCGCGAGTTGGAACGACCCCCAGCCCGCCCTTGCGAACCGCCGCCGCCGCCGTTTGCACCACGCCGGCATCCGGCGAAACCGGGTCCACCGGCCAAATGCGATCAGGCCAAATGCGATCAGACCGATTGCTCAAGTTGGGCCGCCTTGCGATTCACCTCCTCGACCATCTCCGCCTTGTGGGCGTCCAGTTCCCGTTCCAGGTCCGGATCCGACAGGGACAGCATTTGCACCGCCAGCCATCCGGCGTTCACGGCCCCGGCCCGCCCGATGGCCACGGTGGCCACCGGCATTTCCGCCGGCATCTGCACGGTGGAGAGCAGCGCGTCGAGCCCCTGGAGGGCCGAGGATGCCATGGGCACCCCGATCACGGGCAACGTGGTGCGCGCCGCCAGCAGACCCGCCAGATGGGCCGCCCGGCCCGCCCCGGCGATGATCGCCCGGATGCCCCGGCCTCTCGCGGTGGCGGCCAAATCGGCCGCCCGGTCGGGACTCCGGTGGGCCGAGGCCACCGTCATCTCGTAGGGCACCCCGAATTTCTTCAAAACCCCCGCCGCGCCTTCCATGACCGAAAGATCGGCGTCGTTGTCCATGAGAACGAGGACCCGGGGTTCTTGGTTCATGCGGCGCAGGGCCTTCCGGCCGATGTCCTTGCGAAAATGAACGTCTTTCCAGGAAATTTTTTCCACCGTTTCGTAGGCCGCGCCGATGGCGTTCGCGATGGTGTCGCCCAAGGCGGTGACGCCCAGGACCCGGCCGCCGCTGGTCACGACGCCCTTGTCGGCGTCGGCCCGGGTGCCGGCGTGAAAAACCATCCGGTCGTCCCGGCCGTCGGCGGCCGCCAGTCCACGGATGGGATGGCCCTTTTCGTAATTCCCCGGATATCCACCCGCGGCCATCACCACGCAAACGGCGGGGCGCGGATCAATTTTCGGCCGCCGCCGGTCCAAATCGCCGTCAATCACCGCGTCCAGCAAGGGCACCAGGTCGCTTTGAATGCGCATCAGCAGCGGCTGGGCTTCGGGATCGCCCATGCGGGCGTTGAACTCCAGCACCTTCACCCGGTCCCGGTCAATCATGAGCCCCGCGTACAGCACGCCCTTGTAGGGACGTCCCTCGGCGGCCATGGCCCGGACGGTGGGTTCCATGACCTCCTTCATGATCTTGCGATGAAAAAAGCCGTCCACCACCGGCGCGGGCGAGTAGGCCCCCATGCCGCCGGTGTTGGGACCTTCGTCGTCGTCGAAAACCGCCTTGTGGTCCTGGGAGGAGGGCAGCGGCAGCACCGTCTTGCCGTCGGTGAAGGCGATGAAGGATGCCTCCTCGCCGGTCAGACATTCCTCCACCACCACGGTCTGGCCGGCCTCGCCGAAGGCGTTTTCCACCATCATGGAATCGATGGCGGCCAAGGCCTCCTCCTCCGTCCGGCAGACGATCACGCCCTTGCCCGCCGCCAGCCCGTCGGCCTTGACCACCAGGGGCGCGCCCAGCCGTCGGACGTAGTCGGCGGCCTTTTCCGGATCGGTGAAGGTTTCCCCGGCCGCGGTGGGAATGCCGTATTTCAGCATCAAAGATTTGGCGAAAGACTTGCTTCCCTCGATCTCCGCGGCGGCTCGGCTCGGACCGAAAATCCGCAACCCTTCCGCCTCGAAGGCGTCCACGATGCCGGCGGAGAGCGGCCCTTCCGGCCCCACCACCGTCAGATCAATGCCTTCGGCCAGGGCGAATTGGGTCAGCTCCGGAATGTTTTCCGGATCAATGTCCACGCAGGTGGCCATTTCGGCCATGCCGCCGTTTCCGGGCGCGCAAAACACGGCGGCGACGCGCGGGCTTTGACGAATTTTCCAGACCAGGGTGTGCTCGCGGCCGCCGCCGCCGACTACCAGAACTTTCATGGCGCATGGTCTCCTTGATGGGCAATGTCGGTTTGAAAGGAAGGCGGGAAGGGCTTGACCCGAGCGGGCCGAAAAAAAGAAAGGAGGAAGAGGGCTTTGGCGATCGGGAACGCAATCCCTTTCCGCCCCGTTGAGATTCCGGTCCTCAGCCCCGACCCGTCGGCCGGCGTCGGGACCGTTCCGCGTGATCCGCCATGGCGAGCCGAATCAGCCGATCCAGCAGATCGGGAAATTCGATTCCGGCCGCCCGGGCCGCCTGTGGAAAAAGACTGGTGGGCGTCATGCCGGGAATCGTGTTGGTCTCCAACACGTACAGTTCGCCGTCGGTTTGGGAAAGGATGAAATCGCTGCGGCTGTATCCGCGGCAGAACAGGGCCTCGTGGGCGATGCGCGCCATGGCCTGGACCCGCGCGGCCACGTCGTCCGACACCCGGGCCGGACAGATTTCCTCGGCCTCTCCGGCGGAATATTTGGCTTCGTAATTGAAAAAATCGTGTTGAGCTTTGGGGACGATCTCGATGAGGGGAAGAGATTCCAGGTCGTCGTTGCCGATCACCCCGGCGGTCAACTCCGTGCCGGAGACGAACCGTTCCAGCAGAACCAGATCGTCCTCCCGGAAGGCCGCCTGAAGGGCGGCGCCCAGGTCGTCGGCGTGGCGGACGATGGACATGCCGATGCTGGAGCCGCCACTCCCGGGTTTCACCACCAAGGGCAGGCCGATTTCATCGACGAGGGCGGCGGGGTCCGGCGACGCGCCGGGGCGGACGGCGCGGTAGGGCGGAACGGGAAGCCCGGCCTCTTGGTACAGCCGCTTGGCCGCCAGCTTGTTCATGGCCAGGGCGCTGCCGAGCACGCCGGCCCCCTGGTAGGGAATGTTCAGCAGATCGAGAAACCCCTGCACGGTTCCGTCTTCGCCGAAGGGACCGTGCAGGATGATCAGCGCGGCGTCGATTTCGGGGGCGTCGGCCACCAGACGGGGAAGCTCGTCCCGGGGGTCGTAGCGGCGAACCGCGTACCGTTCCGGATCGAGGGCGGCCGCCACCTGGTCGCCGCCGGAAAGCGACACCTTCCGTTCGGAGGAAATGCCGCCCGACAACAACGCAATGGTCGACCGGCGGTTCATGAGCCGGCGGCGCCGCCGAGAAGCTGGGCTTTGGTGCGGTTGTACTCGTCCAGGGTGATCAACTGACTCTCCAACAGCCGGGCCAACTCCGTCAGTTCACGGATGCGGCTGCCGGGCCGCCTTTCGAGCGGCGCCTCGATTTGGGGGACGGACTGATAGGCGTCCGCCGGGAGCGTCAACATTTCCCCCTCTTCCCGCCCGAAACGGACCGAGGCGAAACCGTCCAGAAGGCTCACCTCCACGGTTCGGTTGCGCATTTCCGGAAGGGCCAGCAGATCGCGAAGATTTTTTCGCTCGTTTTTCATTCGGCGGCGAAGGCGATATCCGAGATAGAGGATCAGGGCCGAGCCGCCGAGAAAAATCCAGAGCATATATTGAACCACGCCCCGGAAAAACAGAACCAGACAACCCAGGGCCGCCAGCAGGGCCAAATGAAGCAACAGGATCGAGTGGGCCATGAGAATGCCTTTGAAGAGACCGACGCTTTCCGCGTTCTTGGCTTTCCGTTTCATTGGCGATCATCCTTCTTCGCTGAATTCACGCGGTCAACCAGGCTTTCCTGATACCGCTGGGGAACTTCGAACTGGATCGCGGAGTTCCGGGTGGCGTTGAGCTTCATGATCAAAAAGTTCAACTTTTTCATGACCCGGTACCGTTCCCGGGTATCCGTCATGCCGGCCAGCAGGTCCTCGGTACGACGGATTTCCTTCTTGATTTCAAGCTCGGGGGGCAAACAATCGGCGTTTTTGAGGATTTTGTGGGAGAGCCGCAAATCCTCGGGGATGTGACGGTCGTCCTCCAGCTTCAGAGGCTCTCCGGAACCGGAAAGATCGTCGAAGGCCCCTTTTTTTCGAGCCACCCGAATCCGGTCCTCCACGATTTTTTCAAATCCTGGAATCATAACGACCTCTCTCATTACAACAGGGTCGGAAAATTTTCAACCCGCAAATTTTCGGTGGGCCAAAAGGAAAAAAGGCCCTCCGACCGAGGATCGGGGGGCCTTTGGGAGGCGAAATGGTGGCGATGCAGGGACTTGAACCCCGGACACTACGGATATGAGCCGTATGCTCTGACCAGCTGAGCTACATCGCCAAGAAAAAGTCGCCCTTGAGCAACGACGGAGACCTTTAGCAGGACGCCGACGGGAAGTCAAGCGCCAAAATGCAGAAATCGACCGCGCCCTTCCGGACGGCGGCGGGACGGCGGTTTCGGCATGGAAACCGCCGCCCCGAAGTTCGGCGAAGGGTCCTTCGAACCGGCATGGCCCGCATGGACGAAGCGCCGTCATCCCTCGCCGTGGGGCTGGGATCCGACCACTTCGACGGTGAACTCGGCCAGATCTTCCGGAAGCTCGGAAAACACGATCATGAACGGCAATCTGGCGCCCACCTCCACGCCGACGTTCAGATTGTTTTCCCCGGCGCGGGCGGAAAGCTGGTCTACGATGGCGTCCGGGCCCAGCGTTCGAAGTTCTTCGTCGGAAACGGTGTTCCCCGCGAAAACCCGGTTGCGCACGGCCACGTCGCCGGCCTGGTCGAGCAGCTTGCCCATCACCTGAATATGATCGCGCTTCGCGGAAAACTGATTCCGCACCTGGCCGGTGATGATAAACAGAAGGCCGGCCTGGTCGTTTCGGACGTAGCGACTGCGAATGGTGGCGTCCACCGGCACGACCTCGCCGGCGGGCTGGGACCCCGCCATCCAGCCGGGAAGCCACGCGGCCACCTGTTTCTGAATGGAATCGGGTATCATGCCGGCGGTGTAGGCGTAGTATCCGCCGCCGCCCAGCATCGCCAGCAGAAGAAGAACCAGAAGCGGCGCGGCCACCTTTTTCCGGGCCGGCTTTTTATCGCCGGTTTTCCGGACGATCGTCGCCTCCTCCTCCTCTTCTTCCGAGGGTCCGCCCAAGTCGTCGGTGGGAATGCCCATGTCGAAGGGATCGGTAAAATCCTCGGAGGGTTCCGGCTCCCAACCGGTGGCGGGAACGGTGTCGGCGTCTCCGTCGGCCACCTCGGCTTCATCCATGTCGAAATCCAGATCGTCGGAAATGGCCGCGCCGCCGCCCGCCGCCTCGCCCAGATCGAAATCCAGTTCTTCGGAGGCCGCTTCTTCGGCGGGGGCTTCTTCTTCGTCTTCCAAATCCAGGTCGAACTCAAAGCTGGCGGAGTTCTCGGCCTCCGGCTCTTCGAATTCCAGAGCGTCGGATCGATCCTCGGCCGCCTCGGTTTCCAGATCCAGATCGAGGTCCAGCTCCATATCCGCAGATTTTTGCCGAAGCGCCGGTTCTTCCTCCTCGTCCAGGCCGAGGCCCATCTCGCCCACTTCCGTGGGCTCGTCGGAGGCGGCGGGACGAATCTCGGCTCCCTCGTCGTCCAGATCGAATTCCAGGCTGAATTCCTCGGAAAGCCCCTCCGGCTCATTTTCCACCGCCGGCTCGTCGGCGTCGTCTTCCGCCAAGGCCAGGTCGAGGTCAAATTCGTTGGAAATTTCGCTCGACGCTTCCAGGTCCAGATCCAGGGAGAGGTCGTCCGAAGACTCGGCGGTTTTGGCCTTGGTCAACAGGCTCGGTTCGGGTTCGGCGTCCAGGGCCAAATCCAATTCCTCGTCCGATTCGTCCGCGCCGGGGCCCTCATCGTCAAAATCCAGGGCCAAATCCAGCTCGTCTTCTTCGCCCCCGGCCGCCATGACCTCGTCCATGTCGAGGTCCAAATCGATTTCGTCGGCCTCGTCCGCCGGACGATCCGATTCCAGATCGAGGTCCATTTCCAGCTCTTCGGATTCGCCGCCGGACGCGGATTCCTCCACGTCGAGATCCAGATCGATTTCATCGACCTCCTCGCCGGAATCTTCGACATCCAGATCGAGGTCCATCTCCAGCTCTTCGGATTCGCCGCCGGACGCGGATTCCTCCACGTCGAGATCCAGATCGATTTCATCGACCTCCTCGCCGGAATCTTCGACATCCAGATCGAGGTCCATCTCCAGCTCTTCGGATTCGGCCTTTTCTCCGGCCGGCTCTTCATCCAGGTCCAAGTCGAGGTTCAGTTCTTCGGATTCTTCGGCGGAAGCGGATTCTTCATCCAGGTCCAGATCAAGATCGTCCCCGTCTTCGGCGAAAGATTCATCCAGATCGAGTTCCAGGTCGTCGGCATCCGGCCGAACCGTTTTCTCCATGTCGAAAACTTCGGTTTCGTCTTCGGCCGAAACGTCTTCTTCCTCGAAATCAAAATCCAGATCCTGGGAGGGGGAGGCGGTGGGACCACCGTTTTGTTCCAGCTCCGCCAAGTCTTCGGAAAGCGAGTCTTCGTCGTCTTCCAGGTCCAGGTTCAGTCCCAGCTCGTCCGAATCCTCGGAGGCGGACGCGGGCGCGGCCTCGAGATCGAGTTCCAAATCCAGCCCGTCCTCCTCGGCGGAATCTTCCTCCAGGCCCAGGTCGAGGTCCATGTCGTCCTCGTCGGAAACCGCCGGGACTTCGT
>CAYFVR010000240.1:0-7234 GCA_964346545.1 uncultured Desulfobacterales bacterium | reverse complement strand
CCATGATGGAGCCGATCATCCGCCCCCGATCCGTGACCACGCAGTGGTTGCGGGAACGGTTGGCCGGGACCTACCGAATCGGCGCCGACAACATCCGGTCCCGCAGCACGCGATCGTGATAGGCGCGAAGGAGATCGTCTTTTTTGAGAAGTCCCACGACTTTTCGGGAATCGTCCCGGGCGGTGACGGGCAGACAGGAGAAGGGGTGATCCTCGAACCGGAGGAAGGCGGCCTCCAGGCTGTCCTTCTCCGAAAGGGTGATCACCGGCCGAGCCATGATGTCGGCGGCGATGACCAGGTTTTTCAAAATTCCGTAATTCTGAAGCATTTCCCGAACGTCCCGGATGGACAGAAACCCCGCCAGCCGCTCCTGGTCGTCCAGCACCACGAAATGGGGATACCGGGCGTTGAGAAAACGGTCCATGATGGTTCGGAGCGGCGCGTTTTCGGGTATGGTTTCGTATTCCCGCGTCATGAAGTCGCGGGCGGAGAGGTGGCGAAGGATCCCCACGTCGTGGCCCCGCACGATGTCGTACCCCTGCCGCAACAACCGGGCCTCGTAGACCGAATGGCCCTGAACCAGCCGGACCACCGCCATGCTGGTGATGCAGGCGAGCATTCCGGGCAGGATGACCTGTTCGTTCAGCGTCAACTCGAACAGGGTGAGAATCGCCGTGATCGGGGCCAAAGTCGTTCCCGCCACCACCGCCCCCATGCCGGTCAGGGCGTAGTGGGCCGGGTTGAGGGTGAAATCGGACACCCATCCGTCCAGCCCGGCGCCGACCGCGACGCCCATGGCCGCGCCCACCGCCAGCGAGGGAACGAAAATTCCGCCGCTCATGCCGGAGCCGATGCACAGGGCGGTGGCCGCCATTTTGGCGAAAATCAGAACCGCCGCCGTGCCGGAAAGCAGGTTCCCGTCCACGGCCAAATTGACGATTTCGTAGCCGACCCCCAGGGCCGGGGGAAGCTGAAGGGCCATCAATCCCAGCAGCAGGCCGCCGATGGCCGGCTTGTACCAGCCCGGCCCGGGCAGCCGGGAAAACAGATTGTCCGACCAGCCGATGCAGCGGATGAACAGCACCGCCACGCCGCCGCCCGCCAGACCGACCGCGAAATGGACCCACAGCTCGCGATAATCGGCCAGAACGAAGGGCGCGGTGTGGAAGGCGGGAAAATCGCCGAGGAAAAGGCGGGAGAGCACCGATGCGGCGACGGACGCCACCACGATGTGGGTGATGTGGCTGAGGTCCAGGTCCAGCAGAATGATTTCGATGGCGAAGAGAGTCCCGGTGATGGGGGCGTTGAAGGTGGCCGAAATGCCGGCCGCCGCTCCCGCCGCCAGAAAGGCCCGGCGCAGCTCCGGCCGCAGATGAAACAGCCGGGAGAGGGAAGAGCCCACCGAGGAGCCGATCTGGACGATGGGGCCTTCCCGGCCCACCGAAGCCCCGCCGCCGATGAGCAGACTGGTGACCAGCGCCTTGAGCAAGGTGACCCGATGGCGCATGGTGCTTTGGCGGGAAACCACCGAGACGATGACTTCGGGCACGCCGGGGCCGCGAACTTCCGGGGCGTAGAAAAAAATGATGAGCCCGGCGGCGAGCCCGGCCGACGCCGGGGCCAACGCCCTCCACCAAACCGGCGAGGCGGCCACCTGTTCCAGAAAGGGACCCGGTCCCCAAAAGAGCCCTTGGAAAAATTCGATGAGCCAGCGGAAAAGCAAGGCCCCCCCGCCGGCGGCGAGACCGATGAGCACCGAAAACAGCAGCATGGCGATGTAGGACAGGGGACGCGGCTTCACGGAACCCTTTCGGGGCGAGGCGGATGGGAGATGACCGCGGGATGATGCCAAAGCCATCTCCCTTTGTAAAGCCGTTATTGGAGCCGGCGGGTCGAAATCAGGGCGTTTCCAGCCATTCCATCACCCGGCGCCATACATCCCGGACCTTTTCCTCGACCCGGGGCGCCTTTCCATATTCGAACAGGGTTTGGGCGGCCACCATGGATCGGGTAAACGCGGCGTCGAAGGGCAGGCGGCCGATGGGACGAATTCCCCGTTCCCGGGCGAAGTCCTCCATGGCCGCGCCGGTTTCCGGATGAAGGTCGAATTTGTTGATGACCATCAGCGCGGGAATCCGGAAAAATTCGGCCAGCTCCGCCACCCGGGCCATGTCGTGGCGGCCCGATACGGTGGGCTCGGTGACGATCAGAACGGCGCCGGCCCCGCCCACCGCCGCGATCACCGGGCAACCGACCCCCGGGGGGCCGTCGGTGAGGATGAGATTCCGATTTCCGGCCTCGGCAAGCTCCCGGGCCCGGGTCCGCACCCGGGTGACCAGCTTCCCGGAATTCTCCTCGGCGATGCCCAACCGGGCGTGGACCATCGGCCCGAAGCGGGTGTCCGAAACGTACCATTCCCCGCAGAGATTGGACTCCATTTTGACGGCCCCCTCCGGACAGAAATGGGCGCAGACGCCGCAGCCTTCGCAGGCCACCGGGTCGATCCGGAAATCCTCGGTCACCGCGCCGAACCGGCAGCGGTCGCGGCAATCGCCGCACTGGACGCAGGCGTCCGCGTCGATTCGGGCCCGGTGACCGGCATGAAAGGGGTGGCGCTCCCGGTATTTGGGCGCCAGAATCAGGTGAAGATCCGCCGCGTCCACGTCCGCGTCGCAAAAAACGGCGTTTTTCGCGAGAGAGCAAAACGCGGAAACCAGGCTTGTTTTTCCCGTTCCGCCTTTTCCGCTGATGACGACCAGTTCTTTCATTGGACGCCTCCCCGGACCAGCGCTTCGGCCCGCTCTGCCAATTCTTGAAATTTTTCCCGATATTCCGGCCGGGATTCAACCAAAGACCGCCCCCGGGCGTACGCCTCCGCGATCTTCCGATCGAAGGGGATTTCCAGCAGGATCGGGATTTCCTCCCGCGCCGCGTATTCGCGGACCCGTTCGTCGCCCAGATCGGCCCGGTTGATGACGATGCCGTGGGGAATGTCCAAGGTGCGCACCGCGCCCACGGCCAGCTCCAGGTCGTTGAGCCCGAAGGGGGTCGGCTCGGTGACCAGGATCACGAAATCGACGCCGCGGATGGCGGCGATCACCGGGCAGGAGGTGCCCGGCGGGGCGTCGATCACGGTGTCGAGATCCGGAGCGGCGACTTCCCGGACCTTGTGGATCAGGGGCGGGGCCATGGCCTCGCCGACCCGCAGCCGTCCGTGAAGAAAACCCAGGTCGCCGCGGCGGCCCCGTTCCACGACGCCCAGCTCCCGCCCTTCTTCGGTTATGGCGCCTTCCGGACAGATCGCCATGCATCCGCCGCAGCCATGGCAAAGCTCCGGAAAGGTCAAAATCGTTTCGGGCAGAACGGCGATGGCCTTGTACCGGCAGATGTCGGCGCAGGCCCCGCACAGAGTGCAGCGGTCTTGGTCTATTTTCGGAACCGGGGCGTAGACCGGTTCCGAAAATTCGATTTCCGGGTTCAAAAAAAGATGGGCGTTGGGCGCCTCCACGTCGCAGTCCAGCAACTGGCCGCGGGGACGAACCAGGGCCAGGCTGACGGCCACGGTGGTTTTCCCCGTTCCGCCCTTTCCGCTCGCGATGCCGATGGTGGCCATGGGATTTTCCTCGTTTCATGGAATTAGAACGATGGACGGTTTTCCCGGGGCGCGACGCGCCCCGGGAAAACCGTCCGGACGACTTATGTGTTATATATCATTATCACGCCTTCTCGGCGGTTGAAAAGGGAAAAATCCGAAAAAATGGTCCCAACCCGAAAGAGCCGTAAACGGGGGAGGCGGCGATGCGGGAAGGAAATGGACGCGCGGGCTTGCGCCGGGGCTGAGAATGGCTATGATTTCGCCTTGACCGAATGGGCGGAACAAAATATAGGTTCGCTTTTCTTCTAAACATTGTTCATACGGACGGACGGTTTCAACATGGGAATTCGAGAGCGGAAAGAACGGGAACGGGAGCGGCGGCGCCAGCAAATTATCGTGGCGGCCAAACGGGTGTTTTCCGATCGGGGATTCAGCAAGTCGACGATGGAGGACATCGCCCGGGAGGCGGAGCTGAGTCCGGGAACGCTCTATCTTTACTTCAAAAACAAGGACGAACTTTACGCGTCTCTTTCGCTCCGGATCCTGCAATACCTCATCATCCGGCTGGAACATGTCAACGCCAGCGTCGAACTGGGTCCTACGGAAAAGGTGGGCGCGCTGATCGAGGCCATGTTCGACGTCTACGACTTCGATCCGCACATCATCATCAACATGTTTCATCTCCAGTCCAGCGAGACGCTGAAAAACCTCTCCGAAGATCTCCTCCGGGAAATTGAGGATCTTTCCCGAAAATCCCTGGGGGCCATCGCCGCGATTTTCAAGGAGGGCATCGAAGCCGGCGAATTCATCGAAGAACACCCGATCGCGCTGGCCGATATTTTCTGGTCCTTGTTTTCCGGCGTAATCCTTTGGGAATCCAGCAAAAAAATCCTCAACGGCCAAAAAGACTATCTCAAGGAAACCCTCCGCATGGCCTTCGACATCTTCGCCCGCGGGCTCCGGAAATCCTGACCCGGTGATTCCGCTTCGAACGACCCGGCCCGTCGCCGCCCCCGCCCTGGCGCCCGTCCCGGAAGAAGATTTCCATGTGGGCCGGGTGCTGACCATCACCGGCGGCCACCTGGTCCACGACGTTTTCTCCGGATTTCTGCCGGTCCTCCTTCCGCTGCTCATCGACCGCTTCGGCCTCAGCCTGTTCCTGGCCGGAAGTCTAACCCTGTTTCTCCGGCTTCCTTCCGCCCTCAATCCGTTTCTGGGTCTGATCGCGGATCGGTTCGACCTCCGGCTGGCCGCGGCCTGGGCGCCGGCCCTCACGGCCGTCGCCATGAGTCTGCTGGGGGCCGCCCCCCACTATTTCGCGCTGTGCGCCCTGTTGCTGTTGGCCGGGATCAGCGCCGCCGTTTTTCATGTGGTGGGCCCCGTGTTGGTGGCCCGAGCCAGCGGCGAACGGGTGGGCCGGGGCATGAGCTGGTGGATGACGTCGGGCGAGCTGGCCCGATCGTTGGCGCCGCTGCTGGCGGTGGGCGCGGTGGCCCTGTTGGGGCTTGGATCGCTGTATCCCGTGGCGGCCCTGGGAATCGCCGCCTCCCTCCTGCTTCACGTTCGGCTGGGCCGGAAAGACGTCTCGGTGCCGCCGCCGGCGGAGGGCGGCTTTCGGGCGGCCTGGCAAGGGTTGCGGCCGGTGGCCTTTCCGCTGGCGGGTCTGGTGTTCACCCGCTCCTTCCTCACCGGTTGTCTGGTGGCGTTTTTGCCGACCTACGTGGTGGGCGGCGGGCGTTCCCTGTTGCTGGGCGGCGTGGCGATGGCGGTGTTGCAGGGCGTGGGCACCCTGGGCAGTTTGGCCGGCGGGACCGTAAGCGACCGAATCGGCCGGCGAGGCGTGCTGGCGGTGGCCGTTCCCGGCGCGGCGCTGTTGATGCTGTTGCTGGCCCACGGCCCTTCCTGGAGCCTCTTTCCGGCGCTGATCGGTCTGGGCATGACCTTGTTCGCCATCACGCCGGTCAACATGGCCCTGGTTCAGGACGTGGCCGGCGATCACCGTTCCACCGCCAACGGCCTGTACATGGGCTTCAATTTCCTCTCCACCGCCTTCGCCACCCTGCTCACCGGCTGGCTGGGCGACCTCGCCGACCTCTCCACCGCATTCACCCTGGGCGCCGTCGTCGGGATCGTGGGCATGATCGCCGTTTGGCGGTTGCCCAAGTCCCTCGTCTGACCGGTTTTTATTCCGGGTTTTTCCGCTCGTCGGAGGACTCCCGGTTTTCCCGATCCCATGAATCCCGGGAACGGTGAAGCTCTTCCTCGTATCCGGTCCACAGGTCGGAACTGCATTCCTCCAAGGCATCCACATGGGATTCCGGCGCTTTTCGGGCCCTTTTTTCGCCTTCGCCTTCCGCCATCCATCCTCCTTCCATGCTTTAGGAATCGAACGTTGACAAGGACCGGGATTTCTGATCAAAGTGCGAGCAATCTCGAAAACCGTTTGCGAAAAGGAGCGCAAAATGAGCAAATTCTTCTTTGTTCTGTCCCGAGGCCCCGAAGACCCCACCCGCGCCGTCCGCTGTTTTCAGTTTGCCAAAATCGCCGCGGAAAAGGGCCACGAGGTCAAACTCTTCCTGATCGACGACGCGGTGTACCTGAGCAATCTCGGTCTGGCGGAACGGATCAAGGCGCCCACCGGCGACGAGCTGGCCACCTATTGGAAATTTCTTCAGGAAAAAGAGGTCCCGATCCTCGTTTGCACGCCCTGCGCGGCGGCCCGGGAAATCGGGGAGGACGACCTTCCGCCAAACTTCCGGATGGCCACCGGCTACGACCTGATCGACATCGCCGAGGAATCCAAACTGTTCACGTTCTGACCGAATTTTCCTCCACGCCCAATCCCCGAAAACCCGGCCGTCCGGATTCCGTCTCCGCGATTCCGGACGGTTCGTATTTCGCCACAACCATTCGATTTAATTTTTATTCCATCGGGCATCTTTTTCCTACTCCGCTTTTTCCGCAATCTCCCCATTGTGCCGAACGGCCTCGTGAAATAGGATAACTTATCCTATGGCTTTTTTCAGGGGAGATTCCCGATGATCGACCAGCTTTCCACCTCGACGCATTCCGATGAATGGCCCGGAAACCAATCCGAAGTTTCCGAATCCGTCTCCGATTTCAGTTCCACATCCCCACGGGTTGGCGGCATTCAGCACAAAGTGCTGGAGCATATTCCGCTGCCGGTGATCGCGGTGGACCATGTGGGCCGGGTCACCCTGGCCAACCGGCGGGCCCGCAGCCTCACCGGCGGCATTTCTCCCGGACGAATGCTGTTCGAATTCTTCCCCGACACGATCAGCGGCCGGGTCTCCGTGGCCATCGCCACCGGAAATCCCAAAACCCTTCGGGACTGCTCCATTGGCGGGACGCGGTTTTCCGTGGATTGCGTTCCCGTGCCGCCGACGGCGGACGATCCCACGTCCGGCGTCCTGATTCTGATTCCCGGATAATTTCGTTCCGCGGGTTTCCGCGGCTCGACCTCGCTCAGCCAAATGGCGTTCACTTAGGATTTCCAAGTGAACGATGGAGTCTGATTGACCAAGGGCGTTTGCGAAACGCCCCTACTTCTACTTTGGCAGGTTGTTCGGCCGGCGGGTTTCTCTCCCTTTTGTAAAGGGGGCCGGGGGGATTTTTTGG
>CAYFVR010000239.1:0-7275 GCA_964346545.1 uncultured Desulfobacterales bacterium | reverse complement strand
GGCGCCGGCGCCTCCGTCGGCATGTCGGAATGGCCGGTGTCCCGGACGGCCCAGGGATGGAGCAGCAGTTCCGGCCGGTCCAGCATGTTGCCCGGATGGGAATCGGCGTACCGGCGATCCAGAATGTACCGGTAGGCGTCGCCGACCGGACGGCCCGCGTCGTAGATCGACGCCGGGGTCGAAAGCCGGTGATGGCCGCCGGCCGGGGGCGGTTCGTGGCCCAGATTGGCGGCCGCGTCGTAGGCGGGAACGAATCGGGTGGCCAGCAGGTGAACCCGGGTGAACGGCCCCGCGCCGCCGATGGTCGCCACCACCCGGTCGTCGTCCACCGTCACCGAACCCACCCCCAACGGCTCCAGAGCGGGCGCTTCCAGCATGCGCCCCGCCCCGAACAGCCAACCGTCCCGTTCTTCCCCGCCGGCGATCCGGAGCCGGATTCCCGCCTCCGCTCCGCGCGGGAAGAGCAGGAAATCGCCCCCCGCCGGCGGATCGATCACCAGAAATCCGGGTTCGAACCGGACGGCGTCGGCGTGGTCGGCCACAAAGACGTTGTTCCGAACTTCTAGCAATCGGGCCGGAGGCGGCTCCCCCTCGGTGTCGCCGTTCCAGGGCAGCCGAACCGGCGCGCCGACCCGGCCGTGGAGAATTGCCGCCGCCGCGCGCAAACCCGGCGGTTCCGTCTCGGATATCGGCCATCGGCGGGCGTGGTTCCCCTCGCTTTCCGCCTCCACCCAGACGACGCCCGGCAGACGGCCCAGATGGGTCCGGCCGCCCTCGTCGGCGCGCAGCGCCTGAACCACCGTCTCCCGAAACCAGCGATGCTTGAGCCGAACGTGGACGATGGTTTGCGGGCGGGCTTCGCCGTTTTTCCCCAGCGCGTCGATAACGTAGCCCTCGGCGGAGCGGCGCAGGAACAGGTCGCCGGTTTTGTCGGTTCCGTCGATGCCGTTGAGGGAAAAGACGCGCCGGTCCTCGAGCGGAACCGTTTCGCCGGTGCTGGGAACCCGCACCCGGGCGGAAAGTTCCAGGGTCACCTGGCGCAAACCCTCCGGCACGGTGAAGGCGTGGGCGGTTTCCCGGTCCTCGGCCAGTTCGATGCCCGCCACCGTTTCCCGGGCGTCCACGCCGTCCGCGTCGCGGAGGGTCAGGGTCAGCGACGGGGATTCCAGCAGGGACAGGCTCGCCGGTTCGCCGTTCAGGGTCAACCGGGGCCGGAGCAGCGCCTGGGACCGAAGGCCCCGCAACAGGGTTTCCCGTTCGACGTGGAAGCCGGCGGAAAGCTGGTATTGTTCGGCGGGATGGTGGAAGGAATGGAGGGCGCTCCGGTCCTCCGTCCGGAGGATCGCCCGACGGCGGCCCGGAGCGGCGCTGAAGGGAACGAGGATGACGCCTTCCTCGTCCGGCGCGTATTCCCGCCCGTCCAGCCAGAGGGTGGCGTCGGGCCGCCGCCGTCGGCTTTCGTCGAAGACCTGGAATTCCAGCCCGGCCGGGCCGGAGCGTTCCACCGCGAAGAGATCCCCCTTGCGGATCACCGCCCGGCTGCGCAGTCCGCCGCCGACGAGGTCGATCACGTAGGTTCCGGGGCCGGAGAGTTCGGGAAACTCCAGCCGTCGTCGCGTCCGGCGCAGGGGCGGGTCGGGGTAGCGGTGGACCCGTTCCCAGGTGGGGGAGATGCCGTCCAGCTCGACGGCGGGCGAAATTTCCCGCTTTCGCTCCCGATAAAAATTGAAGGCGTCCACGGCGTAGATGCGGACCACCAGGGCGTCCACGTTTTTGATCTCCGCCGGCAGGACCACCGAGGCGTCGGCGGCCAGCCGCCGGGGCCGGTCGGGCGCGAATTCCAGCACCACCTGGTCCTTGAGAGTCGCGTACCGTTCGGGAGAGAGCATGGAAATCCATCGCTCGGGATCGCCCACGCCCCGGGTCAGTTTGACTTCCGCGAACAGGTTCCGCAGCCAGTCGGACTGAAGATATTGGTCGAAGGGAGCGGCGTTCTCGGCGTCTTTCAGGAAATGAAACAAATAATCCCGGACCAGCGATTCGTCGGGGATGGGCCGGTCGGGTTCGGGGAGGGCGGAGAGGCCCGGCGCGGAATCGTCGCCGGGGCGGCGGCGCAGCTCGGGGCGAAGATAATTCGCCGGGCGCGGAATGCGCAGATAGGCCAGAAACCGGTCCCGGTCGTAGCGGCCCTCTCGACGGTCCAGCTCCAGCAGTTGGGAGAGGACGCGGGCCTGAACGGCGGCGTGAACCTCCGGCAGCGGGGCCAGAAAATCCCGGCATCGCTCCAGCCAGGCCCGGCGAACGCCGGTGTTCTCCTCCGGAGAAACGTCGGCGGAGGGGGCCAGACGGCGCAGGTAGTCCTCCGCGAAGCTTCGGTCCTCGGCGAGGCCGGGAACGGCGTGCCGGAGCCGGTCCAGGTGAGAAAGGAGGAGCAGATCCCGGCCGGGCAAACGCGACCAGGGAAGGCCGCTTTCCAGCTCGGCCCGAACCAGGGCCGCCAGGTCGGGGTGGTCCGGATGGGTCATCCGCTCCAAAAGTCGCCGACGGCCGTCGCCGTCCAGCCGATCCGAGGGAAGCAGCGGCAGACCGGCGGTTTCCATCGCCTCCACCGGCCGGGAACCGGAGAGCGCTTTCTCCAGCAGCCTTTTGGGATCGATTTCCGAAAGGTCCAGCTTGGAGGGGAGGGGCGCGCCGTCCCGGGTTCCGCCGGGCGGGGCGTGGTTGAAACGAAGCCCCTCCAGCCGACGGATGTGGTCGAGGCTTTTCGCCGGCGAGTCGGGATGGGCGAGCAGGGCCTGGCGGTTGCGCAGCCGGCGGGCACGTTCGGAATCGCCGTGCCGCTCGATCCAGCGGGCCATGGTCGCATCGAACGCCGCCGCGTCGCCGGTCTGCTGGGCGTGGAGACAGTGGAAGAAGTAATGGTCTTCGGCGCCGGGGGAGAGCCGCTCCAGCGCCGCGGCGCGATCTTCCGCGATGGCGAAGGTTTCGGCGAAACCGATTTCGCCGGCCAACGACGGCGCGGTGATCATCGCGATGATCAGGGTCAACAGCAGCGTCCAGCCGAGTCCCATGGTGGTCTCCTCCCGTCAAGAATGGCGGCGTTCCCGGTTCGCGGGCCTCCGCGCCGGATGTCGTCGGAAAATGTTGTACGTCACGACCGAAATGAAATCAAGGCCGTCGCCGTCGCCGGTTTTTTGCTTGACGCATTATGAGCGTGCCGTTATAAGCAAGATTTGCGAAATTCGGAGGAAATTTTTCCCGTTCGGCGACAACCGGCAACCCCCACCCAAAAGGAGCACAACATGAAGGGAAAAACGATTTTTGCCGCCGCGGCGACCGCGATCCTGACGTTCGCCCTCGTGATACCGGCCGGAGCCCAGGAGGACGGGCCCATCCAGTTTGGCGTCGCCGGCGCCCACAGCGGCGACTTGGCCTCCTACGGCATCCCCTCGGTTCGGGCCGCCGAACTGGTGGTGGAGCGGCGCAACGCCATGGACGGCGTCAACGGACGAAAAATCGAGCTTCAGGTGGAAGACGACGTCTGCAAGCCGGAAGTGGCCACCAACACCGCCACCAAGCTGGTCTCCGGCGGGGTGGACGTGGTGCTCGGCCATATCTGCAGCGGCGCGACCAAGGCGGCGCTGGGCATCTACAAAAGCAGGAACGTGGTGGTCATGTCGCCCTCGGCCACCAACCCGGATCTGACCCACAGCGGCGACTATCCCAACTTTTTTCGCACCATCGCCTCCGACGACGCCCAGGCCCGGCTCCAGGTGGATTTCGCCATGGAGGAACTCGGCCTGAAAAAGCTGGCGGTCATCCACGACAAGGGCGACTACGGCAAGGGGCTCGCGGAATTCGCCAAGCAGTTCCTGGAGGAGGCCGAGGGCGCCGAGGTGGTGCTGTACGAAGGCGTGACTCCCGGCGCGGTGGACTATTCCGCCGTGGTCCAGAAGGTCAAGCGATCCGGCGCCGAAGGCGTCATCTTCGGCGGGTATCACCCCGAAGCCTCCAAGATCGTCATGGGCATGCGAAAGGACCGGCTGGACATTCCCTTCATCTCCGACGACGGCGTGAAGGACGACACCTTCATCAAGGTGGCCCGGGAATACGCCGAGGGCGTCTACGCCACCGGCCCCAGGGACACCTCCAAAAACCCGATCGCCAAGGCGGCCGTGGCGGCCCACAAGGAAAAGTACAACGAGGACCCCGGCGCCTTCTTCCTGAACGCCTACGCCGCGGCCCAGGCCCTGCTCAACGCCATCGAGATGGCCGGGAGCACCGAGTACGAGGCGGTCAAGAAGGCCCTCCAGACCGATTTCGTGGCCACGCCGCTGGGCATCATCCGGTTCGACGAAAAGGGCGACGCCATCGGCATCGGCTTTTCCATGTACCAGGTCCAGAACGGCGCCTACGCGGAACTGGAAGGCGAATAGGGTTTTTTATGCCCGGCAAGATCCCATCGGGGGACGGGCGGCAGACGCCCGCCCCCTGATTTTTGTTCACCCCCGCCGAATCCGGCCCGTAACGATCCGATCCGATCCGATCCGGTCCGGTCGGCCGGCCCATCCGAATCCGAGAGTCACATGGACTGGGAGTATTTTTTTGAACTGTTTCTGGGCGGCCTGACCCGCGGCAGCATTTACGCGTTGATCGCGCTGGGCTACACGATGGTCTACGGGATCATCGAGTTGATCAACTTCGCCCACGGCGAAATCTACATGATCGGGGCCTTCACCGCGCTGATCGTCGCCAACGTGCTGACCCTGCTGGGCATGAACGAGCTGGCCATCCTCGCGCTGGCCGTGGTGCTGGCGGTGGGCTACGCCGCGGCCTACGGCTACACGCTGGAGAAAATCGCCTACAAGCCGCTGCGGAACGCCCAGCGGCTCTCGCCGCTCATCAGCGCCATCGGCATGTCGATCTTCCTTCAAAATTACGTCCTGCTGGCCCAAACCTCCCAGTTTCTGCCGTTTCCCGATCTGCTGCCCAAAATCGGATTTCTGGAATCCATCGCCCACGTCATCCGTCCCGCCGAGGTTCTCATTTTGGGAACCACCGCCCTGGTCATGGTGCTGCTGACCTGTCTCATCAAGTTCACCCGGGTGGGCAAGGCCATGCGGGCCACGGCCCAGGACAAGCAGATGGCCATGCTGACGGGGGTCAACGTGAACCGGGTCATCTCCGTCACCTTCATTATCGGCTCCTCCCTGGCGGCTCTGGGGGGCGTCATGATCGCCACCCATATCGGGATGATCAATTTCTACATCGGCTTCATCGCCGGGATCAAGGCATTCACCGCCGCCGTGCTCGGGGGCATCGGCAGCGTTCCCGGGGCCGTGCTGGGCGGCATGGTGCTGGGCTGGACCGAGAGCTTCGCCACGGGGTACGTCTCCAGCGACTACGAAGACGTTTTCGCCTTCGCCCTGCTGGTGCTGATTCTGATTTTCCGACCCGAAGGCATTTTGGGCCGGTCCACGGCCCAGAAAGTCTGAGCGGGGACGACGCGCCATGAAAACCAACTTCGCAACGGAACTCAAACAGTCGCTGGCCGTCGCCGCCTGGTTCATCTTCCTCACCTTTCCCATCATGGTCATCAAGGTCAATCCGCTGGAAGAGACGATCGAATGGCGGTGGCTCAACATGATCCTGGTGGGCGCGGGCAGTTTCGTCTTATCCTTCGGGTGGCGGTTTTTGATGCGCCGCCGGGAGGCGGGCGGGAAGCCCAAGACCGACGCGGAAGGCCGGCCGCCCCTCGGCCAGCGGGTTCTTTCGGACGCCCGAGTCTACATTCCCGGCCTGGTTCTGGTGGGTCTTTTCGCCCTGATCTTCCCCCTCGTCTTTTCGGCCTATCAGGTCAACATCATGATCACGGCGCTGATCTACGTGGTGCTGGGCCTGGGGCTCAACATCGTGGTGGGGCTCGCCGGGCTGCTGGATCTGGGCTACGTGGCCTTTTACGCGGTGGGGGCCTACAGCTACGCGCTGCTCAACTACCACTTCGACGTCGGCTTCTGGGTCGCCCTGCCCGTCGGGGCGCTGCTGGGGGCCTTGTTCGGCGTGATGCTGGGCTTTCCGGTCCTCCGGCTGCGGGGCGACTATCTGGCCATCGTGACTCTGGGCTTCGGGGAGATCATTCGGCTGGTGATGGAGAACTGGAACGATTTTTCCCAGGGTCCCTCGGGCATCGCCAACATCCCCCGACCCGGCTTTTTCGGCATGGAGTTGAGCCTGGAGGTCGCCTCCTCCTACCTCTACTACCTGATGATCGCCATGGCCCTGTTCACCATTTTCGTGGTCAACCGGCTGCAAGATTCCCGCATTGGCCGCGCCTGGATCGCCCTGCGGGAGGACGAGATCGCCTGCCAGGCCATGGGCATCGACAAGACCAAGACCAAGCTCACCGCCTTCGCGCTGGGCGCCACCTGGGCCGGGATGGTGGGCGTGATGTTCGCGGCCAAAACCACCTTCATCAACCCGGCCAGCTTTACCTTTCTGGAGTCGGCCATCATCCTCTCGGTGGTGGTGCTCGGCGGGATGGGGTCCATTCTCGGGGTCATCGCCGGCGCCATGATTCTCATTCTGCTGCCGGAATATCTCCGGGCCTTTTCCGACTACCGGATGTTGCTGTTCGGGGCCACGCTGACGCTGATGATGGTCTTCCGACCCCAGGGGCTCATCAGCCGGGCGCGGCGCACCTACCGCTTTCGGGCGTCGGACGTCGAACATTCGTCGGCGGCGGAGTAGGACGACATGGAACCGATTCTCGAAGTCAAAGAGCTGACCATGGATTTCGGCGGGCTGCGGGCCCTGGACGCCCTGGACCTGGACGTGAACCAGGGCGAGATCGTGGCCCTGATCGGCCCCAACGGCGCCGGCAAGACCACTTTCTTCAACTGCATCACGGGGATCTACAATCCCACCGGCGGCGATGTTCTGATCCACCGGCCGGACGGGAATTCCGAGCGGATCAACGGCCTGAAGCCCAACCACGTCACCGAACGGGGGCTGGCCCGGACTTTTCAGAACATTCGGCTGTTTCAGAACATGACCGTACTGGAAAACGTGATGATCGGCCGCCACTGCCGGACGCGCACCGGCATCGCCGGCGCCGTTTTCCGGGGACCGGGCGCCCGCCGGGAGGAACAGGCGGTGGTGGAGACCAGCTACGCCATCCTCGAACGGGTGGGGCTGGCGGGGTTCGTCAACGAAATTGCCAAGAACCTGCCCTACGGCGCCCAGCGGCGGCTGGAGATCGCCCGGGCCATGGCCACC
>CAYFVR010000238.1:0-7578 GCA_964346545.1 uncultured Desulfobacterales bacterium | reverse complement strand
CTGCTGCTCCAGGCCGTTCTTGTTGGTGGTTTCCACCAAGGATTCTTCCACCAGCTTTTGGGCGACCGCGTTGCTGAGGGGATCGATGTTTTCCTGAATGGCGCCGATGGCGTTTTTGCGGGCCTGCTCCTTGGACGATTCAATCCGGGAGATGATGTTGGCCTCGCGGGTGCTGGGGCGAAAAACCTTGGCCATGAGGGGTCCTTCCTTTTTGTTCGGGCCTGCTGTTCAAAGTGCTTGGAGGCGGTTCGCCCGGGCACGGGCTCAACGATCGAAATAATTGACGTATTCTACTGACCGACGGGACGCTTGGCAAGCGAAATCTGTCCATTTTCTTCGGTTTCCACGACGATTTGGATGCGCTTCGCGCCGTTCCACCGGTTCCACCGAAGCCGGAAGGCGAGCGCGTCGAACCGGGCCGGCCGCTCCTTCGGGTCCACGTTGAAGCGGATGGCGTCCAGCGCGGCGCCCGCGCCTTCGGGCCGCAGGCTCATGCGGCGGTGAAACCGGCCGACCACGTGGGCGCTGACCACGTTCACGTTCCGGGCCATGAACAGCGGTTCCGGGTTGCCCTCGCCGAACGGTCCCAGGGATTCGATTTCGTCCACCAGGCCGGGCTCCACCGCGTCGAAGTCCAGCTCCGCGTCGATGGGCAGAACCCGCCGGAACCGTTCCGGGCGGGTTCCCCGGGAAACGGCGGCCTCGAAGGCCTCCCGAAAGGCGTCGATTCGGTCGGTGTCGATCTGAAGCCCGGCGGCCATGGGATGCCCGCCGAACTTTTTGAGGTGTCCCGCGCAGGCGACCAGGGCGTCGTGCAGGTTGACGCCGGGGATGCTGCGGCCCGATCCCTTGCCCAGGGGGGGGCGGGCGGACATCAGGATCACCGGCCGCCAATAACGGTCCACCAGCTTGGCGGCCACGATGCCCAGCACGCCCTCGTGCCAGTCGGGATGGGCCAGGGCCAGGCTGTTTCCGGAAAGCAGCGCCGGCCGGCGGGCCAGCTCGGCCTCGGCCTGGTCCAGCATCCGTTTTTCCGTCTCCTGGCGACGACGGTTGAGCCGGTTCAGCTCTTCCGCGATGGCGGCGGCCCGATCGGCGCTCCGGGTGGTGAGCAGCTCCACGGCGGTTTCCGCGTGTCCCAGGCGGCCGGCCACGTTCAGCCGGGGGGCCAGCCGGAAGGCGATGTCGTCGGCGCGGATGCCCGTGGGCGAAAGGCCCGCCGCCGCCGCCAGGGCCGCGACCCCCCGCCGTTCGCCCCGGTTGAGTTCCGACAGGCCGATGCGGGAGAGGATGCGGTTTTCGGCCACCAGCGGCACCATGTCGGCCACCGTCCCCAGGGCCACCAGGTCGCTGAAGGCCCGGAGATTGGGCTCTTTCCGGCCGGACCAGAATCCGGTTTCCCGCAGATGCCGCCGCAGGCAGATGAGCAGGGAAAAGGCCACGCCCACCCCGGCCAGATGGTCGAAGCCGGCGTCGCAGTCGGCGCGGCGGGGATTGACCACCGCCTCGGCCGGCGGCGGGGCGCCGATGGTGTGGTGGTCGGTCACCACCACGTCGATGCCGCTTTCCCCCGCCAGCCGCACCGCCTCGTGGCGGGTGGAGCCGCAGTCCACGGTGACGATCAGGTCCACCCCCCGGGGGATGGCCACCTGGAGGACGTGGTTCGCCTGGAAGTCGTAGCCCTCCCGGGTTCGATGGGGGATGTAGAAGGAGACGTCCGCGCCGCTTTCCCGCAGGAATTCCAGCAGCAGGGTGGTGGCGGTGACGCCGTCCACGTCGTAGTCGCCGAAGATGAGGATTTTTTCCCGCTCTTGGAGGGCGTGGGCGATCCGGCGCACCGCGGCGTCCATGTCTCGGATGCCGAAGGGCGGACGCAACCCGGACAAGGCGCCGTCCATGAAGGCGCGGGCGGCCTCGGCGGTGGCGACGCCGCGGTTGACGAGGATGGCGGCCGTCAGCGGCCGGCAGTCCAGCGCCTCGCGGACCCGCCGGACGGCGTCCTCGTCCGGCGTGATGATTTCCCAGGTCGTGTTCATGGGCCTCTCTTCCGTCGCGGGGAGAAACGGGCCGCGACGGGACCGCCCTCATATCGGATTCGTTTTCAAAGGACAAGGCGAAACCGACGCGGAACGCCGAAAACTTCGGGCTTGAAAAGGCCGGGAGGATGGTGATAGGTTTTCGAAATATGCGAACCCGACCTTGGCGCTACCGGATGGACCGGCGGCGAATTGGATACCTGCGGTTTTTGCTGGAGGGCTACGACGGCATCGCGGTGCTGGAAACTCTGGACCCGGCCGAGGGGCGCGTGGCGCTGCACGTGGCCCCGGGATGCGAGCCGGACGTGCGGGCGCTGCTTTACGCGTTGAAAGGAGAGTTTCCGATGGTTCCCTTGGCGCCGCCCCAAGAAAGCGGGCCGGAAGGGGCCGTCGGGTGAACAATATGACGTCTCGCGGATTGTACATTCAGACCATGGGCTGCCAGATGAACGTCTACGATTCGGGACGGATCGCGGCCCTGATGTCTCCCCTGGGATACCATGCGGTGGAGACCGCCGAGGACGCGGACCTGATCGTGGTCAACACCTGCGCCATCCGGGAGAAGGCCGAGCAGAAGGCCTTCAGCCTGTTGGGGCGGCTGGCCGAAATCAAGCGCCGGCGGCCCGAGGCGATCATCGCGGCCGGCGGCTGCGTGGCCCAGCGGGCGGGAAAAGAGATTCTTCGGCGCGCGCCCTGCGTGGACATCGTCTTCGGCACCCATGCCGCGGTTCGGCTGCCCCGAATGGTGGCCGACGTGGCGGAACGCCGCTGCCGCGTCGTGGACGTGGAGATGGGCGACCGGTACGAGGAATGCGAGCTTCCCGCCGGCTTCGGCGGAGGCGGCGCCGTCTCCCGGTTCGTGACCATCATGCAGGGCTGCGACAATTTTTGCACCTACTGCGTGGTTCCCTTCGTCCGGGGGCGGGAGGCCAGCCGGCGGCCGGAGCATATTCTGGCCGAAGTCCGGGCCCTGGCGGAAAACGGGGTGCGGGAGGTCACGCTGCTGGGCCAAAACGTCAACAGCTACGGCCGCAAGGAAGGGTTGCCCGGCTTTCCCGAGTTGTTGCGCCGGGTGGCCGCGGTCCCCGGGCTGGAACGGCTGCGGTTCACCACCTCCCATCCCAAGGACCTGTCCCCGGCTCTGGCCGAGGCCTTCGGCGAGCTGAAGACGCTGTGCCCCCATTTGCACCTGCCGGTCCAGTCGGGATCGGACGGGGTGCTCGGGCGGATGAACCGGCGCTACACCCGCGAAGATTACCTGGAAAAGGTGCGCTGGCTGCGGGCGGCCCGGCCGGACGTCAACCTGACCACCGACGTCATCGTCGGTTTTCCGGGGGAAACCGAAGCCGATTTCGAGGCGACCCTGGAACTGGTTCGGGAGGTGAATTTCGGCGGACTCTTCGCCTTCGTCTATTCGGATCGGCCGGGCGTCCCGGCCGCCCGGTTCGCCGAAAAGGTGCCGGCGGCCGAGGGCCGCGCGAGACTCCAGCGGCTGCTTTCCCTCCAGGAAGGGGCGACCCGGAAAAAAAACGAGGCGGCGGTGGGCGCCGTTCGGTCGGTGCTGGTGGAAGGCCGGGGCCGGGCCGCGTCCGGAGCGAACGACGGAGACCGGCCCTGGACCGGCCGGACGCCGGACAACACCATCGTTCACATTCCATCGCCCCAGGACGGCCCCTGGGCCGGGCGCGATCTGACGGGAGAGGTCGTGCCGGTGCGGGTGGAGACGGCCCTGGCCCACTCTCTTCAGGGCCGGGCCTGCGTCCCCACGAAAGGAGAGGCGTGCCATGCTGCATAAGGTGACCATCGCGGGGCTCACCATGGACCCCAATTCCAACACCCCCATCATCCTGCTCAAATCCGAGGATGGCGAGGACGTCGTGCCCATCTGGATCGGGCTGCTGGAGGCCACCTCCATCGCCTCGGCCCTTCAAAATATCCGCTTCGACCGGCCCATGACCCACGATCTGTTCAAGAATTTCGTGGAAATGCTGGAGATCACCGTGGCGCGGGTGGAGGTCTGCGACCTTCGGGACAACACCTTTTTCGCCCGGATTTTTTTCTTGGACGAGGAGGGGGAGTTCGAAATGGACGCCCGCCCCAGCGACGCCATCGCCATCGCCCTGCGCTTCGGCGCGCCGATTTTCGTGGACCACCAGGTCATCGAAAAATCCACGCCCGCGGAGGGGGGGGAAGGCGAGCCGCTGGACCGGAGCGAAGAGGGAAAAAAATGGGCCGAATATCTGGAAAAGCTCCGGCCCGAGGATTTCGGCAAATACAAGGTGTGAGGCCCATGGCGGACGGCGGGCCTCAGTTGGCCGCCGTCCGCTGATACCGAACGACTTGGCGGATGATCGCCTCCAGGGGGGTTTTGGGTTCAAAGCCGATGGCCGCCTGGATTTTTTCGATGGAGGGCACCCGCCGCTGCATGTCCTCGAAATCCTTTTCGTAGGCCTTCTCGTACGGAATCAATTCGATTTCGGATTCGGAGCCGGTTTCCCGAATGATCCGGCGGGCCAGCTCCACGATGGAGATCTCTTCGGTTCCGCCGATGTTGAACACCTCTCCCGCCGTGTTTTCCCCGTCCATGAGCCCCGTCAGGGCGCCCACCACGTCCTTCACGTAGGTGAAGGTGCGGGTCTGGGTTCCGTCGCCGTAGACGGTCAGCGGCTGGTTTCGGATGGCCTGGCGGACCAGCCGGGGAATCACCATGCCGTAGGCGCCGCTTTGGCGCGGGCCAACGGTGTTGAACAGGCGCGCGATGACCACGTCCAGCCCCCGGGTGCGATGGTGGGCCAGGGCGGAGAACTCGTCCATCAGCTTGGAGGCGGCGTAGCTCCAGCGGAATTTGCTGCTGGGACCGTAGATGATGTTGTCGGTCTCCACCAGGGGGGCGTGGAGATGCTTGCCGTAGACCTCCGAGGAGGAGGCGATGAGCACCCGCTTCTTGAACTTGGCGCAACGCTCCAGCACCCTTTCGGTGCCTTCCACGTTGACCCGGATGGAGCGCAACGGATTGTCCAGGATGTACCGGACGCCCACGGCCGCCGCCAGGTGGTAGACCACGTCGCAAATGCCCACCAGCTCCAGCAGCAGATTGGCGTTCAGAATCGAATCCACATGAACGAAGAGGCGCCCCCGATAGGCTTCCGATTCCCGAAGCGCCTGGATGTTGTCCATGGAGCCGGTGGACAGGTCGTCGAGGATGTAGACCTCGTCGCCCCGTTCCAGGCAGGCCTCGGCCAGATGCGAGCCGATGAAGCCCGCCCCGCCGGTGATGAGTACGCGCATGGGCTTTCCTCCTATGGGCCGGCCGTTCCGGGTCGCGGCCGTCGGGGTTTGGGGAAGGGGCGGAACCGGCACGCGGTCGGCCTCCGCCGGGACAAACCGCTACCCATAGCCAATGGCGGCGGGATTGTAAACCGGATTATATTTTCGGAGGTCGTCGATCGAGGTTTTCGAAACCCGGGGGCGGGCCCGCGGGCCATCCCCGTTCGCGGCAATCCCGTCCCCGCCCTTCCGTTCCATCGCCGGAATCGGACTCCGTGACGCCGCCCTTCACCGATTATTTTCGGGCCGGCGATGGGGCGCGGCTCCGGTTCGGAATCTGGCCCGTCCGGGAGGGCCGTCCCCGGGGGAGCGTTTGGATGCTGCCGGGGCGTTCGGAATTTTTGGAGAAATATGCGGAAACCGCCGAGGACCTTCGCCGCCGGAACTTCGCGGTCTACGGCCTGGACTGGCGGGGGCAGGGTCTTTCCCATCGTCCACTGGCCGATCGGTTCAAGGGGCACGTGGACGACTACGGCGCCTACCTGGACGATCTGAACCGTTTCGTCGAGGAGATCGGCGACGGCGCCCCCTTTCCCCGGCTGATATTGGGCCATTCCATGGGCGCCCACCTGGCCCTTCGTCGGTTGGCCGAGCGGCCGGACGGGGTGAGCGGGGCCGTTCTCACCTCGCCCATGATCGACATCCATCCCGGGCCCTGGCCGCCGGCCGCGGCCCGCCGCCTCGTCGCCGCGGCGGTGGCGCGGGGCCGCGCCGAGCAATTCGCCCTGGGGGAGGGACCCTACCGGCCCAAAACAAGGGAGCGGTTCCGCCGGAACGTTTTGACTTCGGACCTGGGCCGGTATTTGGCGGAAACGACCCTGATCGAACGGAATCCGGCCTTGGCCCTGGGCGGCGTCACCTGGGGCTGGGTGGCCGCCACCTACGCCTCGGTGGACCGGCTTCGCCGCCCCTCCGCGGCCGGGCGGATTCGCGTCCCGGTGTTGATGGTGAGCGCCGGGCGGGATCGGGTGGTGCCGGCCGACGCCCAAAAAACCCTCTGCCGGGCCATGCCGCGATGTCGGCTGGAAACCTTGCCGGACGCCCGCCACGAAATCCTTCGGGAGCGGGATGCCGTTCGGGCCCGATTTTGGGCTCTTTTTGACGAGTGGGTGGGGAAAGTTCTTGAAAGGTGAGATTTTTTTGATTATGACACGCCGAAAGAGGCGGGGCCCGATGTTTAACAAACCACCCCAAGGGGGGGGGGATGGGCTTTTAAAATTTGGGGGGCGACGGGGAGAAAAACAAAAAAAAAAAAAAACCCAAAAGATCCCGCAACGGCCGGGGATCGCTGGTGCTGGTGCTGGTGGTGCTTTGGCTCGTCGGCCTGACCGCCGTCGTGGCCTTTTTCAACCTGCCCATGGGGCCGGGCTCGACCGACCTGGAAGGTCGCGTCGCCGCCCTGGAGGGGCGATCCGGACAGGTGCGGGGAACGATCGCGCCCCCGGGCGTGGACGACCTCGGCACCCTGACCGACCGGGTGAACGAGCTGGAGCAACGGCTGGACGCCGGCGGCGGCGCGACGACCGCGAGCGCGTCCGGCGGCGCCGGCGATTCGGGCGCGACGGCCGGGGACTGCCCGTGCGATCAAATTCTTGGCCGACTGGACCGATTGGAAAACCGGGTCGTCGCCGCCGAGGCGGGAACCGGCGACGGCGAAGCCTCGGCCTCGGCCGAAAACGGCGAGGACCGGCCCCGAACCGCGACCGCCTCCGCCGAATCCGACGAATCCGCCAAATCCGCCAAATCCGAAGACGAATCCGGCCAAACTCCCAAGGCCCGATCCGCCGCCTCCGGGGTGTCTCGAAAATCGGTTCGGCCCGGCACCCGCAAGCCCCGGCCGCCCCGAGACATTCCCGGCGTGGAGGTTCGCTCCTTCCGCCGGGACGGCCAACCCCGGGCCCCGATGGCGTCGTCCGCGCCCCGCGGCGCCGCCCCCGGCCGACCCGACGGCGCCATGCGCTCGCGCCCCCGGCCCGACACCCGCGCCATGCCCGCCGCCCCGTCCTCCGCGCCGGTCTATTCCCGGGACGGAAATTTGGACGAGAACCTCCGGCAAAGCACCCAGACCGAATCGGTCTACGAAATCACCCGGCGCATGGCGCCGATGTACGGATACACCGAGGGCGAAATGCGCCGCGTGGAACGGCTCGCCCCCGGCGCCGCCATCTATCCCGGGAACAACGGGGGGTACGTGGGGAGTTTGTTGGGGAATTGA
>CAYFVR010000237.1:0-7583 GCA_964346545.1 uncultured Desulfobacterales bacterium | reverse complement strand
GCATACGCCCTGGTTCAATCTGGCTGGATGGTTCGTTTTGAATCCAAAATTGGACGGGGTTGAAAGCAAGGCGCCTTATTCCTCGGCCGCGAACCCCTCCGAGGCATGATTCACCAGCGCGTCCCCCGGCCCCTCCACCACGATGAAGCATTCCACGCCCGCCATCCGGTTGACCAGCTTGATTCCCGCCTCCGGCCCCATGACCATCAGCGCCGTGGCCAGCCCGTCGGCGAAGGTGCAGGTCTCGGCGATCACCGAGGCGCTGATCACCCGGTTGGTGACGGCCCGGCCGGTGCGGGGGTCGATGACGTGAGAATGGCGCGTTTCCCCCGCCATGAAGAAATTCCGGTAGTCTCCGCTGGTGGCGAAGCCTTGGCTTTCCAGGGTGGCCACCCGGTAGACCTCGCCCGGAGCCGCGCCGGGGCGGGGGCGGTTGATGCCGATTCGCCATTTCTCGCCGTCGGGCCGGCGGCCGGCGGCGAAGATTTCCCCGCCGATTTCCACGATGTAATCGGCGTCCCCCGCCGCTTCCACCAGTCGGGCGATCTGGTCCACGCCGTATCCCTTGGCGATGGAGCCCAGGTCCAGGGTGATGCCGGGTATCCGCTTCACCAGAAAGCCGTCTTCGGAGACCGAAATGTGCTGGAAGCCCACCGCGGGCAAGACGGCGGCGATTTCCTCCGCGTCCGGCACTCGCCGCTTCTCGCTTCGGCTGCCGAAGCCCCATAGATTGACCAGCGGATTCACGGTGGCGTCCCATGCCCCCTCCGTCAGCCTGAACAGCCGAAGCCCGACGGAAACCACCTCCAGGAAATCGCCCGAGATGGGAAAGGGCGTGTCCACCCGGGCGTCCCGGTTGAATCGGCTGATCTCGCTTTGGGGGTCGTAGGTGGACATGCTCCGGTTGATCTCGGCCAGCCGGGCGTTGATTCGGGATTCCAGGTCGCTCAGGTCGGCTTTTTGGGAAACGATTTTTACATGAAAGGTCGTCCCCATGGTGCGGCCCTGAATGAGCACTTCCCGGCCCCGCTCCGCCGCGGCCCGGGAGCCGGAGGGGCCCGCCAGGACAAGGCCGGAAACGGCAAGACCGATCCAAATCATCATTCTCCAACGTGGCATTCGAAGAATCATCGGTTTCGTTCCGTGGAAAAAAGTTGAAAGAGGGGAATGGTCCGGGCGGGCGCTTCGAGCCCGGGAACAACCTCGGATTCTGCGGTCCCGCGTCCCGGGACCGCGGGCGCTCCATGGCCGGCGTCCAGGGCAATCCGTCGATCAGCAAATGCGCGGCAACTGTTCGCCGGCCAGCATTCCCACGATCCGGTTGCCGCCGATGCGGGTTTCCATGAAGACCTTGCCGGGATGATCCGCCACCGCCTCGCCGATGATGCAGGCGTCTTTCCCCAGGGGATCGGCCCGGAGAATTTCCAGCGCCGACTCGGCCCGTTCCTCGGCCACGAAGGCGATCAGCTTGCCTTCGTTGGCCACGTAGAGCGGGTCGAAGCCGAGGAGTTCGCAGACTCCGGCCACCGCATCCCGGACCGGCAGCCTGTCCTCGCGGATTTTCACCCCGACGCGGGAGCTTCGGGCGATTTCGTTGAGGGTCGTGCCCACCCCGCCCCGGGTGGGGTCGCGCAATACGTGGACGTGGGCTGGATGGGCGTCGAGCATTCGGGCCACCAGACCGTTGAGGGCGGCGGTGTCGCTGACGATGTCGCTCTGGAACTCGATCCCCTCCCGTCGGGTCATCACGGTCATGCCGTGGTCGGCCATGGTGCCGCTCAGGATTACCTTGTCGCCGGGCCGGGCGTTGGCCCCGGCGATCTCCACGCCCTCCCGGACCAGGCCGATGCCGGCGGTGTTGATGAACAGCCGATCCGCCGCGCCCCGGGGGACCACCTTGGTGTCGCCGGTGACGATTTGGACGCCGGCGGTTCGGGCCGCGGCGGCCATGCTCTTGAGCACCCGTTCCAGGTCGGCGGCGGGAAATCCCTCCTCCACGATGAGGCCGGCGCTGAGAAACAGCGGCCGGGCGCCGCACATGGCCACGTCGTTGACCGTGCCGTTGACCGCCAGGTCGCCGATGTCGCCGCCCGGAAAGAAAAGCGGGTCCACCACGAAGGTGTCGGTGGAAAAGGCCAGCCGGACCCCGCCGACGTCGACGACGGCGCCGTCGTCCAGCCGGTTGAGAGCCGGGTTGTCGAAAAGGGGAAGCAGGGTTTCGACGATCAGTTGATGGGCGATCTTCCCGCCGCCGCCGTGGTCCAAAAGAATGGTGTCCGATTCCATGGGTCTCCGAATTTCAGGTCAAACCTTTTTTGCTCCGCCGAAGCGGGTTAATGTAGACGTGGGGCCGTCGGGATTGCGGATTCCGGGCAATCCCGGCGTGGGGACCGGTCGCGCCTAGCCTATTCCTCGGAATGAAACCGATACCAGGCGGCGCAGGTGCCCTCGCTGGAAACCATGCACGGACCCACCGGCCGCATGGGCGTGCAGCGGTTGCGGAAGAGCGGACATTCCGGCGGGGTGCGACGGGCGGTGATGACCTCGCCGCAGGCGCAGCCCGGCGGTTCCGGCACGTCTTTCACCGAAACGTCGAAGGCGCGGCGGGCGTCGAACGGCGCGAAAGCCTCCCGGATGAACAGGCCGCTGTCCGGAATGTTTCCCATTCCGCGCCAGACCGCGTCGCCGGGTTCGAACACCGTATCCATGATCTGTCGGGCCTTGGCGTTGCCTTCCTCCGTGACGGCCCGGCCGTAGGCGTTTTCCAGCGCCGGCGCGTCGGATTCCACCTGTTCCACCAGCCGCAGCACCGCCCGCAGGATGTCCGCCGGTTCGAAACCGGCCACCACGCAGGGCAGGGGATGGCGCTCGAACAGCGGTCGGTAGCCGTTCAACCCAAGGACGATGGAGACGTGACCGGGCAGCAGGAAGCCGTCGATGGCCAGTTCCGGATCGGCGGTGAGGGCGAACAGGGCGGGCAGGACCCGCTTGTGAGCCGAGAAGACGCGGAAGTTTTCCAGCCCCGCCTGGCGCGCGGCCAAGATCGCCGCCGCCACCGTGGGGGCCGTGGTTTCGAAGCCGATGCCCAGGAAGACCACGGTTCGTTCCGGCCGCTTGCGGGCCAGCTCCACGGCGTCGGTGGCCGAGTAGACGATGCGGACGTCCCGTCCGGCGGCCCGTTCTTTCTCCAGCGTGGAATGGGTGCCCGGCACCCGCAGCAGATCGCCGAAGGTGGCGACGGTCACGCCCTCTCGCCGGGCCAGCTCCACGAAGGCGTCGATCTCGCCCTGGGCGGTGACGCAGACCGGGCAGCCGGGCCCGGAAAGCAGGGAAATGGTGTCCGGCAGCACCCCGCGAATGCCGCTCCGAAAAATCGACATGGTGTGGGTGCCGCAGACCTCCATCAGCCGGACGGGACGGCGGCTTTGGGCGCGGATTTGGTCGATCAGCGGCCGGGACAGCTCCGGGTCCCGGTATTCCGCCATGTGTCGCAGGCTCATATCGTCATCTCAATCCCGGTATCGGGGGTTTCGTCGTGGGAATTGGAGGTGGGTCGGCCTTCCCCGTCCGTCCCGTCCGCCGAATCGGCCAATTCGGCCAATTCGGCCAATTCGGATGGATGGGTGGGCTTCGGCGGAGGTTTCGGTTCCGATCCCTCGCGGAGACGGGCCAGGAGAGCGGATCGCTGATCCGGGGAAAACTGCCGGGCGATGGCCTCGGCCAGCAACTCCGGATCGCCGGGCAGCGCCACCATTTCGCCGGGGGACAACGGGGTTTCCACCTCTTCGGGGGCCACCATCATCGCCTCCAGATGGTTGATCAGCGTGGCGTCGTGCCGCTCTTCGATCCGCAGCAGGGAGATGCCTTCCTTGGCCGATACCGTTTCCTGGGTTCGGTCCCGAAGCAGGGACCGGTCGAAGACCATGTGGTCGAATCGGTCGCACAGGGCGACGATGGCCCCTTCCACCGTCCGGGGCGTTTCCAGCTCCAGGTCTTTCAGCAGCGCCTCCACCTCGGCCGCCGGAAGGCCGTCCGGAACCTGCTCCGTCGGCGGGAACGGTTCCATTTCTTCCAGGGCCCGGCGATGGAGGGCCATGGCATTGTGCCATAACGAGGCGAATTCCGCCACCGCCACGCGCTCGGGGTCCAGCTCCAGCCCCTGGGCCAGCGCCCCGCAGAAGAGCGCCCGGGAGAGGCACAGATTGACGCAGCCGGCCATGTGTTCCAGGTAGGGGATTTCCACCGCGAGGCGTTCGTTGATCTTCCGGACTTCGGGAATCTGGATGGCCCCCGCCCGCAGGGTGTCGATCAGGCGGATCATCCGCTCCGGCGGGCGGCCGCCGTAGGTCTGGTAGAAGCGGGTCCGGGGATAGACGGTGTCGAAGGGCGACTGGTAGCCCAGCACCCGGTAGCGGGTCTGGCCGCCCAGCCCCTTGAGGGTGATGGCGGGCATTTCCTCCAGCCGGAAAACGTGCTCCACCAGCCGCCGGGTGTTTTCCCCGACGTGGATTTCGCCGGGGACGCCGCTGCTTTCCAGCCGAAAGGCGTAGATGATGGCGCCGCCCTGGGCGGTGTAGTCCACGCAGGTTTCCGCGCCCATCATCACCATGCGCATCCGGTCGATTTCCCGGTCGCTTTTGGGATCGGAGGTGTTGATGCCCACCCGGCATTGAAACCGGAGGTCTTCGATCCGCACGCCCTCCCGGTCTTCCCGGGAGAGGCCCCGAAGGCGGGCCGCGATGGCGCCGTAGTTGTCCTGGATCGCCTCCTGAAGCCGGCGGTTGATGCGTTCGGCGGCCGCCACCAGTTGAAGGGCGCAGGCCACGGCGTCCGCGGGATGAGCGGGGCTGGCCGGGCTCTGGTCCTTGGGCGTTCCGAAAATGGCGACGATTTGATCCCCCACGGTCTTGTCGAACATGCCCCGGTACTGGGCCAGCAGCTTGTGGCCCTCCCGGAAGAACTTCTTCATGAACTCGCCCATGAGATTGTCGCCGAGGATCATGTTGAGTTTGGTGTAGTTGCAAACGTCGGCCACCAGCTCCGTGGCCCACACCAGCCCGAGCTGCTGCTTGTTGTCGCCGATGAGTCGGGAGACGCCCGGGTTCAGCCGTTCCAGGGTTTCCTCCATCACCTGGTTGGCGGTCAAAAGCTGGCGGTTGGCCACCTGAAGCTCCTCGGTGCGCTCGGCCACCCGCCGTTCCAGCTCCTGGCTGTGATCCTTTACTTGGCGGTCGTATTCCCCCAGGTCCTCGGCCATCCGGTTGAAGGCGGTGGTCAGCTCGCCGATTTCGTCCGCCGAAGCCACCTCCAGCCGATGGGCGTAGTCGCCGCCGCCGATTTTTTCCACGCCGCTTTTGAGCCGCTTGACCGGCGTCACGATGCGCCGCTCCACGATGGTTTTCACCAGAAAGGCCAGCAGGAGACCCACCGCCAGAATCCCCAGCAGAGTGGCCACGGCGATGTTCCGGGTGCGCAGATACTGGGCCACGCCGGCCTGCACCATCAGCACGGCCACCGGCTCGCCCGTAAAATCGGGCACCGGCATGAATTTGCTGATGCCGCCGCCATCCCGAATCTCCGCCACGTGAAAGGGCGCGTTGCGTTCCAGGACCGATCCCAGCAGGTCGGGGCCGGGAAGGACCAGATCGGCGGTCTGCGCCCCGGCGGGGGAGGCGGTGGCGACGGGCTGTCCGCCCACGAAAAGGGCGCTCCGCACGTCCAGTCTTCGCTTCAGCGGATCGGTGAGAATCTCGGGCCGGGCGTTCACCAGCCGCCGCACGACCAGCGCGGCGACCACGTCCTCCCGGTTGGGTCCGTGGATGGGGGCCGCGCCGGTCAGCGACAGCACCCGGGTTCCTTCGGCCAGCAGCCGCCGGTCCACGGAAATCCCCTCGGTTTCCAGCTCCGCCAGGGAGAGAATTTCGGTGCCGCCCACGGTCTCGCCGGCCAGCGCCGCGTCCAGATAGGGTTTTTGGGGGATGGTATCGTTCAATCGGCGGGGCGCGTGGGAGCGGACGAGCGCCTCGTTTTCCCGGCTGACCACCGTGATCATGTCCAGCCGGTCCTGGGTCGCCGATTCGGCCCAGCCTTCGCCGATTTTTTCCCCCATGCCCTCGGCGCTTTCCAAAAATCGGAGGATGTTTCGCTGGGCGTAGCCGACGGCGAGTTGGGTCATTTCCGACTCTGCGTTCCGGTAGATGAGGGAGGCGATGCGCATGTCGGAGGTGATGGTGTTCACCGCCTGCTCCTGAATCTTCCGGCTGTAGAAGACCAAGGAGAAGACCGTGGCGATGACCATGGGCACCACCAGCACCAGGGCGAAGGAAATATTGAGTTGGGCGCCCAGCTTTAACCGTGTCACGGCGGTTGACCCTCCCGGAAAGCGTCTCGCGGAAAACGTTCCTTTATAATATCCGGCCGATGGCGGCGCAAGGAAAAATCCGGAGGGAACCGGTTCAATTAACTGAAATCGCTTTGTTTTGGCTTGAAATCGGCCTCTCTGAAAAGGGTCATTCCGGATGGGCCGTCGCTTCGGCTTTTTCAAACGCCGAACGGATGACCTTCATCCGTTTGCGGTTCGCCCCGAGATCGCCGTAGCCGACCCGGGAGGCGGATCGGACGTGAATCAGCCGGTCTTCCGGACTCAGATGAAACAGCACGTCGTCCACGAAACGGAAAATTCTGGAGGTGAAGGTGGCGTGCATCCACTCTCCCGTATCTTGGACGATCTCGGTGCGCGGCATGTCCCGAATTGTGGAAGCCAGCCGATCCCAGGCCGCCGCCGGATCGCCTTCGAACGAGAGCGGTTCCGCCCGATGGCCCTCGTCCGTCGCCTGGCTGGAGACGCAGTTGGGGGAATCGGGGCACGGGGGGAGTTGGTTTCCCGCCAGGTTAAAATCCGGTCGTTTGCCGGAACAGCCGAACAGGCTCATGCCGACGAGAACAATCAGGGGCCAGGTGCGCATGGATGACCTCGTTGCGTTGGGGTTTGAAAAAATCCGAGTTTTCCGAGTGATTTGTTGAAGAAATGTGGGGATGAAATCCCGCCCTGGCAACCGTCCCGCCCCGTCGGGAGTGGGGTTTCTTTGGCGTTCAACTCCCAAGGAAAAGCTGATATGCTTTCGGAAATGCGAAAAAGGGAGGCCAGTGATGAAATTTCCCTATGGGATCAGCGATTTCGAGAAAATCGCCACCAAAGGCTATTTTTACATCGACCGGACGGACCGGATTCCCATGTTGGAGGATCGGGGAGATTACCTGCTTTTTATCCGCCCCCGCCGATTCGGCAAAAGCCTGCTCCTTTCCATCCTGCGGCACTACTACGACATCGGGCAGGCGGAGCGGTTCGAAACCCTGTTCGGCCATTTGGCCATCGGCGCAAATCCCACGCCGTCCCGCAACCGGTACATGGTGCTTCAATGGGATTTTTCGTGCGTGGAACCTTGGGGAAGCACGGAGGATATCCGGCGGTCGCTCCATGGCCACGTCAATGGCTGTATTTATGGGTTTTATCTACGGTACGAATCGATATTGAACCGAGAGCCCACAATCGATTCCGAAGACGCGCTATCTTCCCTGCAATA
>CAYFVR010000236.1:0-7624 GCA_964346545.1 uncultured Desulfobacterales bacterium | reverse complement strand
TCCGGGACCGGGTCAAGGACCTCGGACAGATTTTCAGAGACGAAGGCCGGAAGCTGAAACGCGGCCCGGTGGACGCCCGGCGTGTACCAGCGGGTGGAAAGGCCCGCCGCCCGAACCCGCTCCGGATCGAAATCCCGGATCGGGCAGAGCCCTTTGGACGCGAAACCGAAGCTCCACAGCCCGCCCGGGTAGGTGAGATTGGTAAAGATGTAGAGGTGCAGCCTGGGGAAAAACGGCCGCTGGTTGGCCAGCATGGGCGCCTGGATTTTCGTGTCGTAAAAGGGCGATTCGGCCTGGGTGATCAAAACGCCCCGGTCGGTGAGAATTCGGGAGACGTTCTCGTAGAACGCTCGGTCGAAAAGCGGCGTGGCCGGGCCGACGGGATCGGTGGAATCCACCAGCACCATGTCGAAGGTCTCCTCGGTTTCGGCCACGAATCGCACGCCGTCGGCGATTCGAAGCTCCATTCGGGGATCCTCGTAGACGCCGGCATTGACCGACGGCATGTGGGCCTTGCAGGCGTCCACCACCATTTCGTCGATCTCGATCATCAGCACCCGCTCCACCGAAGGATGGCGCAGCGCCTCCCGGGCCGTGCCGCCGTCGCCGCCGCCGATGATCAGCACCCGACGGGGATCTGGATGAACGAAGAGGGGAACGTGGGCGATCATTTCGTGGTAGATGAACTCGTCGCGCTCGGTCAGCATGACGAGGCCGTCGTTGAGCAGCAGCGCGCCGTGGCCCCGGGTGCGCAGCACGTCCACTTTCTGGAACGGGCTTTTTCCGGAAAACAGCGTTTCTTCCACCTTGAATCCCAGGCGAACGTTGCCCTGATGGGTTTCGCTGACCCAGAGATCGAGATTGGCGTTGGGGTTGGGGGCGTCAGCCATGGGAATCTTCCTTCCGGAAAAAATAGTTCAGAAACGTGACGGTGTATCCGCAGTCGAATTCGTAGAGGCTTTTGTCCGCCGGCAGATAGCCCGCCGGGGCCCGGGCCACGGTTTCGTGGGTGGAAAGCGTCGGTTCGTCCATGCTGGTGGTCAGCACCACCGAAAAACGGCCGGGGCGGAAAATGCCCACCATCCGTCGGATGGTGTCTGAAAAATCGGTTTCGAAAATATTGGTTTCGAAGCTGACGTAGGAGCCGGTCGGCTGCGGGGTGACGTGGATCGTGAAATATTCCGTTCCCTCCACGGCGTTGAGCGAATAGCCGCAGGGATCAAAAAGGTGGCCGTCCCGGGCCATGGGCCGGTCATAAAGCTTGTCCAGCCCGGATTGGCCGTCGGCCTGGGCGGGGCCGAAGCCGGAACGGAGGGAAAACGGAGAAAGGACTTCCGGCGGAAGCTGGTGCATGAGCAATTGCAGGGTGGCGTCGCCCTGGGGCATGTCGGCGGCGTGGGACCAGTAAAACACGTTGACGTGGTCGAAATTCGCCGGGCCGAGCTTGTAGAATTTTCCGGGGAACATCCGGTACAATTCCGCCACGTCCCGCTCGAAATGGGAAGGCTGCCGATCGGGGAACAGAAAATTTTTCTGCTCGTAGAAGACGAAGGCGACGTTCTCCTTTCCCACGATTTCCAAGATTTCGGGGATCGCCCGCACCAAGGTGGTCCGGCCGCAGGTGATCATCAGGACCCGGTCCTCCCAGACGAAGAGGCTCGACTCCGACAGCAGGTAGGCGTCCATGGCCTCCGTGGAAACCCGGCTGAGAACCTCGGCCCGGCTGGCGGCCACCACCCGGTTCCAACGGGCGTCCCCGTTTTCGCGAAGCCCCTTCCGCGGTTCGAAAAGGATGATCTCCAGCTTTTTTTCCGGCCCCTCGAACGGGGGCAACGTTTCGTCCAGCAAGGGAATTTCCTCGTAGTTTGCTCTTCGGAAAGCGGGTGGATTCGAGAATGCGCCGCGCGGCGTTTTCCGAAGATTTTCCGTCAATCCGCGGCGGGGGCCGGGCTCAGGTCCAGCCGTTCCTTGCCGCAAAAGACGAAGGCGTAATCGTCCGGCGCCAGGCAGACCAGCGCCATGCCCAGCGCCTCGGCCAGCCGCACCGCCAGCGCCGTGGGGCGGGACACCGAAAAGATCACCGGGATACGTGCCCGGGCGGCCTTTTGCACCAGGTCGAAACTGATGCGGGACGAAAGCACGAGGGTGCCCGCGTGGTTCAACCGTCGGTCCAGCAGCAGGCGGCCCAGGGCCTTGTCCAGCCCGTTGTGCCGACCCACGTCTTCCGCCAGCACCATCATCTTGAATTCCCGAGAAAAAACCGCCGTGGCATGGCTGGCCCGCGTCGCCCGCCGCAACGGCTGAATGTCGCGCATCCCCAAAAGCGCGTCGAGGCCCCGCCCGATGACCACCGGTTCCCTTTCGGAAAAAGGTGCGGCGGTGCGGACCAACCGATCCACGGCTTCCCCGGCGCTTTCCGCCCGGTCGGGACGTGCCCAGCTTCGCCATCGGTCCAGCTGCTCCCGCCCGGTTTCGGTCAACGTCACCCGGACGCAATGGGTTTCGCCTTCCACGCAATATCGAACCGAATCGATATGGTCCGATTCGGCGACGACACCCAGGGACAGACAAAAGCCCGCGGCATGGGCCTCCTCCTCGCCGGGGGTTCTCATGCCGGTGGAAAAGGTTTCGTCTCCCACCCGGACCATCAGCGGCGCTTCGCCGACCAGTTGATGGGCCTCGGTGGATTGGGCGTCGGGTCTCCAGTGAAGGACCTCCCGTTCGACGGTGCGGCTCATGGGTTCCCCTTTCGCGCCTCGAAGTGTTCCTTCAACCGGTCGTAGGCGGCGTTGTAGATTTGCATGATTTGCTTGGAGGTTTCGTATCGCTCCGAATCGTTGACGAACCGGTCGGAGTGATATTTCTTGATCTCCCGGTTCCGGGCTTTTCGCACTTCCTCCAGCGAACTTGGGGGCGTGAGTCCGAACACCGCCAAGTCGTCCACGACCTGTCGAGGGACGTCGGAAGCCCGGTTTTCGTGGCCTCGGTTTTCGGTGCGGAAATCCTCGTCCCCCGCTCGGAAGCGACCCGCCTCCCCTTCCCCCGCCGCGCTTTCCGCGTTCGGGTCAAAACGATATCCGCCTCGCCGTTCCGCCCAGCGGTCCAGCCAGTCGTTGGGCTTGGGAATGTTCGCCCGGGCAATCCGGGCCAGCCGTTTGAGGAGATCGGTCATGGTTTGGGCCCGGCCACTCCATTCATAATGTTGATCGGCGCGTTTCCGGCGGCCAGCCGCCGGAGGTTGTCGACCACGCCTTCCATGATGCCCCGGGCGGAAAGATCGGTGGCGCCGGCGATATGGGGCGTGGCGATCACGTTGAATTGGAAGATCGGATCGGTCGGATCGGGCGGTTCTTCCCAAAACACGTCCAGGCCCGCGCCGGCGATGGCGCCCACTCTCAGGGCGTCCACAAGCGCCTCCCGATCCACCACGCCGCCTCGGGACAAGTTGACGAGAAAGGCGGAGGATTTCATGGCGGAAATGGCCTTGCCGTCCATGAAACCAACGGTCTCCGGCGTTTGGGGCAGGCAAAGAACGACGAAGTCGGATCGTTCGCACAGCTCCGCAAGGTCGTCGGGGCCGCCAACCCAGGAGAGGCCGAGTTCTTGGGCGGCTTGCTCGGGATTGTGTTGTTTCAAGCCGATGACGTTCATGTAAAAAGCCCGAAGTCTTGGAATCAGCGCCCGACCGATGCCGCCCAGGCCCACGAGGCCGACGGTGCGGCCGGAAAGCGCGCGGCCCATGGGCGTCCCGATCCGGCCTTCGGCGAGGCTTTTGGCCATGCCCTTGGCGTCCCGCGCCAGGCCGATCATTAGGTAGATGCCGAGTTCCGCGACGGAATCGGCGTTGCCGGAGACGTCGCTGGGAACGTTGGCCACCGGGATGTTCCGTTCCCGGGCGGCGGCCAGATCGATCCGTTCCACCCCCGCCCCGCATTGCTGGATGAGCCGGAGCCGGTCGGCGGCGTCCAGCAGTTCCGGCGTGATTTCGGCCATGGTGGGAATCAGCACGTCGTATCCGGCCAGGTTGTCCACCCGAAATCCGCCGGTTGCCTCAAACTGGTGATCCGGCAGGCGCTTCCGAATGGCCCCAAGTACGCCTTCCCATGCGTTTTCCGATGCCGCGAAGAGAACCTTCATGTTTTCTTCTTCCTGCTTGGTCCATAGGATTTAAACTTTTCCAGCACCCGCTCCATTTCCGTTTCCGGGATGATGGGCGGCAGGCCCACGCAGCGGGTTTGGTAATAGATGCGGGCCACGAATTCGATTTCCTCCGCCACGGCGAAGGCGGCGGGCAGGTCCCGGCCCACGGCCACCAGGCCATGGTTGGCCAGCAGCGTCGCGTTGTAGCCGGCCAGGGTGTCCACCAGATTTTCCGCCAGATCCTCCGTGCCGAAGGTGGCGTAGGGGGCCACGGGAACCCGTTTCCCGGCCACGCCGACCATATAATGGACCGCCGGGATTTCCCAGTGGAGGCAGGCCATGGTGGTGGCGTAGGGCGAATGGGTGTGGACCACCGCCCGCACGTCCCGCCGCTTCTCGTAGATGGCCAGATGAAAGCGGAACTCGCTGGAGGGCTTCTCCTCGCCTTCCACCCGTTCGCCCCGGAAATTGACCACCGCCACCTGCTCCGGCGTGACCAGGTCGTAGGGAACTCCGCTGGGGCTCACCGCCACCATGTCTTCCTCGGTGTTCCGAACGCTCAAGTTGCCGCCGGTTCCGCTGGTCAGTCCCGAGGCCACCATCCGGTTTCCGTACCGGACGATTTCTCTTCGTTCGATTCCCAGTCGCATTTGGTTTCCTTTCCGCGCGATATCGGGATTTCGGATCCACTCTATCCAGCCGATTTTTTTCCGGCGTCTTCCACAATCATTTCCAAAATGAGGCCGAAAAACCCGCCCTCGCCGCTTCCGGTGTACAGCCAGCCCAGGTGGATACCGCAATTTCCGCACAGGGCGAAACGCCACGCATGTCCGGAAAACCAGGTGAATTCCATCGTCGGGCGGCCAACGGCGGCGCAGCCCTCGGCCGCGTCGAACAGGCCGATTTCAAAGAGAACGCCGGCGGGATTGTTGAAAACGTGGCGGTGACTCCCGTTCATGATTTTGCGATGATCGGCGGTGGTGATCCGGTGGCGGCAGTTGCGGCATCGAATCACCGGCCCGGTTCCCCGGTCGTCGCTGGTTGTCGGGTCGCCTTCGGATTTCGGCGCGGAAGGCTGGAATTTTTTTTCGTCCCCTCGAAGCAGGACCGTGGTTCCGGTGGATATCAACGCGAGTCTTTTCCTTTGGCGCACCGGTTGTCTTTTCTGGAAATTTTTGAACCCGCGTGCAATAAACCATATTCGGAAACGGGAATCAAACCCAAATGCCCCGCAGGCGGCCCGGAATTTTCTTGAATTTTGATGCTGAATGTGTATATTCCCAACAAATTTGAAACCCTGAGCCGATGCACGCCCGATCGGCTCGTCCCCAACCTCGGAGGAGGCAGCCCTATGAAACGGTTTCTTGTCGGCGCGGCGATGGTTATGGCCGCATTCATCCTTTTCGCCGCCGAAGTCTCCGCCGCCGATTGGTGGATCGTGGGCACGGTGAAGGGGCCCAAAACCCAGGATCAGGTGATCACCCTGCGGCTGGTTCCCAAGGGAGAGCCGGTGGAGAATTACGTCGACGTCACCTCCACCAACAAATACGACCAGTACGCCTTTTCCCGGCCGGAAGCCGGACCCGCCTCCCCCGGCGCCTACAAGCTGGTGATCTACGTCGGGTTTGATCGGGTGATGGAGGTTCCGCTGGAAAATGTCAAGTCGGGCGGTCGGGTCCCGCCGATCACGCTTGCCTGGTAGCGATCCCCTTCCCCCGCGAACGGCGGGCCGGGCGCGTTCGTCCGACCCGCCGTTCCGTTTGCGTTTCCCCCTTCCCATGCAGGCTCGATGCCGGTCATTTTGGGACCTCAAACGGTCAATCGTGCCGGATTGACCCCGGGCGTATGCGACAAGCCCCTGCCCCATCGCGCCCAGATGAACGGCATTGCATGTAGACCTCGGTTTTTTTACGAAGCTTTTTCTTTTCCTCACCCATCTTTCGTCCTACAATTCCATTGGGTCGAGATTCGCCGACCGGAATCGTTCCGGCGGCCTTCCCGTCGTTCGTCGGGTCCCGACGATTCATGGCTTCGAAAATCCCCAGCTTCGGGAGCATTTTCATGGGAAAATCGCGCGCGAAAATTCTGGTGGTGGAAGACGATCCGGCCATCCGAAAGGGCTTGCTGGACGTGCTGGCGTTCAACGGCTTCTCGCCGGAGGGCGCCGAAGACGGACGGGAAGGCCGAGATCGCGCTCTATCCGAAAATCATGATCTGGTGATTCTGGACGTCATGTTGCCCGGCATGGACGGCTTCGCCATTTGCCGCGAGCTGCGGGCCGCGAAGCCCGCCCAGCCGATTCTCATGCTTACGGCCAAGGGGGCCGAAGACGACGTGGTGACCGGTTTTCAGGCGGGCGCGGACGACTACGTCGGCAAGCCCTTTTCTCTGCGGGAGCTGATGGTGCGCATCGAGGCGCTGCTGCGGCGAAGCGGCCGTTCCATGGGCGACGAAACGGTTCGTTGGGGCGAATTGGCACTGGACGGTCGCACGCTGACGGGCCGCCGGGGAGATCGGATCGTGGAGCTGACCCGGCGGGAAATGGACATTCTGGTCTATCTGGACCGCCGCAAGGACCGAATCGTCTCCAAGGGCGAGCTGCTGACCGAGGTCTGGGGATACGCCGATCCGGAGATCGAAACCCGAACCGTGGACGTTCACATGCTGAAGCTCCGGAAAAAGCTGGCCGAGCTGGCGGGGGAAACGCCGGTGATCCGGACCGTTCGCGGCGAAGGCTACCGGATGGAACCCGCGCCGTGAAGCGTTTTGGATGGCGGCTGATCGTCTTCGCCGTGGCCCTTTCGGTGCCGCTGGCCTATTTCGTGGCCCGAACCTACAGCGGCATGGCCCGGGAGGAGGAATCCCGGCTGCGGTTTTTCGCGGAAACCCTGCTGGACAACATGGAGCGGGAGCTGGCCATGTTCGTGCGGGAGGAGGAATCCCGCCCGGTGGACGCCTACGCCCCCACCGCCGCCAATCCGGCCCGGCCCCAGGTTTCATTCGTGGTCGGCTATCTTCAGAACAACCCGGACGGGTCGCTTCAGATTCCCGCTCCGCCGGATGGCGCCGACGCCGAACGCTTGCGGGCGGTCAACGCGCTCTTTAACCAAAAGCGGGACGCCGGGCCGTCCCCGCCGCCAATCCGGCCCGGCCCCAGGTTTCATTCGTGGTCGGCTATCTTCAGAACAACCCGGACGGGTCGCTTCAGATTCCCGCTCCGCCGGATGGCGCCGACGCCGAACGCTTGCGGGCGGTCAACGCGCTTTTTAACCAAAAGCGGGACGCCGGGCCGTCCCCGCCGCCCCTGCCCGCGCCCCGCCCGGCGCCGAGTCGGGAAAAAAAAAGCGAATCTTCTCTGGAATTTGCGGATCGCTTTCTGCGGCGGGCGCCCACGGAATCCTACTTGGGCCAGCGAAAGCAGCGAACCGAAACCCTGTATCCGGAACAGGCCCGCCAGCTCGCGCCGGAGGCGGCGTCCCCTTCC
>CAYFVR010000235.1:0-7643 GCA_964346545.1 uncultured Desulfobacterales bacterium | reverse complement strand
TCCGGTCGCGCCCCGTGCGGGCGCGTGGATTGAAACAATGATGTCGGGGCTCGAAGGCCTCGGAAAAAAGGCCTCGGAAAAAAGGTCGGGCACTCTGCGGCCTTTTTGGTGTAAAGGTTTTTCCCGGTCCCTGCGGAGGTTCGAGTAAAACTCTACTCTTCCAAAGGGGCCGGAGCCTTTCATTTTTTGGTGGGATAGGAAACAACAAAATCCCAGATGGGAAATACCCTCCATTCCGAAACACTCAATCGATGACAGTGAACCCGAACCGCCAATCGCTCGTCCTGAAAAACTGGCCCATCGGCAGGACCATCCCTTTCGATCTCCCAACCGAAACCGGGACGCCTGAAATGGCGCCATCACCGGAATTCATGCCCCATCCCGCAGACCCATCGCCCCGCACCAATTCCCTTCGCGTTCACACCGATGGCAACCTTCCCGGAGTTTTTTCTTGACATCCATCGCCAACAAGTGGGACCGATTCCGAAACCCTTCACGGAGAGAGGAGTGCGCATGGAAAGCTGGAAAGCAAAGGGATGGATGGCGGTCGCGGCGTTGCTGCTGGTTGGACTGGCCCTGGCGGATGCGGCGGCAGTTCGGATGACGATCCGGTCTTCATGGAGGATTTCACGCTGCTCACCACGGACCTAAACCAGATTTTCGGCTCATTCGGCCCAGGCCGGTACTCCCCCCGAACGATTTTCATTGTTCTTTCTTTGTATTCTTCAAGGGATAAAATTCCGCACCTCATCGTTTTTTGCATGATAAAAACGCTCCCTCCCAATAAAAACTATGATGGAGCGAATTGAGAAAACAAAACAATCTTTGAAAAATCAGTGTTTTGCAACGAAGATGACGCATTGATTTGGGGCGCATTTTCCGGGACTTTCGAGCCCCGGCTTCATTGTGAAGCCTATCTTCGGTTTGGCGTCGGCGGCTTCCCGCCGCCGCGTCCGCCAAAACACCCCCTCCCCGATTTCCCGAAAAATCCAGCCCATCCCGAAAATCCCCTGTAATCCCAGTTCAAATTGGCTTCGGATACCACCCGCGAAACCGGTTGAAAAAAAAGACTTCGAATGACAGAATGTCTCCCGCAATCCAACCCCTGCCGGAGACCCCGCCGAAATGAACATTCCCGCAAGAACCAACCGCGTGTACGACACCCGCCGCTTTGGCGTTCCTCAAATCCGCGTTTATCATCGCAAGGCCCGAAGGAAGACAATGCCCCGCTACCTGCTCAAATGCGGATGTTGCGACGAAAGACTCGAAATCTACTACGATTCAGAAACGCTGGAAATCAACGGCGTCAACGGTGCCGTCGAGGACTGGCGGGAAATCCTCCTGCCGCTGCTCGGCCTTCCCGCCCCCCTAACCATTTTAAAACCCCATCATAATCCCCGCCTAACATCCGTGTGATTGAATCTCCGCAAAATCTCACGGTTTTCAAGCCAAGGATTTCTCGGATTCCTTCCATCCTCGGTCTCCGGCCGCCCCGGCCTCCCGAAAACCGATCCAGACCGCCATCCGTTCCGGGCAAGCGCCCGTTTTTTATCCCAACCCAATCATCATCAGGAGGCCAAATTCATGCGGCGTAAATCCATCTCGTTTTTGGCGGCCCTCGCCGCCGCCCTCTTATCCTTCGCCTCCGCCGGCTGGGCGGAAAGCGACAAATTCCGGCTGGTCTGGACCGGCGACCCCGCCACCACCATGACCATCGGATGGAGCCAGGCCGGCGGCGAGGCGGCGGGCGTCACCTACGGAACCGACGCCGATGCGCTGGCCGACGCGGTTTTCGTGCCGGTGGAAGACACCACCGTCTACGACAACACCCGCACGCCGGAAGGCCCGCCCCTGATCAGCCACTTCGTCACCCTGCGGGATCTGGAACCGGACACCGCCTACTACTTCACCGTGGACGACTCCGAAGGCGCCGGCGACGTGATGTGGTTCAAAACCGCCCCGGATTCCCCGGCGCCCTTCACCTTCGTCGGCGGCGGCGACTCCCGAACCAATCCCCAAGGCCGAGTCTGGGGGAACCAGATGGTGGCCCGACTGCGGCCCCTGTTCATCGCCCACGGCGGCGACTATCAGGACGACTGCACCAACGACGAAATGCGCGTCTGGCTGGACGAATGGCAGGAAACCCGCAGTCCGGACGGCCGGATGTATCCGGTCATTCCGGCCCACGGCAACCACGAAAACGACATGATCGACTTCGTGGCGCTGATCTTCAACATGCCCAACCCGGACGCCTACTACGCCCAAAACGTGGGCGGCGACATGATGCGGCTGTACACCCTCAACACCGAGCGGGAGCCCGGCGTTGGCTACGGCGCGTTTCAAGATCAGGATTCCGCCGTCTGGGACGCCCAGACCCGGTGGTTGGCGGAGGACATGGCCGCCAATCCCGATTTCACCTGGAAGATCGCCAACTACCACCGCCCCATGCGCCCCCACCGGGACAGCAAGGCGGAAGGCCCCGGCCGGATCGAGGCATGGGCCCACACCTTTTTCGCCAACGGCATGGACCTGGCCGTGGAATGCGACTCCCACCTGCTCAAATACACCTATCCGCTTCGCCCCGGCGAAGAGCCCGGCAGCTTCGAGAGCTTCGTCCGGGACGATGAAAACGGCACCATGTTCATCGGCGAAGGCTCTTGGGGCGCGCCCACCCGAGTCAACGACGACGACAAGCCCTGGACCATGGCCTCCGACAGCGTGTGGCAGTTCAAGCTGATCCACGCCGCGCCGGATCGGCTCGACATCCACACCGTGATGTTCGGCGACCAAGACGAAACCGGCAACCCGGTTCTGGGCTACAACATGGACGACATCGCTCCGCTGACCCAGGCCGAGCAGGACGCCGATCCCTTCGCCCTGCCGGTCGGGATCGAACAAACCCTCTGGCGCCCGTTGCCCGGAACCGCGGTTTCGTTGCCCTTCACCGGCGCGAACATCGACAACGTGGAATACGTCTCCACCGGCGCCGCCTGGAAGTATCTGGATGACGGCGGCGACCAGGGCGACGCCTGGACCGCCCCGGGCTTCGACGATTCCGCATGGGCCGAGGGCAACGGCCAGCTCGGCTACGGCGACGGGGACGAGACCACCGAGATCGGCTTCGGCGACGACCCGGACGACAAGCACATCACCGCCTATTTCCGGAAGACGGTCGCCGTCGCGGACACCGCCGACCTTCTCAAGTTGAAACTCATGCTGCTGCGGGACGACGGCGCGGTGGTTCACATCAACGGAACCGAGGCGATCCGCTCCTCCATGCCGGACGGCCCGGTCAACTTCGAAACCCGGGCCAACGACGCCGGGGACGAGGACAAATATTTCGAATACGATCTGAACCCGGCCCTGCTGATCGACGGCGAAAACACCATCGCCGTGGAAGTTCACCAGTCCGGCCCCACCAGCTCCGACGCCAGCTTCGACATGGTGCTCTACGGCATCGTCTCCAACACCGACGGCGCGGCCCCGGCGGCCCCCACCGGGCTGAACCAAGTGGCCGTGGACACCTCCACGCTGGAGATCGGCTGGACCGACAACGCCGACGACGAAGTGGGCTTCGAGCTGTGGCGGCGGGAGGGCGACGGCGCCTGGGAAATCTTGGCCCCGGCCCTGAACCCGAACACCACCGATTACGGCCAGACCATGCTGAGCGAGGGAACGGCGTACACCTACAAGGTCCGAGCCTTCAACGCCGCCGGGCTTTCCGCCTTCACCGAGGATCTCGCCGTCACCACGCTCGTGGCGCAAACGCCGGTGGTGTACGAAAACGATTTCAACGACGGAACCCTGGGCCAGTTCGCCAGCGTGAGCGTCTCCAGCAATCAGGACTGGGAGGCGCGGGAATTTCCCGCCGGCAGCGGGGCGTATTTCGCCGCCATGAACGGCTTCGGCGCGGACATGGCCAGCGACGACTGGCTGATCTCGCCCACCTTCAACCTCTTCGCCTACGCGGACGAGTACGTGACCGCCGACCTGGCCTACAATTTCGACGGGCCGGAACTGGAAGTGCTCGTCTCGGACAATTACGATTCCGGCGTTCACGCCAATCCCACCGACGCCCATTGGCGGACGCTGCCGGCCGTCATGCCGTCCACCGGCAACTACGCCTACCAGCCCATGGGCGAATTGGACTTGGCGTTGACCGCCGCCGATTTTGACGCCGACTTCGGGGTCTTCACCCCCATCAGCGCGGCCAGCAACGCCGACTGGACGATCGAGGAGCGGGCCGGCAAGATCGGCGCAATTGCCAACGGCTTCGGCGCGGACGCGCCCAGCGACGACTGGCTGCTGTCCCCGGCGCTGCCGGTGGGCGCGGACGCGGAATTGGAAATCGCCTTCCAGCTTTACCGCCGGTACGACGGGCCGGACCTGGAGGTGATGGTTTCCACCGATTACGACGGCGGCGGCGATCCCTCCACCGCCACCTGGGCCAGTTATCCCATCCCCCACGACGACATCTCCGACGCCTGGAAGCCGGTTTCCGTGACCCACGCGGTGGATTCCGGCGGAACCGCCTACGTGGCCTTTCGCTACACCTCCACCGGCACCGGCGGCGGCGAGGGGGCTCGCCTGGGCGTGGACGACGTGACGATTCAGCCCACATCGGGAACCGTGGCCTTCCGCTACGTTTCCACCGGCACCGGCGGCGGCGACGGACGGGCCTGGCAGATGGACAATTTCGAGTTCCGGGGCGGCCGGGTGACCTTCGCCGAAGAGGATTTCGACGAACCCATCCTGGGCGAGACCACTTTCGCCGCTTTTTCCGCCGCCAGCGGCGCCGACTGGGTGATCGAAGAGCGGGCCGGGCGGCAGGGCGCGATCGCCAACGGCTTCGGGGCGGACGGTCCCAGCGACGACTGGTTGATCGCCCAGACCCTCTCCGTGGCCCCCGCGGAATGTTTGGAGCTGACCTTCGACCACTACCGGCAATTTGACGGTCCGCCGCTGGAGGTGATGGTTTCCACCGATTACGACGGCGTCGGCGATCCCACCGCCGGGGATTTCACCTGGGATTCCATCCCGGCGCCCCACGACGACATCTCCGATGAATGGGCGTCCCGCACTGTTGACCTGTGCGGCTATTCCGGCTCGGTGACGGTGGCTTTCCGCTACACCTCCACCGGAACCGGCCCCGGCGACGGGGCGCGGCTGGGCGTGGACAACGTCCAGATCGCCCGCAAGACCAGCACCGGACTCGCGGCCGATTTCACCGCCGACGAAACCGCGGCGACCACCATCGAGCCGGTGACCTTCACCGCCTTCGTCTCCGGCGGATCGGAGCCCTACGCCTACGCCTGGGATTTCGGCGACGGCGGAACCTCCACCGAGGCCAAGCCGGCCCACACCTTCGGGACGGCCGGGACCTACGCCGTGGAACTCTGCGTCACCGACGCCAACGGGGAAACGGCCTGCAACGAGAAGGCGGGAATGATCACGGTGCGCCAGGCCACCAGTTACGAAGTGCCGGTGAAGACCGGCGATCTGCGGGTGGCGGCCTTCAACTGTTTCCTCAACCGATCCGTCGAGGGCGAAATCGTGACCGACCTGGCCGCCGGGGACGATCCCCAAATTCAGAAGGTGGCGGAGATCATCCAGCGAACCCGCCCGGACGTGATTCTGCTCAACGAGTTCGATTACGTGGCGGACGGATCGGCGGTGGAATTGCTGAAGCGGAACTACCTGGAGGTGGGCCGGAACGGAGCCGATCCCGCGGTCTACGAACATTCCTTCATCGCTCCGTCCAACACCGGCATTCCTTCCGGCGTGGATCTGAACAACGACGGGACCGTGGGCGGTCCCAACGACGCCCACGGCTTTGGCGAGTTTCCGGGCCAGTACGGAATGGCGATTCTCTCCAAATATCCCATCGACGCGGCCAACGTTCGGACCTTCCAGACCTTCCTTTGGAAAGACATGCCGGATTCGGCCATGCCCATGGACCACTATTCCGCCGAGGCGGTGGAGATTTTCCGTCTTTCTTCCAAGAGCCACTGGGACGTGCCGGTGACGGTGGGCGGCGAGACGATCCATCTGCTGGCCAGCCATCCCACGCCGCCGGTGTTTGACGACGGCGACGCCGCCGATGGCGCGGTGGACTGGAACGGCCGCCGGAACCACGACGAAATACGCTTCTGGGCCGACTACGTGGCCTCGGGTCGCGGCGATTACATCTACGACGACGATCTCTTCGGCGGCGGTCTGCCGGAGGGGGCGCGCTTCGTGATCCTGGGCGACCAGAACGCCGATCCCGACGAGGGCGACAGCTACATGAACGCCATCGATCAGCTCCTTTCCCACGCGGCGGTCAACGGGAGCTTCGTGCCGGAAAGCGACGGCGCGGTGGATTTCGGCATCGACGCCGACGACACGGCGAGCTGGGGCCTTCGGGCGGACTACGTGCTGCCTTCAACCGCCGGCGTGACGGTGGCGCAGGGCGAAGTCTTCTGGCCAAGCGCCACCGACGACCTGTTCCGCTTGGTTCAAAACGACGCCAGCTCCGACCATCGCCTGGTCTGGCTGGACCTGACGCTCACCGAGACCGGGACGGATGATTCGGGTACGGACGATCCCGGAACCGATGATCCCGGCGATGACGACGACGGCAACGAGGTGATCGTCGTCGATGGCGACGGCGGCGGTTGCTTCCTCCGAAGCCTGACGGGCGGCGAAAACTAACCCGCGTCACTCGCCCAAGTGAAAATAAAAAGCCGGTCGACCTTCGGGTCGGTCGGCTTTTATACTTTCGGCGGCTACAAATCGAGGTTTTCGAATGGTAGGGGCGGGCCCCCGTGCCCGCCCTTCGTTGAACAGGGCAGACACGGGGGCCCGCCCCTACGCCCAATTTTCCGTTCTTCGAAAGCGCAATTTATGCCGACTCCAAGCATATGTTCGTCGCGGGGCGCCGGACGAAAATCTCCTTTATTTCCAAAAGGATTCCGTTTTAAGGCTCGATTCTTAAATCATTCTTCCCCCCGCCCAGTCTTCCACCCGAAGCTTCTCGATCCGTTGAAATTCGGAAACATTGTGGGTCACCATCACCCGATGGGTCGCCAGCGCGATGGCCGCGATTTGCATGTCCCGTTCGCCGATCATTCGCCCCGCCTTTTCCAGCGTTGCCCGTATCTTCGCATATTTCGGCGCCGACCGTTCATCGAACGGGATAATTTCCAGCAGTCCGGCGATGCGGCGAATTTTCGTCGTCCGTTCTCGCTTCCGAACGGAGGATTTTTCAATTCCGTACAATATTTCCGCCAAACTGATCGCCGGTATGGCCAATTCCGCCGGCGCATGGTTTTCAATATGTCTCATGACAATTGGATCGCTGCGCATCCAATCGCTGACGATGTTGGTATCCAGCAAAAACATGGGGCGGACGTCCTAATCCAGGCTGAAATCTTTGGGCGGAAGCGCTTCCGGAATCGGAAAATCCGGGTCCGGCGTCGTAAACAAATCCCAAAAACCTTCCGGCCATTCTTGACCGTCCAGCGGTTCTAAAATCACCTTCTTGCCTTCCCTGCGAATTTTAACCTCGCTTCCTTTGAAACGGAAATCCTTCGGAAGCCGGACAGCTTGGGAACGGCCGTTTTGGAATAATTTTGCAGTTTCCATGGGATCGCCTCCAAAAA
>CAYFVR010000234.1:6388-7737 GCA_964346545.1 uncultured Desulfobacterales bacterium | reverse complement strand
CACCCGTTACGAAAATTGGGATTTCGCCATCGTCAACCTCACCGACGCCTTCGGGGCCATCAATTTGGCCGGTCCCGAAGCCCGGAAAGTGCTGGAAAAAGTGACCGGAGCCGACGTGTCCAACGAGGCGTTCCCGTTCATGGGATACCGGACCTTCACCGTGGCGGACGGCGTCCCGGCCCGCGCCATGCGGCTAGGCTTCGTGGGCGAGCTTTCCTACGAGCTGCACGTTCCGGCCTCGCAAACCGTCGCCGTTTGGGAAGCGCTGCTGGAAGCCGGGAAGGAATTCGGCATCGGCCCCTTCGGCCTGGAGGCCCAAAGCACCCTGCGGCTGGAAAAGGGCCACGTCATCATCGGCCAGGAATCGGAACAGCGGACCACCCTCCACGACCTGGGCATGGGATGGCTGTGGCACCGGGACAAGCCGGAGGCCAAAACCGTGGGCGACCCCGCCCTGCGCCAGACCGAAAAACAACGGGATCGGCTGACCCTGGTGGGGATCGAAGTCCCCGGCGCGGACCGCCCCCCCCGGGACGGTTCGCCGGTGGTGGACCAGCGCATTCGCGGCTACGTCTGCACGGCCCGGTACAGCGCAAGCCTGGGCAAGCCGGTGGGCATGGCCCTGGTGGACCAGCCGCTGGCCAAAGTTGGAACGACCATCGCCATCTACGAAGACGGCTGCGCCGGCCAAACCACCGCGGCGGTGGTGGCCGAAAAACCCTTCTACGACCCTGACGGCCGGCGCATGCGGTCCTGAACCGCGGCGACCCGGCGTTCCGGAGACAATCCGATATGACCGCCAAGCGAATGTCGCCGGTCGCCTTCCAGGCGAAGCCGGCGGAAACCGAAGAACGGGACGGATGGACCGTGGTCCTCGGCTACGCCAACGAGGGCGACGGTCCCCATCTCGCCGACCTGAGCCACCGCGCCCGATGGGACGTGCAGGCGTCCGACCTCTCCGCCGTTTCCCCGGCGGGGGTCGTCCTTCCCGAAACGCCGGGAACGGCCGCGCTGACCGAAACCGCCCTCGCCTTTCGCACCGGGGCCAAAAGCGCGGGCATCTGGCACTTGGCGGGCGACCCGCCGGGAGACCCGGCCGAAACCGCCGTCACGGACGTTTCCGATGGGCTGCCGCTCCTGGCGCTGACCGGCCCCCGGGTCTTCCGGATCACCGAGCGGCTGACCGGGCTGGACCTGGAAAACCCGAACCGAAATCCACCCTTCGTGACCCTGGGACCGTTTTCCCACGTTCCCTGCCAGGTCGCGGTGCTGGGGCGGGAATCGGAACACGGCGGCGGCGTTTTGATCGCCTGCTCTCGGGGCTACGCGGCCGACATGATCCACGCCCT
>CAYFVR010000234.1:0-6288 GCA_964346545.1 uncultured Desulfobacterales bacterium | reverse complement strand
TTTCGGTCCAGGGTCCATTTCCAACCTTTTTTCGCGGGATGCCAACATGATGAACGATGAACAGGTCCGAAAGTCCACCGAAGCCTTCGGCGGGCCGACGGTGGATATGCTGAAGCAGGTTCACGAAGACGCCCTCTGGATGCTCGAAAACATGGGCGTGGGCTGCACCCAGCCCGAAATTCAACAGGCCTTTCGTCAGTACGAGGCGACCGGCGAGGCGATCCTCTACGAAAACCGGATATACGTCACCACCGATCTGGTCAAGAAATGTCTGGAGACGGTGCCCGGGGTGGAAGAATTTTTCGTGCCCCGGAACAGCTTTTTCACCGGCGGAACCGCCCCCTACGTCTACGACGACGCGGCGGGCCAAGGCGGCGTCATTCCCACGCCGGACCACATCGCCCGGCTGGCGAAAATCGTCAACGAGACCGACGTGATCGCCGGCATGGGGCGCGGCATGAAGCTCAAGGACGAGATCGAGCAGATGAACGTCATGACGGAGCACTGCGAAAAGCCGATGTACTTCGCGGTGACCTCCGACCCCGCCATCGAACGGGCCAAGGCGCTCCACGCCGAGCGGGGCAACCTGATGATGGTCTTCTGCCTCACTCGGCCGGTGCTTCAGGTCAACGAGAACTTCTCGGACAGCTTCGTCAAGGTGGTCAAAGCCGGTTTGCCCGCCTTCGTTTCCGCCATGCCCATGGCCGGAATCAGCGCCCCGTTCTGCTACAGCGGCGTCCTGGCGGTCACCCATGCGGAGGTTCTGTTCGGCATCTGCGCGGCCCAGTTGCTGAAACCGGGCGCCACGGTCATCCACGCCGGCTTCCCGACCATCGCCGACCCCCGCTTCGACTACAACCCCAACTACGGACTGCGCAGCCACTTCCTCCTCAACATCCTGCAAACCCATCTCAACCTCATGCTGGACATCCCCACCTGCCAGAGCCTGGCCACCACCAACGAGGAGCATTTGACCGAGCGGGCCCTGCGGGACGTGCGGGACGGGCAGGCCATGGCCAAAAAGTACGGCGTCCACATGATGCGGCACCCGTTCGCCTTTCTGCGCCATCTGGTGGATTTTTCCTTCGCCAAGCTGGAAAAGGCCATCGAAATCTCCCGGGAGGTCACGGCGGCCGACGCGCCCGAGGTCGAAATGCCGGTCTACGATCCCCGGGGAATGGAATCGATCCAGCAGGTGGGGCTGGGCATGTACCTCAACGACGGACTGACCACCGCCAACCTGGGAAAGGTGTTCGTCGAGTAACCGCTCTTCGGATTCTGATTTGCATTTTGTTTTTAATTGGAATAAAATCGATTGAATGATCGCCGGATTCCGGCGACCTCCCCCAAAAACCCGAACCCCGGCGAGGAAGCCCGATGGAAATGTGGCAGTTTCTTCTCGACCATGGGGGGGAAACCCTGAAGCTGGCCTGGCAGCACGCCTGGGTCGTCGCCATCGCGGTGACCATCGCCATCTGCACCGGGGTCCCCATCGGAATCTGGATCACCTTCAACCGGCGGGCGGCCGACGTCGTCCTCTACTTGGCGGGGATCATCATGACGATTCCCTCCATCGCCCTGTTCGGGATCATGATCCCCTTCCTTTCGATGTTCGGGTACGGGGTCGGGGTGGTCCCCGCCATCGTGGCCCTGGTGCTCTACTCCCAGCTTCCCATCATCCGAAACACCTACGCGGCCCTCCGCAGCGTGGACCCCAACGCCATCGACGCCGGGCGCGGCATGGGGATGACCCCGGCCCAGGTGCTCTTCAAGGTGCGGCTGCCCATGGCGCTGTCCATCATCTTCGCCGGCGTGCGGGTGGCCGTGGTCATGAGCATCGGCATCGGGGCCATCGCGGCCTACATCGGCGCGGGCGGTTTGGGCCATTATATCTTCATGGGCATCAACCAGACCTACGACGCCATGATCAAAACCGGGGCGTTGTGCGTGGCCATCATGGCCATCGTGGTGGACTACACCTTCGGACTCATCGAAAAACGACTGGTGAGCAAAGGATTGCAGGGGGACGGATGATTGAACTCGAGCGCGTGACCAAAATTTATCCGGGAACCGAAACGCCGGCGGTCGATTCCGTCACCCTGACGGTGGAGCAAGGGGAAATCTGCGTCCTCATCGGCTCTTCGGGCTGCGGCAAAACCACGTTGATGCGGATGATGAACCGGCTGGAGCCCATCACCTCGGGCATCATCAAAATCAACGGCGAGAGCGTCACCCAAAAAGACTTGATCGAGCTGCGGCGGGGCATCGGCTACGCCATTCAGCAAATCGGCCTTTTTCCGCACATGACCGTTTTCGACAACATCGCCACCGTGCCCCGGCTCCTGGGCTGGGACGAAAAGCGCATCGCCCGGCGGGTGGACGAGCTGCTGGAGATGGTCAAAATGCCGGCCGACACCTACCGCCAACGCTATCCCCGGGAGCTTTCCGGAGGACAGGCGCAACGAATCGGCGTGCTCCGGGCCATGGCTTCGGACCCGCCGGTCATGCTGATGGACGAGCCCTTCGGGGCCATCGACCCCATCAACCGGGAAGGGCTTCAGGACGAGTTTCTCCGCATCCAGGAAAAGGTCAAGAAGACCATCGTCTTCGTGACCCACGACATCCATGAAGCCATCAAGATGGGCGACCGGATCGCCCTGCTGGACGCCGGCCGGCTGATTCAGTACAGCACCCCCGAGGAGCTGCTCACCGCGCCCAAAAACCAGTTCGTGAAGGATTTCGTGGGCGCGGATCGGGCGCTCAAGCGACTGGACCTGCTCAAGGTCCGGGACGCCATGATCACCAATCCGGTCCACTGCCACGAAGACCTGGCCGCCGAGCAGGTGCTGAAGCATATGCTGGAAAAGGATCTCAACTATCTGCTGGTGGTGGACGAAAATCACCGCCTTCAGGGATACGTCAGCATCGGGGTGCTCCACGGTCACTCGGGCACGGTGAAAGATTTGGTCCATCCCATGACGCTGACGGTGGGGCCGGGCCAGAACCTGAAGGACGCCCTCAGCAAAATGCTGACCTACGACATTGGCATCGTGGTGGCGGTGGACGACGACGGAAAGCTGGAAGGCGTTCTCAACACCCGGACCCTCGTATCCGTGGTCGGCGAAACCTACGACGAACAGGGAGGCCGGTGGGGCAAGATCACCCGGGAGGGGAGGCTGCAATGAACCAAACCGATGCCGCGGCCGCCGTCAACCGCATCTGGATGCCGTTGGGATTCATCGCCGCCTTCGCGGCGGGGGCCTACGCGGAAAACCTGGGCTTTTTCGAGTTCTCCATGGACAACCCCGGGGAAATCTGGATGCTGTTTCTTCAGCATGTTCAACTGGTGGGCATTTCCAGCGCCTGCGCCATCGGCATCGGCGTGCCCACGGGCGTGCTGCTGACCCGGGGCTTCATGCGCCGGTACAAAGAGGTGATCCTCAACCTGCTGGGCATCTGCCAGACCGTTCCCTCCCTGGCGGTCATCGCCATCGCCATGACCTACGTGGGCATCGGCCGAACCCCGGCCATCATCGCGCTGATCATTTACGGACTTCTGCCCATCATTCGGAACACGGTGGCCGGCATCGGCAACGTGAACCCGGTGTTTTTGGACGCCGGGCGCGGCATGGGCATGACGCCGACGCAGGTGCTGTTCCGGGTGGAGATTCCCAACGCCCTCTACATCATCCTCACCGGCATCCGAACCTCCACCGTCATCAACGTGGGCACCGCCGCGTTGAGCTTTCTGGTGGGCGGCGGCGGGCTGGGCGACCTCATTTTCACCGGCATCGCCCTGGTGGATCCCGGCATCATGCTGGCGGGCGCGGTGCCCACGGCCATGCTGGCCATTTTCCTCAACTGGGCCTTCGGCCAGCTCGAACGGCTGATCATCAGTCCGGGCCTGGTCTACGGATAAAGGTGTGCGACTCGTCCGTTTGGAACGCCTTTCACGAATGCTTGTTCCCCAAACCCCAAGGAGGCAACATGAACGTCTGGACCAAAACCGTATCCATCCTCACCCTCGCCGCCGTTCTGCTGGCCGCGCCCCTGGCCGTCACGGCCCAGGAAAAATCGATGACCGTGGGCTCCAAGGAGTTCACGGAACAGCGCATCCTGGGCAACATCATGATCGTGCTGCTGGAGGCCAACGGCTTTGAAACCACCGACAAGACCGGCCTGGGCGGCACCCTGGTGGCCCGCAAGGCGCTGGAAAACGAACAGATCGACGTTTACATGGAGTACACCGGAACGGCGTTGCTGACCTTTTTGGATTACGAGGAGCCGATCACCGATCCCCAGGAATGCTACGAAACGGTGAAGAAAGAGGACTTGAAGAAAAACGGGCTCGTCTGGCTCCCCTACATGTCCTTCAACAACACCTACTGCCTGATGATGCGCCGGGACCGGGCCAAGGAGCTGGGAATCCAGACGCTGTCCGAGCTGGCCGCCCACATCCAGGAAAACCCGGACGAGATCGACTTCGCCCTGAACGCGGAATTCTACGCCCGGCCGGACGGCTACCGCCCGCTGCAGAAGGCCTACGATTTCAAATTCGGCCGAAAAAATATCAAGAAGATGAATTCCGGCTTGATCTACAAGGCGCTCCAGGACGGGCAAGTGGACGTGGGCCTCGGCTTCGCCACCGACGGCCGCATCCGGGGCTTCGACCTGGTGGTGCTGGAGGACGACCAAAACTACTTCCCCGTCTACAATCCGGCCCCGGTGGTCCACAAGGAAACCGCCGAGAAATATCCGGAACTCTCCGGCCTTTTTGAAAAACTGGGCGAAAAGCTGGACACCGAGGCCATGACCAACCTGAACTATCAGGTGGACATCGAGCACGACAACGTCCGCGAAGCGGCCACGGAATTCCTGAAGAACGCCGGTCTGATCTAACGGTTTTTTTCTTCCGTTGCCCCGCCGTAGAGGAAAGGCCGGATTCCTTCGGGACGCCGGCCTTTTTTACGCGATGACGCCAACCCAAAAAGTATTGGACTTCGTGGTCGGAACCCGGTGGAATAATCTGTCCGAAGCGGTTCGCCATCAGGCTCGACGCTGCCTGCTGGACGCCCTGGGGTCGCTGATCGCCGGCGCGGACACGCCGGTGGGCCGGCTGATGGCCGATTTCGCCGTTTCCCAGTTCGGCGGGAACGAGGCCACGTTGCTGGTGGACGGCAGACGGTCCTCGGCAACGGGCGCCGCCCTCGCCAACGGTTTTTCCGGCAACGCGCTGGACATCGACGACGGCTACCGGATGGTCAAGGGCCATCCCGGGGCCTGCGCCCTGCCCCCCCTGCTGGCGGCGGCGGAAATGGTCGATTCGGTTTCGGGGCCGGATTTCCTGACGGCGCTGGTGGTGGGATACGAAGTTGGCATCCGGGCGGGATTGATTCGGCACGCCCGATATGAGACATACCATGCCTCCGGGAGTTGGGGGGCCATTGCCGGGGCGGCGGCCGCCGGGAGACTGCTCGGGATGGACCGGGACGCCATTCGCCACGCCATGGGCGCGGCCGAATACCATGCGCCCATCTGCCCCATGATGAAGGGCATCGACCGCCCGAGCATGGGCAAGGACGGCATTGGGTGGGGAACCATGGTGGCGGTTGCCTCCGCGCTGTTGGCTCGGTCAGGCTTCACCGGAATTGATCCGCTGTTCGACGACGAGCCCGAGCCGGAATGGATCGACGGGCTGGGAAACCGATTCGAGATGATGAATCTCTACTTCAAGCCATACGCCGCCTGCCGCTGGGCCCAGCCGGCGGTTCGGGGGGCGTTGGAAATCTGCGCCGGGGAGCAAATCCCGCCGGAGCGGATCGTCCGCATTCGCGTCCGCACCTTCGACGCCGCCACTCGGCTCTCCTGTTCTCCGCCCCGCGACACGGAAGAGGCTCAGTACGGCATGGCCTTTCCCATCGCCGCCGCCTTGCTGGACGGCGAAGTGGGCCCGCGCCAGGTGCTCCCGCCCCGGCTGTTCGACGCGGACGTCGTTTCGCTGATGGCCCGGGTGGAAACCGAAGTGGACCCGGCCTGCGAGGCGGCCTTTCCCGCCCAGGCGCTGGCCCAAGTGATCGTGGAGACCGACGACGGCCGGGAATTGGCCTCGGGCCGGATGGCGGCGGGATGGGAGCCGCCGGACGCGCCGTCGTCGGACGGGGAGTTGATGAAGAAATTTCATTCGCTGGTCGATCCGGTGCTCGGCGCCGAGGAAGGGGAACGGCTGGCGCAAACGGTGTGGGCGCTGGAGGGGGAATCGGACGCGCGGACGCTGATCGATCTCTGTGT
>CAYFVR010000233.1:0-7775 GCA_964346545.1 uncultured Desulfobacterales bacterium | reverse complement strand
GGCTCTTCCCCCGGGTGGAGAAAACGGAGCCCCCGGCTCCGGAGGCGCCGGCGCCGACGGCTCCGCCCCTCAAGCCGGAGATCGACATCGAGGCGCTGGAGAAAATCGACCTGCGGGTCGGGTCGGTGATCGACGCCAAACCGGTCCCCAAGGCGCGGAAGTTGCTGCAACTGACGGTGGACCTGGGCGAGGGGGAACCCCGCGTCATCGTGGCCGGCATCGCGGATCGGTACGCCCCCGAGGAGCTGATCGGCCGTCAGGTCGTCGTCGTGGCCAACCTCAAACCGGCCAAACTGATGGGCGTCACCTCCAACGGCATGGCGCTGGCCGCCGTCACCGACGAGGTCACCGCGGTTTCCACCGTGGCCCGTCCCGTTCCGCCGGGAACGCCCCTCCGCTAATCTTCCATCGACCGGGTACGGGCGCGTTTGCCCGACCCCGAGTCCGGCCTCGAGGTCGGGCCCGGGGCCGGGCCGGTCCCTCCCGCCAACCCCAAGCCCACGGAGCCCATGAAACCCAACCGACGCATCCGCACGTACGGCGCCCCCGCACCGGGGTGGCGACGGTATCAGGACCGACTCCAGGACAATCATCGTCGCGGCTCCCCGCGAACGCGCCGCCGCGGGCTCCGCTGGATCGGTCTGTTCTTCGTCTTTCTGGCGGCCCTCTACGGCGTTCGGGAAAGCCCGCTGGACAGCGGGGTCTTCGTTCCCGCGGCCCTTTTCGATCCCGGGTTGGACGCCTCGCGCTCTTCCGCCAAAGACCGCCGAACCGATCCCGCCGGGGAGACGCGCCCGCTTCCGGAACCGTCCCATTTGATCGACAAGACCGACGTTCGGGCCCTGCTGGCCCCGGACCTGTTCCTCAATCTCGCCGATTCGACGTTCGAATTCGAGTTCGACGGCCGCCGGTTCCGGGTGGAAACGAGCCTCGACGAACCGCTTCAGCGACGGATGGTGGCCACCCTCAAGCCGGACACCGCCCGGTATTTGGGCGCCGTGGTGCTGGAGGCCGACACGGGCCGCGTGCTGGCCATGGCGAGCCACGACAGCGTGGACCCGGGCAACAACGCCTGTCTGGCCAGCCTTTTTCCGGCCGCCAGCGTTTTCAAAATCGTCACCGCCGCCGCCGCCATCTCCGAAATGGGCTTGGAAGGCGAATCTTCCCTGGGATATGCCGGAGGAAAATACACCTTGTACAAGTATCAGCTCCGGAAATCGCCGGGGCGAAAAGTGCATCGCATCACCCTGCGGGATTCCTTCGCCCAGTCGGTCAATCCGGTCTTCGGCCGGCTGGGGACGCTCCGTCTGGGAAAAAACGCCCTGGCCCGCCACGGAGAGGCCTTTGGCTTCAACCGACCCATTCCATTTGAAATACCGGTGGAACCCAGCCCGCTGCGCGTCACCGACGAGCCATTTCAGTGGGCCGAAATCGCCAGCGGTTTCAATCGCACCACCCTGCTTTCCCCCCTCCACGGCGCGATGATCGCGGCGACGGCCGTATCCAAGACCGGTCGGCTGATCGCCCCCGCCATCGTGGACCGCATCCGGGACGAAAACGGCCTGTTGCTCTACCAGGCGCCGGAATCGCCGACGACGGCGGGCCAAGCCCTCGCGCCGAAGACGGCCCGCGAAATGCGGGGTTTGATGGAGGAAACCATTCGAACGGGCACCGGTCGCCGAAGTTTTCGCGGCTTCGAGCAAGATCCGGTGCTGAGCCGACTGGTTCTCGGCGGAAAGACCGGAACCATGGGCAGCCGCATTCACCCCGACCGGCTGTACGACTGGTTCGTGGGATTCGCGGAAGAAAAGGACGGCGGCCGCCGCATCGCGGTGGCCGTCGCCGTGGCCCACCAGGAATTGATCGGGACCAAGGCCAGTGAATACGCCCGGCAAATCATGAAAACCTTCTTCGCCAATCGGTTCGCCCGGGAAGACGCCGGCGCGGACGAAGCCCGGAGCGGATAGGCCGTTTGATCCGGGCCGCGCCCCGCGACGAGGGATGCGGCCGGCCCGACCCGCCGACGAAACCACCGAACTTTTTTGCCAAGGGAATAAAATCATGTGCGGACTTGCCGGAATCGTCCCCGTTCGAAACGGGAAGAAGGGCGACGCCAACGTGGACCTCTCCGCCTTCAAGGAGTGGGCCCGAATCATAAAATCCCGCGACCTGGCCGCCTGCCGGGACGCCGGGCTGGAGCTGGAACCCCATTACCTGGGCGGCGACGGGCCGCTGGCGAACGCGGCGGCGGCCACTCGGGCGCTCAAGGGCGAGGCCCCCTTCTACGCCCTGTTCAACGACCGAAACGCCCGGGAATCCCTGGCCAAGGTGGCCGCCAGACTGGCCGATTTCATCGGGACGGAAAGCGCCGCCCAGGCCGAGCAAATGGGTCGGATGGACCCGACCGAGGTGGACGTGACGTCCCGCCGGCTGGAGCTGCTCAAGGACATTTCCTGGTGCCTCCGATCGGAAATCGACGAGAACGTCGGAAAGGTTCGTGATCTGCTGCACCGCTCCGGCGCGCCCGAAGGCGTCTTCCACATTTTCCGTCGGGTCAACGCGGTGCTCAACAGCATCGATCGGCTGGAAGTGCGGGGCCGGGACTCGGCCGGCATCTCTCTGATGTTCCTGCTGGACGGCGAGGTGTTTTCCGATCTCCAGGACACGCTGGACAAGGCCAACTTCATGGACGCCTTCCGGGAGCGAACCGGTGCGAAGGTTCTGGTCAACCGGGGCGTCGGCGTCCGCGCCTCCCGGGACGAGAACGGGTCCGAACGGGTGGCGCTGACCTTCGTCTACAAGGTCGCGGCCGAAATCGGCAGCCTGGGCGACAACGTGGCCTTTTTGCGGGACCAGATCAAAAACGATCCCATTCTCCAGGCGGCGGTCAATTTTTCCTATCGTCATTTCACGGTTCTTTCCCACACCCGATGGGCCTCGGTGGGCGCCATCGGCGAGCCCAACTGCCACCCGGTGGACAGCCGAACCGGCGATTCCGCCGACGGCGGGATCTACCACGTCTGCCTCAACGGCGACATCGACAACTATCTTTCCATCAAGGAGCGGATGGAAAAGGCGGGCCGGGTCATCCCCCCCGAGGTGAGCACCGACACCAAGGTGATCCCCATGCTGGTGGAACACCATGTGCGGGAAGGCGCCGACGTCGCGGAGGCCTTTCGGCGGGCGGTCAACGAATTCGAGGGGTCCCACGCCATCGCCATGCACACCGATCTGGCCCCGGGCCGGATGTTTCTGGCCCAGCGGGGGAGCGGCCAGGCCATTTTCGTTGGGCTGGCCGACGGCCATTACATGGCCGCCTCGGAGGTCTACGGCTTCATCGAGGAGACGGACGCCTACATCAAGCTGGACGGCGAGCGGCGGAACGAGGAGGGAAGCCGGGGGCAGATCGTCATTCTGGACCAGGAATCGGCGGGCGGCCTTTCGGGGATCACCTCGACCCACTACGACGGCGCGCCGGTGACCCTGACCGACGCGGACCGCAAGAAGACCGCCATCACCTCCCGAGACATCGACCGCCAGGAATTTCCCCATTATTTTCTGAAAGAAATTTCCGAGGCGCCGGTGTCGGTGGAGCGAACCCTGCAAAACCGGTGGCGGCTGCTGGACGGCGCCCGGGACACCTACGCGGTCACTCTGGACGAATCCACGGTGCCGGAGAGCCTTCGAACCGCGCTGACCGAAGACCGCATTCGCCGGGTCTTTTTCGTTGGACAGGGCACCGCCGGGGTGGCGGCCCAGGCCTGCGCCGACATCCTCGACGTTTACATGGACGATCCCCGGCTTCAAATCGATTCCCTGAAGGCTTCGGAGCTGTCCGGTTTCAAGCTTCACGATTCCGACACCGGCATGGAGGACACCCTGGTGGTGGCCATCAGCCAGTCCGGCACCACCACCGACACCAACCGAACCGTGGACATGGTGCGGGAGCGGGGCGCCCACACCTTGGCCATCGTCAACCGGCGGGATTCGGACATCACCTTCAAGGTGGACGGCGTGATGTACACCTCCAGCGGCCGGGACATCGAAATGTCGGTGGCCTCCACCAAGGCGTTTTATTCCCAGATCGTGGCCGGGGCCCTGCTCTCCCTGTTCCTGGCCCACGTTCGCGGCCGGCGGAACGACGCCTTCGTCACCGGAGAGGTGCAGCAGCTTCTGGCCCTGCCGGGCTGCATGCGCCGGGTCCTGGCCATGCGGGACCGGATCGAGCAGTCGGCCCGCCGGACGGCGGTGACCCGGACCTACTGGGCCGCCGTGGGCAGCGGCCCCAACAAGACCTCGGCCGACGAAATCCGAATCAAGCTGTCGGAACTCTGCTACAAGACCATCTCCTCCGACTACGTGGAGGACAAGAAACACATCGACCTCTCCTCGGAGCCGCTCATCATCGTCTGCGCGGCGGGCACCCGGGCCACGGTCATCGGCGACATCATCAAGGACACCGCCATCTTCAAGGCCCACAAGGCGGTTCCGCTGGTCATCGCCGACGAGGGGGAAACCCGTTTCGACCCCTACGCCGACGACGTGTTCCACGTTCCGCCCGTCCGGGAACATCTGTCGCCCATCCTCAACACCCTGGTGGGACATCTCTGGGGCTACTACGCCGCCCTGGCCATCAACGAGGGCTCCCGGTTTCTGTTCACCTTCCGGGAATCGGTCCAAAATTCCATCGACGCGTCGGCCCGCGACGGCCTGGACGTGTACGAGCTGCTGCTGGAAAAAACCTTTCGGGAAAAAATGGCCCAGTTTTACACCGCCTTCCGAAAGCGGCGCATGGAAAACGGCCTGCCGGCCAGCATCGGGCTTGCGGCCGTTAGCGATTTGACCCTGCTGCTCAAGTATCTGGCGGGTCGTCTGCCGGTGACCGATTACGAGCTGGACTTCGGCCAGAAGGGCACGGCCCGCAACATGCTGACGGCGCTGCTGGAATGCCTGGGGGAAGCCATCAACAACATGGCCCGCCCCGTCGACGCCATCAAACACCAGGCCAAGACGGTGACCGTGGGCACCAGCCGCATCACCGAAAAGCTGGAGGGCGTGCTCTTCGACCATCTGCGGGGCCACGAGTTCAAAATTTCCCAGCTCACCACCACCAACGTGATCGTGCTCAAAAATCTGCAGAAGGTGATTTCGGGCGTCCAGGGAACCACCCTCTACCAGATCCACGGGCTCAACCTGCTGGGCGAGCCGACCGACGACACCACCATCGAGATGATCCATCGCGAGGGAACGTCCACCTCCATCCCGTCCCGGGTGGACAAGGACAACCGACTCAAGGGCACCAAGCGGACCATCGTCCAGGCGGGCAACGTCTACATCGGAAAGGGCCGAAAGGACGACCGTTCCATCCTGGTGATTCCGCTGCTGTCCGACGCCGTATCGGCGGCCAATACCATTTCCCACCTCGTGCTGCTTCACATCGCCTTTCAGGACGCCATCCTGCTGGAGAACAAGGTCAAGGCGCTGGGCGGGAAGTACGACAAGATCAAAAACATCGTTCAGGAAAACGGCCTGCCGTGGGACGATCGCCATCTGGACCGGATCGAAACCGCCGAGTTGTTCGGACTTTCGGCGGAGAAGGTTGCGGAGGCGATGGTGGGGTTGTTGAAGTAGATGGGCCGCTGCCGGTTTGGTTGATATAGATTACTGCCCGTGTCGAAAGTCACGCCTACGGTCGGGAGAAAAAAATGAAGTGGAACGATGTGCTGGCCGACAAGGCGCTCGCCGATCTCCCATACAAGATCGAGTTGAACGAGTGGGGGAAAATCGAAATGAGTCCCGTTTCGAACCGCCACAGCGCGCTTCAATCTGAAATTCTGGTCCTGCTGCGGTCCCTGATGAAAACCGGGAAGGCGTACAACGAAATCAGCATCGAGACTTCCCGGAACGTGAAAGTTGCGGATGTGGCGTGGGCGTCCGACGAGTTCTACCGGAAACATGGCCTGGACACGCCGTATCCTCTGGCCCCGGAAATTTGCGTGGAAGTGCTTTCCCCCAGCATCACGGCGGCGGAGATGGCCATCAAAAAAGATTTGTACCTGGCCAAAGGCGCCCATGAGGTGTGGTTTTGCGCCGAAGATGGAAAAATGGCGTTTCACGATCACTCCGGCGAAATCGAGCGATCGGAAATATGCGGGGACTTTCCGGAACGGATCGAAATCTGAACAACGCGAATGGCGCCTTCCGGTCCATTTCAAACCTTTTCCATAGTCCCCAAGATTTGGCCCCTGGCACCGGTAAATAAACAATCCATCGTTACTTGCGATCATATTTTCGGCCGACGAGAAGAGATTTTGGTCCTCGCTCGGTGATACGGCTTTGTCGGCGCGGTAAGGAGGTTCCATCATGCAGATTGATCAAATTGCTTCCCAAGCCTTGCGGCTTGACCCAACGGAACGGGCGTTTCTGGCCGAAGTCCTGTGGGAAAGTCTCGGAGATCCGAATATCATCTCCGAGGACCTCTCCGACGAAGAGGCCATTCGGTTGGCGACGAAGCGAGAGGAGGAGATGGAAACGGGGATTGTGGAATCCATCTCACATTCGGAATTAATGAGACGGTTGCGCGGAAATGCGGATTGAATATCACCCAAAGATCGCGCAGGAAATTGAGAGGATTCGGAATTATTACAATCGATCCGTCGATGGCCTGGGAGATGAATTCATCGATGAATTTGAGCGACGGGTGCTGGTGATCGCCGAAATGCCGGATCGATGGATGGTCGTTCAAGATGAAATACGCCGTTCGTTAATGCACAGATTTCCATACGCAATTTATTTTCGAATCGCACGGAAAAACTTGGTCCGGGTGACTTTGGTTAAGCATCAGCGCCGTCATCCCAAATGGGGTCTTGACCGCAAATAATTTAAACCTTCACTTTTTTGCAAGAAAATGTTCCGGCGACTTGAACTTCCTCCAATTGCCGATATTTTAATAGGCATAGAAGAGAGATTCAAAACCGGAAGGCCACACGCCTTCCCAAAAACAAAAAGGAGACCAAACCATGTCCGATACGCCCGAAGGCGCGATTTTGCAGCGGGACAAAACCACCTACGCCATCGTGCCGCGCACGCCGGTGGGAATGTTGAGCGTCGATATTCTGAAGGCCATCACCGCCGTCATCGAAAAATACGAGATTCCCATCGTCAAGATCACATCCGGCCAGCGGATGGCCCTGGTGGGCGTCACCAAGGAACAGGTTCCCCAGATTTGGGAAGACCTGGGCACCGACATCGGCCGGGCCACCGAGCTGTGCGTCCACTACGCCCAGGCCTGCCCGGGCACCGCCGTCTGCAAATTCGGCGTGCAGGATTCTCTCGACCTGGGCATGGCGCTGGAAAACGACCACCTGGACGAGGAATATCCGGCCAAGATCAAGTTTGGCGTGTCCGGCTGCCATTTCTGCTGCGGGGAAAGCTACGTGCGGGACGTCGGCGTGTTCGGAAAGAAGAAAGGCTGGACCCTGATCTTCGGCGGGAATTCCGGCGGACGGCCGCGCGTCGGGGACGTGATCGGCGAAGACCTGACCAAGGAAGAGGTCATGGATCTGACCCGGAAGCTCCTGCAATTCTATCGGGAAAACGGGAAGAAACGGGAACGCACCGCCCGTTTCGCCGAGCGCGTGGGCATTGACGCCATAAAGGAAGCCGTCGGGGTCTGAATCTCCCCCGGCGTCGCCTTCGGAGGCGGCGCCGTGGATGCCGACCGTCCCCAGCTTGTCTCGACCGTCCATGAAGGCTCCCGCTTGGGGGCCTTTTTC
>CAYFVR010000232.1:0-7824 GCA_964346545.1 uncultured Desulfobacterales bacterium | reverse complement strand
GGCGGAAAGCTCCTCCAACGCGGAGGAGGTTTCCTCCACGGCGGCGGCCTGCTGGGAGGCCCCGGAGGAAAGGGACTGGCTGCTGGTGGCGATCTGTCCCGCCGCCGCGGCGAGCTGGGCGGCGACCTCGTTCAGCCGATTGGTGGCGGCGCGCAGAGGGCGGGTGATGGAACGTCCCGTCCAGAACATCAGTGGCAGGATCAACAGGACCAGGACCGCGGCGGCGCCGCCCAGGACAAAACGGAGCATCGAATTGAGGCGCTCTTTGATTCGATTCGAGACGACAAGATTTTTTTCAAGAATGTCGTCGATATAGACGCCGCTTCCGATCCAAAAATCGGTTCCCGCGATCTTTTTCCCGTATCCAATTTTGGGCGCTACGCCGCCCCCCGGTTTGGCCCAGGGATATTCAAGAAAGCCGCCCCCGCTTTCGGCGGCTTTTCGGTATTCCTGGATGACGGCCAACCCCTCTTCGGTTCGAATGTCGCCCATATCCTTGCCCTGCCAGTTTTGGTCGAGCCCGTGGGCCACGTTTACCGTTCCGTGAAAAACGAAAAAATACCCGGACCTGTCCGCTTCATATCGGACAGGGTTTATCAACTCGGGAATCCTTTTCCGGCGGGCCTCCCGGTCGTGGATTTCCCGAAGTTCCTGGCCGAGGAGCGTTGCGGTTGCATTGACGATTTCTTGAATTTTTTCTTTTTGCAAAGCTCTCAGGCCCTCGCCGTTTTCTTCCACCGCTACGTCCCTGCTTATATTGGCGACGATGATGGAAATGGCGCTCAAGCCGACGTAAAGCAAAACCAAAACCGAAAAGCAAAGAAAAATTCGTTGGTTGACCGATCCTAACCTCATGTTTCCCGTCTCCCTTCTGTCACGCAATAAGCTCGGAAAAATTTCCTGCTCCCATGCCGTTTTCGCCAGAGGTTTACCCTTTTTTGGGCGTCGGCGCCAGAGGATTTCGATGGTTCCGGGATTTCACGGAGGCGCCGGAAAGCAGATCGGGGACAACGGAGAGAGGAGATCGCCCAATGGCGTTGGGCGATCCGGATGGAATTTCCTATTTGGAGCGGGGAAGGAACGGAATGGAAAACCGGCGGGGAAATTTGCCCGCGGGAAAGGAGGCTTGCGGGCGCCCCCGCCCCGAGAATTCAGTCGCCTTGTCGTTGCGTCCCTCCGCCGGCGGTTTCATGGTATTTTTTCAGAATGAAACCGCCGATCAGGAAAAAGACGATGCCCAGCAAAATTCCGAAGATGGGCAGAACGGTGAAATTGAGGATGACAAACAACAGCCCCAATACCAGGAAAATTGCGGCCACGGAAAAGGTCGGAATTTTTTCGGCGAACAGCTTTTGGGCCATCGTGAACTCCTTTCGTTCGGGTCTCTTTTTCGGTTGGAAAAACCGGGGTACGGGAAATTCCAGCTTTCACCCGATTCAATGTCGCAAAAGCCGGATGTCTCGAACATGGGGCAAAACCTTTATCCCGGCATGTTTTTTCGTGTAATTCATTTCGGAACTTTCGTCAAAAAGAGAAAATTTACCCCTCTTCGGCCTCTCCGCTTTGGGGCCACCGGCGCAAGAGGGAACGCACCGCCACCGGCGCGGCCATGCAGGTGACCGCGCTGACCAGGACCATGGCGGCGAAAACCGAAGGCGGCGCCGCCCAATCTCCCAGGGAAGCGCCTTTTTGCATGATGATCATGGTGATTTCCGCCCGGGGGACCATGCTGATTCCGATGAGGGTCGCCCCCTGGAATCCCCGGAGGAAATAGATCGGAATCACGTTGGCCAGCAGTTTGGTTCCGATGGCGACGACGGTCAGCGCCCCGCCCAGCCAAAGCGCGTCGCCCAACGCGGCCAGCTCCAGCTCCAGCCCGATGCCGATGAAGAAGAAAGGCGTGAACATCTCGTACAGCGGGAGGATGGCCGCCTCCTCCTTGACGCAGCGGGGATCGCGGCTGAAAACCAGTCCGGCGAAAAAGGCCCCGATGGCCAGGGAGAATTTCAGCAGGCCGGCCGCGGCCGCGAACATCAGGCCGATGCCGATCACCAGGATCATCAGGGCGGGCCGGGCGGCGACCGATTGAATCCACTCGGTGATGTGGCGCTCCACGTAGCGGGAAAACAGATAGCACAGCGCGCCGAAAGCCACGATTTTCAGGAAAAACAGGCCGGCGGTTTTTCCAACGGTGGCCAGAAGGTCTCCGTTCATCATCCCGGATTCCAGCCCGACTTCCCGCAATTGGGGCAGCAGCGCGAACAGCAGGGCCATCAGCACCACGGCCGAGATGTCGTCCAGCTCCGCCACGTCGATGAGAAACTCGCCGTTTTCGGACTGGGCCGCGTCGGCCCGTTCCCACACCGCGATGGAAATGCCCACGCTGGTGGCCGTCATGGCGGTGGCGACCACCAGGCTGGGGATCATGGCGAGATTCAGCAGCCAGAACGCCGCCGCGAAGCCCAGCAGACCGCTCACCAGAACGTTGCAGCACCAGACCATGCTGGCCCGCCGGAGCTGGGTCAGCAGTCCTTTTAAATCGCTCTCCAGACCGATTTTGAACAGCAGCAGGATGACGCCGATTTTCCCCAGAAAACCGAATATCTCCTCGGCGCCCGGATGGGGCAGGCCGCTGTGCTCCTCCAGCCAGCGCAGCAGAAGTCCCAGCAGGAGATACCCCACCAGGGGCGGGACCGGGGTGCGCTCCAGCGCCGTTTTCAGCAGCACCGTGAGCACCATCAGCCCGCCGGTGAGGAGAATCAGAAACGGGTAGTTGACGTGAACCATGGCGGGATTCCTCTGGGGAGCGCGGCGCGGTCTTCCGTGAAAGATTTGCAAAAAATCCCGCGCCGGACTTTCCTGGGAGCGACGAGTTGCACTCGTCGAATCGGGAGTTTGCCGGCATCGGGCGACGAGAACAACTCGCCGCTCCCGGATGGAAGATGGATATTCGCGGCGATCGCATTATCGAGCCATCGTCCGTTCCACCGTAGCGACGCGATTCAATACATCCAACACCGAATCCGGGGAAAGCGACAGGGAGTCGATGCCCCGTTCCACCAGAAAGGCGGCGAAGTCGGGATAGTCGCTGGGGGCCTGGCCGCAGATGCCCACCTTCCGGTCCTTTTCATGGGCCACCCGGATCAGCTCCGAGATCGCCTGTTTGACGGCGGGGTTTTGCTCGTCGAAGAGATGGGAGAGGGCGGTGGAGTCGCGGTCCACGCCCAGGATGAGCTGGGTCAGGTCGTTGCTGCCGATGGAGAAGCCGTCGAACCGCTCGGCGAACTCCGCGGCCAGCAGCACGTTGGACGGGATTTCGCACATCACGTAGACCTCCAGCCCGTCCTTGCCCCGGACCAGCCCGTTTTCCGCCAGCGTCTCCAGCACCTGGTCCCCTTCCTCCGGCGTGCGGCAGAAGGGAATCATGATCACCACGTTGTCCAGCCCGATGGTTTCCCGGGCCTTTCGGATGGCGCGGCATTCCAGGGCGAAGCCGGCGCGGTAGTGATCGCCGTAGTAGCGGGACGCGCCCCGCCAGCCGAGCATCGGGTTGCTTTCCGCCGGCTCGAAGCCGCTTCCGCCGATCAGGTCGGCGTATTCGTTGGTCTTGAAATCGCTCATGCGGACGATGACCGGGTCCGGATACTGGGCCGCCGCGATGGTGGCCACGCCCCGGGCCAGATGGTCCACGAAGTAGTCGGTTTTGTCCTCGTAGCCCCGGGTCAGCTCCCGGATGGTTTTTCGGACTTCCTTGTCTTCCAAAGAATCGTAGTGGACCAGGGCCATGGGGTGAATCCGGATGATGTTGTTGATGATGAACTCCATCCGCGCCAGGCCGACGCCATGGCAGGGCAGTCGCCACCAGCGAAACGCGGCGGCCGGGCTGGCCATGTTCATCATGATCTCGGTCTTGGTTTCGGGCAGGTCGGACAGATCCAGCTCTTCGGATTCGTAGGCCAACTCTCCCCGGTAGACGATTCCTCGTTCGCCCCCGGCGCAGGAGAGGGTGGCCGAATCGCCGTTTTCCAAAATTTCCGTGGCGTCGCCCGTGCCCACCACCGCCGGAATCCCCAGCTCCCGGCTGACGATGGCGGCGTGGCAGGTGCGGCCCCCCTGGTCGGTGATGATGCCGGCGGCCTGCTTCATGATCGGCACCCAGTCGGGATCGGTCATTTCGGTGACCAGCAGCGTGCCCGGCTTGAACCGGTCGATGTCGTCGGCGCTTCGGATGAGCGAGACCTTCCCGGCGGCGATGGCGTCGCCAATGCTGAGTCCCTCGGCGAGCGTTTCGCCCTCTTCCTTGAGCCGGTAGTGGCGGAGCTTGCCCTGGTCTTTGCGGGACTGCACCGTTTCCGGCCGGGCCTGGACGATGAACAGCTCGCCGGTTTCGCCGTCCTTGGCCCATTCCATGTCCATGGGCGTTTCGTAATGGTCCTCGATCTCCTTGGCCCAGCGGGCGAGCTGGAGGATTTCCGCGTCGTTCAGGACCAGTTGCCGCCGCTCGGCCTTGGGCGTCTGGAGGTTCTTCGTGGTCCGGTTGCCCCCGGCGGCGTAAACCATCTTTTTTTCTTTTTCCCCGCACGTCTTTTCCAGGATGGGGACGAGGTGGGGCCGGTCCAACAGCGGCTTGAACACCCGGTATTCGTCCGGCGTCACCGTGCCCTGCACCACGTTTTCGCCCAGCCCCCAGGCGGCGTTGACGAGCACCAGGTCGGGGAAGCCGGTGTCGGTGTCCAGGGAGAACATGACCCCGGAACCGCCCTTGTCGGCCCGGACCATTTTTTGCACGCCCACCGAGAGGGCGACCTTGAGATGGTCGAAGCCCTTTTCCCGTCGGTAGGCGATGGCCCGGTCGGTGAAGAGGGAGGCGTAGCATTTTCGGCAGGCGTCCAGCAGCTCTTCCGCGCCGGAGACGTTGAGGTAGGTCTCCTGCTGGCCCGCGAAGCTGGCGTCGGGCAGGTCCTCGGCGGTGGCGCTGCTGCGCACCGCCACGTCCGCCTCTTCCGCGCCGACCGATTCGCACAGCTCGTCGTAGCGCCGGCGGATGGCCTGGGCCGCGGCCTCGGGGAACTCCGCCTGGGCGAACATGGCCCGAATGGAACGGCCGGTCTTTTCCAGGGAGAGTTCCCCCCGGTTCATTTTTTCGATTCGATCCCGGATTTTTTCGGCCAGGTCGTTGTGATCCAGAAAACGGCGGTAGGCGTCCGCCGTGGTGGCGAAGCCGTCCGGGACGCGAATGCCCCGGGCGTGGAGGGTCCGGATCATCTCGCCGAGGGAGGCGTTCTTGCCGCCCACCCGGGCGACGTCGTCCGATCCGAGTTCCGAAAAGGGAAGGGCGAGGGCGGTCATGTGGAATATCCTTTCTCCGGCCGGATTTCTGCCGATTTTCCCAAATTATTGTTCTCGGTCCCAGGCTTCGCCTCGCGTGACGAGAAGTGGAGCTTCGCAACGAGATGGACTCCGGGAAAAGCGGCGCTTTTCTGAAAATAAACGGAAATCGTTCAATTCACTGCCGAAAATCTCCCCCCGCCCCCCCTTTAAAAAAGGGGGGTGAACACGCGCTGTGGGACGGGAGGCGGAGCCTCCCCGAACGCATTGCGAGGCGGAGTCTCGCAACGAGAGTGAGGTGCTTGATCGGAAACGGTAGCAGGCGCCGGGAAAGGAAGGGATGGGGTTATCACCCCATAAACGGACGGAAAATGGCGGAGATCACGCCGATTCCGCCGATTCGTCGGGGAAGAGTTCGAGCTGGACGGGCGGGAAGACGAGCCGTTCGCGGAGGAGGACGATCCAGATTGGAGCCGAATCGCGCCAAAAAGGGTGGTCCCGCCGGCGGGGTCCATGGTAGGAAAATTGGGGTGGAAAAATGGGAATCCAGTGAAAGGCCGAGCAAAGGCCAATCAACAACGAAAGACGCGCCCATGACATCCCCCGAGGAACATCCCGAACGCGCGGCGGTGGAATTGACTCAACAGTTGGTCCGGATGAACACGGTGAACCCGCCCGGCAACGAGGCGGCCTGCATGGACCTGCTGGCGGAAATCCTGGCGGCGGCCGGATTCGAAATCGCCCGCCACGATTTCGCCCCCGGCCGCCCCAACCTCATCGCCCGGCTGGACGGCGGCGGGGATCGTCCGCCCCTCTGCTTCGCCGGCCATGTGGACACCGTGCCGGTGGGCTCGGTCCCGTGGCGCCGCGATCCCTTTTCCGGCGACATCGCGGAGGGGCGGCTGCACGGCCGGGGTTCCAGCGACATGAAGGGCGGGATCGCGGCGATGGTGACGGCGGCCGCGGCGTCGGCGGCGGACGTCCGGCGGCGGGGGATCGGGCTGATGCTGGTCCTCGTTTCGGCGGAGGAGACCGGCTGCCAGGGCTCCTTCGATCTGGCGGAACATCCCGAACTGTTGGGGCCCGCCGGGGCCATGGTGGTGCCGGAGCCCACGGCCAACCTGCCCATGGTGGGCCACAAGGGCGCGTTCTGGCTGAGGGCCCGCGCCCGGGGCGTCTCCGCCCACGGCTCCATGCCGGAGCGGGGCGACAACGCCATCTACAAGCTGGCCCGGGCGATTTCCGTCTTGGAAACCTTCGACTTCGACCTGCCGTCCCATCCCCATCTGGGGCCGCCGACCCTCAACGTGGGGATCGTTTCCGGCGGGGTGACGTTCAACACGGTGCCGGACGCGGCGGAGTGCGGCGTGGACATCCGCACGATTCCGGCGGTGGACGCCGAGGCGCTGCACGCCCGGCTGGCCGAGGTCCTGGGACCGGAGGTGGAACTGGAGCGCCGGCTCGACGTCCCCGCGCTTTGGACCGATCCGGAGGATCCCTGGGTGCAATCGGTCTTCGACCGGGTCGCGCCGATTTTGGGCCAACGGCCGGAGGTCCGCGCCGTCACCTATTTCACCGACGGGGCCGCCCTGCGCCGGGCCTTCGGCGAGGTTCCCACGCTGATCTGCGGTCCCGGCGAGCCGGGGCTGGCCCACCAGATCGACGAATATTGCGAGGTGGCCAAGATCGAGCAGGCGGTGGCGATGTATCGGGCGATGATGACGGCGTGAGACGAAAACTGATGGAATATGCGAAGGAGAGGAAACCGACATGAAACCGGACATCGCCGGTTGGGATCAAATATTGCCGAAACTGCCGAAGGACCGGCCCGTGGGCATCCTGTTGCGCCATGCGGAGCGGCCGGAGTTTCGGGTGGGGGAGGACGGCCACCATTTCCGCCTGACGCCGGACGGGGTGACCGCCGCGCTGCGCCTGGGCGAAACCATCGGAAACCGGATCGCCGGCCTGATCGCGAGCCCGGTGCCTCGCTGCGTGCAGACGGCGGCGGAGGTGGGCCGGGGCGCGGGCCACGACGGGTCCGTGACGGAAGCGGAAATCCTGGGCCATCCGGGGGTGTTCGTCTCCGATCCCCGGCGGGCCATGGAAACCCTGGTGGCCATGGGGCTGGTGGATTTCGTGGACGCCCTGGGCGACGGGGAGCGGCTGGACGGCATGAAGCCGCCCCGTCCGGCGGCGGAGCAATTGCTCCGGTTCATGCTGGAAACGTCGGAAGAAAAGGGGACCGGCCTCACCCTGTTCGCGTCCCACGACATCGTGGTCGGCCCGTTCCTTTCCCTGCTGGGCCGAAACGGCTGCCAACCGCCCCGAAGCCGGATCATCGGCTTTTTGGAGGGGGTGGCCTTTTGGCGGGAAGGGGATCGGGTGCGGGCGGCGACGCGGCACGGAGAGGGGCGGCTGGAGATGCGCTGAATTTGGGATGACGTCCCGCCCGCGTTCTCAGCAAAGGGGATCGTCGTCCAGCTCCCGCTTCAAAAG
>CAYFVR010000231.1:0-7871 GCA_964346545.1 uncultured Desulfobacterales bacterium | reverse complement strand
GGGGCGGACACGGGGCGGTCGGCGGGGGGCGAAGCGTCGGCGGGGAGGGCGGATTCGGCCGGCGCCGCAAAGGCGATTGGCGCGCCGTCGGCGTCGGCGACGGGCGCCGCGGCGGGAACGGTTGGCGAGGACGCCTTGTGCAAGGCGCCGCAGGCGGTCAGGAAAAAGAGTGAAAAAAGAACCAAAAATCCGGAAAGGCCGCGACGGATGGAAGGCTGAAGTTTCATATTCCGTTTCGTGTTTGCGTTGAACAAGGGCGGGGGAGAACAAAACCGGATTGCCCGTTTCGTTTTCGGCAATTCGGCCATTGGCGACCCGGCTGTCCGTTTCCCCGGACCCGCGGCTTTCCGTCCCCGCCTTGCGACGGGTTTGGCAAATTCCCCGGCGACTTCACGTTGGCTTGAATGTGAATTTTTTCACGCTTTTTAACGGTTGATCTTTTCCAAGTCAATAAAAAATTTATGGATCGCCCAACGGGCGGCGGCCGCGAAGCGCTCTTTTTCTTCGCGTTTCGCGTTTCGCGCGTGAAATCCGCGGCAATCTTTTCCCGTCTTTCCGGCGGCGGCTATCGCTGGACGACCACCAGATTTCCCAGGGAAACCCGGGCCAGCTCGACCCCGCGGGGCGGTTCGTTCAAACGGGCGGCCTTGACCAGGCGGGCCCGGTAAAACGGCTGGGTCAACCGGTTGATCATGACGCCATTGGAGCTGCTGGCGTGGACGAAGGCCCCGCTCTTGAGATAAATGCCCACATGGGAGATGAATCCCTCGTCCTTCATGTCGAAAAAGAGCAGATCTCCTTCGCGAAGTCCGGAGACGTCCACGTTTTCCAGCCGCTCTTCGAGCATGGTTCGAACGGTTCGGTTGATGTCCAGGCCGAACACTTCCGCGTAAATCGTTTGCACCAGGCAGGAACAGTCGATCCCCCCGACGGAGCATCCGCCCCATTCGTAGGGCGCGCCCATCCAGTCGGCCACGGCCCGAAGCAGCGCGTAGTTCTCGTCGCCGTCCAGCGAAATGCCGAATCGGCCGGTCAGGCTGGCGCGCACCGGCTCCAGGCGCGGCCATTCGGGCGCCGGTTTTTTGGGCGGTTCCGGCGGCGGCGGCGATTCCGGCGCGGGCGCCGGAATGGACACGGGAAGCGGCGCTTCCGGTTCAAGGATCGGCGGTCGCTCCGGCCGATTCGCCGCTTGGATGGCGGCGTCTTCGGAGGCCGCGGCGCGGCGGGCGGCCGCCTCCGGGGCGACGCGCGGAAGGTGATGGTGGCGGAAAATGCATCCGGTCGGGACGAGAAGGAAAAACCCGCAGAGCAGCAGAAGCCATGATCCGGATTTTCCGGAACGTCCCAATTTTCCATGATGAACGATGGACAATGACATGCCTTCCCCCCTTTCTGGTCAATCGGTTGCCGGAGTCCGTTCCGGAAAACCGATATAATCTTGGGAATAAAATCCCAAAAAAGGCCCATTCCCTCAATGGGGGTGGGCCGGTAACCGGGGGTAGGGAATGTCTACTTGTGCGAAAAGGGCGTCTCCGCGACTACGCGGAAAAGGAAAAGAACGGGCTGGCGGGTTGGTCGTCCATCACCGGGACGTTTTCCTCCCAGTGGATGATTTCGCAGCCGTCGTTTTCGCCGGAGGGGGTGGAGCAGCCGATGTAGGGCATCACCGGGTCCCCGACCATGGACTGAAAGCTGAACATGACCGCGTGGTTTTTGGGCGGCGCTTCGAATTGCAGCATCCGGGTCAGGTAAATCCGACAGGCGCCTTCGAACAGCCCGCTGCTTCGGCCGATTTGTTCCAATCGTTCCCGAAAACGCGCCCGGGCCGCTTCCGGATCTTCGGCGTCGATCATCATGTGAAACGCGCCGTGGCGCCGTTCGGAATCCGACGATTCCTGCTGGTGGCTGACATGAAGAAAATGGGCCACGAAAATCATGGAGAATCCTCCGAGCGAGTTCCCGTCCACGGGATCGCAGGTTCAGGATGGTTCGATCAACGGCTCCATATCAGCCGATCCCCCGGCCGTCAAAACTTTTTGAGACGCGGCGGTTCGCGCCGGGTTTCGGCGCGGGGGGCGCTTCAGGACGCCCTTTACCCTCGCGGATGGTGGCGGGTATGGATTTCCTTGAGGCGGCCCCGGGCCAGGTGGGTGTAAATCTGGGTGGTGGAAATGTCGGCGTGGCCCAGCATGAGTTGAATGGCCCGGAGGTCCGCCCCGCCTTCCAGCAGATGGCTGGCGAAGGCGTGGCGGAGGCTGTGGGGCGAAACCGTTTTCCGGATGCCGGCTTTTCGGGCGTAGGTTTTCATCGCCTTCCAGAAGCCCTGACGGGTCATGGGATTTCCGGCCCGGGCCACGAACAGCCAAGGGCCGGCCCGGCTCTTCAAAAGGCGCGGGCGTCCGCTTTCCAGGTAAAGGCGAAGCCGTTCCCGGGCGTGCAGGCCGAAGGGGACCAGCCGTTCCCGATCTCCCTTGCCCGCCACCCGGACCACGCCGGCGTCGCTCCGGACGTCCGGCAGGCGAAGGTTCACCAGTTCGGAAACCCGCAGGCCCGCGCCGTAGAGCATTTCCAGCATGGCGGCGTCGCGCAGTCCCCGGGGGGTGGCGGAGTCGGGCGCGGACAATAGCCGTTCCACCTCCTCCAGGGAGAGAATGACGGGCAGCCGAAGGCCGGTTTTGGGCAGGTCCAGCCGGGCCGAGGGATCGCTTGCGAGGTGGCCCTCCCGGACCAGAAAGCGGTAAAAGGCCCGCAGCGTCACCAGGTGCCGCGCCCGGGACCGGGCGTCCAGCCCGTCCCGCTCCAGTCGCATCAAGTGCGCCAGCAACAGGGGCGTGTCTCCGTCGGAGAGGGCGTCCACGTTCTTTTCCCGCAGGCCGTCCAGGTACCGTTCCAGGTCGGCGCGATAGGCGGAAACGGTGGCCGCGGACAGACCTTTCTCGGCCAGCAGGAAATGGGCGAATCGCTCCGGCGCCGAATTCGGGTCGCGGGCGTTGGCGGTCGGGGGGATGTTCGTTGACATCAAGGGGCGTTTTTTCTATCATCCATCGGCGTAACCGGTCAAAATGGGCGTCGATTTTCGAAGGGGTCGATTCATGAAGCCTCCATATCATTTCCGCGGCGCCCGCGCAATTCCACTCACCCCGGCAATCTCACTGAAATTCGGCGGGCGCGACGCGAAGGAGACACGATGATGGCGACGAAAAAAAGGCGGAACTCGGCTTGGATATGGATGGCGCTTGTCTGCCTGCTGGCGGTTTCCGCTTCGGGCTGCACCGGGCTCCGAAGCACGGGCATGGGGAGTTCCGCCGGAGACATGAGCGCCGGCGGCTCGCCGCTCTATTACGGTTTTCCGGACGTGCTCATTCCGGCGGAGCTGCGGGAGGACAAGCGGAACTCCTATCTGATCCAGTCCCAGGGCTTTTCGGCCGGGATTCTCGCCTTTCGCGGGCGGGTGGACCGGGGCTCGCTGATCGCCTTTTTCCGGGAAAACATGGCCAAGGACAATTGGCGAACCATCGGCGGCTTCACCGCCTCCCGCTCCATCCTTTTGTTCCACAAGGACAATCGTTGGTGCGTCATCAACATCGCCGAGGGGGATTTTTCCACCGCGGTGGAAATCGGCGTGGTGCCCACCACGGCCGGCGGCCGGACCATTCCCGGTTCGGGGGGAGAGATGATCCAGTGATCCGGGGCCTTGCGAGGGGCGGCGAAATCGTCCTGGGGGTCAGCGGCGGGATCGCCGCCTACAAATCGGTTTATCTGCTTCGGCTGATGGTGAAGGCCGGCGCCCGCACGCGGGTGATGATGACCCCCAACGCCACCCATTTCGTCGGCCCCGTCACTTTCGAGGCGATCTGCAACCGGCCGGTCTGCACCGATCTCTACGACCGGCGGGACCCAGAAGCCGCCATGCGCCACATCGAATGGGCCCGGGAGGCCCGGGCCGTGGTGGTCGCCCCGGCCACCGCCAACCTGTTGGGCAAATTTGCCCACGGCATCGCCGACGACGCCTTGTCCACTTTCCTCACGGTGGTCACCTGCCCGGTGTTGCTCTGCCCCGCCATGAATTCGGACATGTATCTCTCCCCGGCCGTTCAGCGGAATCTGGAAATTCTCCGGTCGGACGGGCATGTGGTTCTTTCGCCGGGAGAAGGGGAGCTGGCCTGCGGCGTCTCCGGGACCGGGCGACTGCCGGAGCCGGAGCAGATCATGGACCGGCTGGAGTCTGCGCTGACCCGCAAGGACCTGGGCGGCCGCCGGGTGCTGGTCACCGCGGGGCCGACCCGGGAATTTTTGGACCCCGTCCGATTTATCAGCAACCCTTCCTCGGGCCGGATGGGCTTCGCGGTCGCGCGGGCGGCGGAGCACCGGGGCGCCGAGGTGACCTTGGTGAGCGGCCCGGTCAACCTGCCCGACCCGCCGGGGATGGAGGTCGTCCGGGTGACCACCGCCCATGAAATGGCCCAAGCGGTGCTGGACCGGGTGGCGGACGCCGAGATCATCGTCAAGACGGCGGCGGTTTCCGACTACCGGCCTCGGGAAATCGCGACGCACAAAATCAAAAAAGGCGACGCCGAGGAAACGCTGATTTTGGAGCAAAATCCGGACATCCTTCGGGAAATCGGCGCGCGCAAGGGAAACCGCTTCCTGGTGGGCTTCGCCGCGGAAACCCGGGATTTGCGCGAGAATGCGTCCCAGAAGCTCCGAAAAAAAAATCTCGACATGATCGTGGGCAACGTGATCACCGAGGCGGGCGCCGGGTTCGGGTCGGAAGACAACCGGGTCACCTTTTTCTATCCCGACGGCGGCCAGGAGATCCTGGAATCCATGCCCAAGATCGCCGTGGCCCATCGGCTGCTGGACCGGGTCGTGGAGCGGATGGGATGACCGACGAGAAGATCGGGGGGCCGCCTCCCGTTCCCCGGCGAGCCTACGGCCGCCTGCTGCTGGCCGTCCAGGACGGCCTGCGGGCCATGGCCGCTTCCGGCTGCACGGGCTTCGATCTTTCGGCCGATGCCCGCGCCGTTCTGGATCGTCTCGCGCCGCCGCGCCGCAATTCCGAGGAAGTTTCCGGTGAGCGGATGTCTGGCCCTCGGGAGCGGAATCGTCCGGTTGCCGGTCTTGCGACGGAAAAGCCGCGGCCGGGAATGGAGCGGGTTTCTCCTCGCCCGGCTGGAGAGTCCTCGCGGGGGAAATCTCTGAACACGCGGCCGCCGTCTTCCGGGGGCGAAACCCTGGAGGACGTTCGCGCCGACCTGGGCGACTGCCGCCGCTGCCCGCTGGCCGAGGGGCGAAACCGGCTGGTCTTCGGCGCGGGCCATCCCCGGGCCCGGGTGATGTTCGTGGGCGAAGGGCCCGGCCGGGACGAGGATCGCCAGGGAGAGCCCTTCGTGGGGCGGGCCGGCCAATTGCTGAACCGGATCATCCAGGCCGTCGGCATGACCCGGGAATCGGTCTACATCGCCAACGTGGTGAAATGCCGTCCCCCGGGCAACCGAAATCCGGCGCCGGAAGAGGTGGCCACCTGCAAGCCCTTTCTGGACCGCCAGATTCGGTCGATCCGGCCGGAAATCCTGGTGGCGCTGGGGAAGGTCGCCGCCCAGGCGTTGCTGGGGACCGACGCCCCGCTGAACCGGCTGCGGGGCCGTTTCCATTCCTACGGAGAAACGCCCCTGCTGGTCACCTATCATCCCGCCTTTCTCCTCCGCTCTCCGGAATGGAAGCGGGCCGTCTGGGCCGACATGAAGCGGCTCATGGAATTCCTCCATCGTGATGAAAAATAGGCATCGGACAACGGTCCACCGGTTCCGGGAAATCCATTCGGCGTTTCCCGGCAAGGGGTGCGTTCCGATGGTTCCTTGGCCGATTCGAGCGCCGGGGGGGCGTCGGCGGGAACGCGGCTTTGGTTGGATGGTGCTGGCGGCGCTGTTTTTCGTCCTGACCGCGGGAACGGCAAGTGCGGCCGACAAGGTCTACCACGTCCGGGTGGCCGATCCCATCGGCCCGGCGGTTTCCGGTTTCGTTGCGCGGGCCATCGACAAAGCCGAGTCGGCGGGGGCGGTCTGCACCATCATCGAGCTGGACACCCCCGGCGGGCTGGTGGATTCCATGCGGGACATCATCCAATCCATTTTCGGGAGCCTTCATCCCGTGGTGGTCTACGTTTCCCCGGCCGGCGCCCGGGCCGCCTCGGCCGGGGCCATCATCGCCCTGGCGGCGGACGTGGCCGCCATGGCCCCCGGCACCAACATCGGCGCGGCCCACCCCGTGGGCGTCGGCGGCGGGGAGGGCGACGAGACGATGGCGGAAAAGGCGGTCAACGACATGGCCGCCTACGCCCGGAGCATCGCCGAACGGCGGGGCCGCAACGTGGATTGGGCCGAGCGGGCGGTGCGGGAAAGCGTTTCCATCACCGAGGGCGAGGCGCTTCGGGAGGACGTCATCGACATGGTGGCGCCGGATTTGGACGCGCTGCTGGAACTGCTGGACGGCTGGAAGGTCCCGGAAAAGGGAACGCTCCAACTGGAGAATCCCGAACTCGTGGAGGTGGAACAGGACCTGCGAACCCGGGTGCTCAAGACCATCAGCGACCCCAACATCGCCTACATTTTGATGATGATCGGGCTGGTGGGCCTCTATTTCGAATTGTCCAACCCCGGCGCCATCCTGCCCGGCGCGGTGGGCGGGCTGTGCCTGATTCTGGCCTTTTTCGGGTTCCAAACCCTGCCGGTCAACACGGCGGGGGTGCTGCTGATTTTGCTGTCGCTGCTTTTTTTCTTCCTGGAGCTGAACATCAGCAGCTTCGGGTTGCTGGGCCTCGCCGGTCTGGTTTCCCTGGCCCTGGGCTCTTTCATGCTGTACGAGCATCCGGCCTTCCAGGTAAGCTGGCAGGTGGTGGTGGCCGGGGTGCTTTTCGTGGGCGGCTTTTTCATCCTGGCCGCGGCGCTGGTCGTCCGCTCCCACATGAGCCGGCCCCGCACGGGCGCCGACGGGCTGGAGGGCTTGGAAGGCGTGGTCCGCCGCGAATTGAACCCGGCGGGCAAGGTGCTGCTCCGGGGCGAGCTGTGGAACGCCCGCTCGGAAACCGTCCTGGAGCCGGGACAACGGGTCCGGGTGGTCGGCGTGAAGGGACTCACGCTGGATGTTGCGCCGGTGGAGACGGCCAAGGAGTTGAAGGTCATTGATCCGAAAGAGGATCTGAAGGATTCCGGCGAATCGTAGCGATAGCGTTCGCCTTGTTCGGGATGGTCGGGAGCGATGGGAATTCGTCCCCCGCATTCCGGGATCGCCGTCCACGGCGGGTCCTCTGGAACGCGAATGAAATATCCCCCATTTAAAAAAGGAGGAAACCGTTCATGCCCTTTATCATTGCCGGCGTCGTTCTGGTGGTGCTGTTTCTCTGGTCGGCCATCAAAATTCTCAACGAATACGAGCGGGGGGTGGTTTTCCGTCTGGGCCGGGTGATCGGGAGCAAGGGGCCGGGACTCATCCTTCTGATTCCCGTCATCGACAAGATGGTGAAGGTCAGCCTTCGACTCATCGTCATGGACGTGGACCCCCAGGACGTCATCACCCGGGATAACGTCTCGGTGAAGGTCAATGCGGTCATCTATTTCCGGGTGATCGATCCGGTCAAGGCCGTGATCGAGGTGGAGAACTACAGCTACGCCATGGCCCAGCTCGCCCAGACCACCCTGCGGAGCGTCTGCGGTCAGGCCGAGCTGGACGAGTTGCTGGCCGAGCGGGACAAGATCAACGACCATTTGCAGGAGATTCTGGACACCCACACCGATCCCTGGGGCATCAAGGTGGCCACGGTGGAGCTGAAGCACATCGACTTGCCCACGGAAATGCAGCGGGCCATGGCCCGC
>CAYFVR010000230.1:6321-7926 GCA_964346545.1 uncultured Desulfobacterales bacterium | reverse complement strand
CGCCCATGCAGATCAGCGGCATGAGAAGCTGTCCAAGGGTTCCGCCCAGGGAGGTGATCCATGCGCCAAAGGGCCGGAAGACCACGTGGCCCGCCTCGTGGAACGGCAGATTGACGTTGTGCAGAAACGAGCCGCCGATGACGTCGTAATCCAGCGGGGAGACGATGAAATAGAGCCCCCACACGGTCAGCGCCAGCAGCAGAATCCCCCGAAGGCCGAAGTTGATGATGTTTTCCCCCTGCTTGGGGGTCAACATCAGCTCCAGAATAAAGGCGGGCCATCCGCCGTCGGATTCCGTTTCGTCGATCTCTTCCCCAAAGGGCGGAGAATCCACCGTCGCGGCCCCAGCCTCCCCGCCGGAGAGCACCACCGGCTCGCCCTTGAATTTATCAAAAATGATTCCGCAGCGAAAACATTCCGTATGCTGATCCGGATGGGAGAATCCGCATTTCGGACAGTCCATGGGTTTTCCTTCCGGTTGGAACATGGTATGGATGGCGGGATTATTCTTTCGAATCCCCGGAGGCCGCCGATTTCGACGATCTCCAGGAAAATATAGCCTTTTCCCCTTCCCCGACGCAACCCGGAATCCCCATGACCCTCTTTCATCTCCACACCGGCAACCGGATGGAAATTCTGGCGGCGGCGCTGGCGGACGCGCTGGGCGAAACGCTCCTCACCGATCCCATGGCCCCGGAAACCATCATCGTGCAGAGCCTCGGCATGGCCCGGTGGGTTTCCATGGAGTTGGCCAAGTATCACGGCATCTGCGCCAACGTGGTCTTCCCGCTGCCCAACGCCTTTCTGTACAAGGATGTCTTCCGGAAACTGGTGGACGATCTGCCCGAAAAGGACCCCTTCGCCCGGGAGCGAACGGTGTGGCGGGTCCTGCGCATGTTGCCCGATTTCCACGACCGGCCGGAATTCGCCCCGCTTCGCCGATACCTTCGCCGCGACGACGACGGCCTGCGTCGGTTCCAGCTTGCCGGACGCATCGCCGACCTGTTCGATCAGTACATCATCTACCGTTCCGACATGATCCGCAAATGGGACCGGGGCGAAGAACCGGACAACTGGCAGGCGATCCTGTGGCGGGCCATGGCGGAAGAAATCGATCAGCGGCACCGGGCCGATCTGGCCGTCGAGGTCCAAAACCAACTGGCCGATCCGAACATCGACCTGATCCAAAAGGGCGTGCCGGAACGGTTGTCCATCTTCGGCATTTCCGCCCTGCCCCCCTTCCACATCGAAATGTTCGCGGCCCTCTCCCGGCGAATTCCCGTGCGGGTGTTTCTGCTCAACCCGACCCACGGATACTGGGGCAACATCCTGTCCAAACCCGAAGTACGGCGCTTTTCCGCCCGGGGAGAGGCGGCCGGAATCCCCGAGGCCCATCTGCACCTGCTCCAGGGCAACCGGCTGCTGGCCTCCCTGGGCATAATGGGGCGGGATTTCCTGGAGCTGATCGTGGACATCACCAATCCCCAAAGCGCCGAGGCCGCCCGGCGGTTCGAACACGCCGAACTCGACCTGGCCCCGGAGGAAACCTCCCTGCTGACGGCCCTGCAATCGGACATTTTCCACCTGCGGGAACGGCCGGACGCC
>CAYFVR010000230.1:0-6221 GCA_964346545.1 uncultured Desulfobacterales bacterium | reverse complement strand
CGAGGACGGGTCGGAAAACGAGCCCTTGAACCCGGAGGAGCGCGAGGCCCGGAAAACGCCGGTGGACCCGGCGGACGATTCGGTCCAGATTCACATCTGCCACGGCCCCATGCGGGAGGTGGAGGTGCTCCACGACCGCCTGCTGGCCATGTTCGAAGAAGACGAGGCGCTTCGCCCCCGGGACGTGCTGGTGATGATCCCGGAGGTGCAGCAATACGCGCCCTACATCCAGGCCGTTTTCGACCGGGACTACGGCGATAAACGGCGGATTCCGTTCAGCATCGCCGACCGGAAAATCCGGGAGGAAAGCCACGTCGTCTCCACCTTTCTGGAGCTGCTAAACATGGCAGGGGGCCGGTTCCGGGCCGGGCGGGTGCTGGACCTGCTGGAATCCCCGCCGGTGCGCCGCCGCTTCGGGCTGGAATCCGCCGCCGATCTGGAGGCGGTTCGGGGCTGGATTCGGGAGGCGGGCATCCGCTGGGGCATCGACGCCGAAAACCGGGCGGAACTGGGCCTGCCGGAGATCGGGGATCACACCTGGCGCGCCGGCCTGGACCGGCTGCTGCTGGGCTACGCCATGCGCCCCGGCGAGGCGGAACGGATGTTCGGCGACATCCTGCCGCTGGACGGGGTGGAGGGCAACGCCGCTTCGGCGCTGGGGCCGTTCCTCGCCTTCACAGACGCGCTGTTCACCCGGCTCCGGGAGATGGAAACGCCCCGGCCCCCGGCGGAATGGGCCGAAGCGCTGGAGGCCCTGCTGGACGCCTTTTTTCTGCCCGAAGAGGAGACCGAGCGGGAGGTGCAGCTCGTGCGCCAGGCTCTGGTGGACCTATCCGAGGGATCGGAAGCGGCCGGGCTGGACGCGCCCCTGGAAGCGGCGGTCCTCCGGGCCTATCTGGCCAAGGAGTTGGACAAGGACCCCTTCGGCGCGGGCTTCATCACCGGCGGCGTCACCTTCTGCCGCACCCTGCCCATGCGGAGCATTCCGTTCCGGGTCATCGCCCTGGTGGGCCTCAATTCCTCGGATTTCCCCCGTCCCCACCGGCCGGTCAGCTTCGACCTCATGGCACAGAAACCTCGGCCGGGCGACCGGACCAACCGGGACAACGATCGGTATCTGTTTCTGGAGGCGCTGCTCTCCGCGCGGGACAAGCTCTACATCAGCTACGTGGGACAGAACATCCGGGACAACACCGAAATGCCGCCTTCGGTGCTGGTGAGCGAGCTGACCGACGTGATCGCCGCCGGATTCCGGGACGCGGGCGGCGGCGACCTGCTGCGGGACCGGATCGAATTCCGCCATCCCCTGCAAGCCTTCAGTCCGGCCTATTTCCGCCCCGTGGAGAACGGTTCGAAACCCCGCTTTTTCAGCTTTTCCGACGACAATTGCAAAACCGCCCGCCGGTTGCAGGCGGACCGGACGCCCCCGGCCCCCTTCCTCCCGGAATCGCTGCCGGACCCGGAACCCGCCTTTTTCGATCTGGACGTGGCCGTCTTGGGCCGCTTTTTTCGCGATCCCGCCCGGTTTTTGCTGAACCAGCGGCTGGACGTTTTTCTGGAGGCCGACGAGGAACTGGTGGAAGAGGACGAGCCCTTCGAGGTGGACGCGCTGAGCGGATACGGCCTCAAAGCCGATCTGCTCCACCGCCGCCTGCGGGATGAATCTTTGGAAGAACGGTTCAAGACGCTGCGGGCCGCCGGAGCCCTGCCCCACGGGACGGTGGGGACGGTGGCCTTCGACCAGGTGCGCACGGCGGTGGAAGATCTGGCCGGGCGGGTCCGGCCGCACATCGCCGGCGGATCGCTGGACCCGCTGCCGGTGAGCTGGTCCGGCAACGGCTTCCGGCTGTCGGGACGGATTGGCAATCTCTATCCCGAGGCCATGGTCCGCCACCGGCCCGCCAAGCTGAAAGGCAAGGACTACATCGCCGCCTGGATCGACCATCTGCTGTTGAACCTCTGCGGCGGCGATGGCCTTCCCAAAGCCACCCGGGTCATCGGCGACGGCGGCACGTCCTTCGGATTCCGTCCCGTGGCGGAACCGGAAGGATACCTCATGACGCTCCTGGGACTGTACGCCGAGGGGCTGAAACGTCCGCTGCCGTTTTTTCCCGAATCGGGGTGGGAATACGCCGACCACCGATTCCGAAAAAGGAAGGAGGCCGATTATGCCCTCCAGAAGGCGCGAAGCAAGTGGGAAGGCGGATATTATTCCGGCGAAAAGGAACAGTCCCCCTATTTCACCCGCTGCTTCGCCCATGAAGACCCCATCGGCCCGGATTTCGAAGGAATGGTCACGCGGGTATTCGGCCCGCTGACCGATCATCTGGATGGTTTTTCCGCCTGAACGCAATCCCATTGAGGAAAAATTGCCGGGGCGTATTGCATACGCCCCGGGTCAATCCGGCACGATTGCCCATTTGAAATTCCAAAATGAACGGTATTGCGCCGAAACGCCATCACCATTTTTAAAACGGCAAGGAAACCATGAACCGTTTCGACATCGCCGGGACTCCGTTGTCCGGGACCAATCTGATCGAGGCCAGCGCCGGAACCGGGAAGACCTTCACCATCGCGGCCCTGGTGTTGCGGCTGGTGGTGGAATCCGCCATTCCCATCAACCGGCTGCTGGTGGTCACCTTCACCGAGGCCGCCACCGAAGAGCTGAAAGGCCGAATCCGCGGCCGATTGCGGGAGGCCATCGGCTTTCTCCTGGCGGAAAAGGACGGCGATCCGGTCCTGCGGGCGTTGGCGGAATCGGACAACTGGCCGGATACGGACGTGGCGCTGCGGCGGCTGCGGGCGGCGGTGCGGGATTTCGACGAGGCGGCCATTTTCACCATCCACGGCTTCTGCAACCGGATGCTCGCCGAATGCGCCTTCGAAAGCGGGGCGCTCTTCGACACGGAGCTGGTCCAATCCCAAGACGACCTCTTCCGCGAGCTGGCCGCCGATTTCTGGCGGAATCATTTTTACGAGGAATCCCCGGCCTTTCTGGAGCATATTCGCCGGAAATCGGTCACCGGTCCCGAGAGCTTTTTGGGAAATCTCGGCCGGTACATCTCCCATCCCGATTTGCACCTCATGCCCGAACCCGCGCCGCCGCCCGATCCCGGAAGCGCCGAGGCGGACTGGCGGGAGGCGTTCGAGGCGCTGGCGGCGTTGTGGGCGGATCACGGGGCGGAAGCGATCCAGGCCGTCAACGACGCGGTTGCCGGCAAAAATCTCAAGGGAACCGGCTACAACAAAAACATCCGGGCCCGAATGCCGACGGCCATGGACGCCTTCCTCGCGGAAGGGCCGTCCCTGTCTCCCATGCCCGATGACGTGGCCCGCTTCACGCCCGAATGGCTCGCCTCCAGGACCAACAAAGATAAAACCCCGCCCGCCCATCCGGTCTTCGACGCCTGCGCGGCGGTGGAGGCGGCCCGCTCGGCCATGGTGGAGGCCATGGATCGCCGGCTGACGCTGCTCCAGGTCAATTTTCTGGCCTGGGCCCGGGAGGAGCTGGAACGGCGCAAGGGCCGGCGAAACGTGATGTCCTTCGACGACCTGCTGGTCCATCTCCGAAACGCTCTCCGGGAGGAGGGGAAATTGGACGGCGGCCCGGCCCTGGCGGAGCGGATTCGGGGGCGGTATCAGGCGGCGCTCATCGACGAATTCCAGGATACCGATCCGGTCCAGTACGAAATTTTCCACACCCTGTTCGGCGGCCCGGACCACGTCCTGTTCCTCATCGGCGATCCCAAGCAGGCCATTTACGGGTTTCGCGGCGCGGACATCTTCGCCTATCTCCATGCCAAGGACCAGGCCGACGCGGCCTACACCCTGGGCCGCAACTGGCGCTCCGAGCCCGATTTGGTCGCGGCGGTGAACACGGTTTTCCAGGCCCGGGACCGGGCCTTCATTTTCGAGGACATCCCCTTTGAACCGGTGGACCCGGCCGATCGTCCCGACCGGGAACTTCTTCGGCTCTCGGAGGACGAGGCGGCCCCGTTCCAAATCTGGCGGGTGGCCGGCGGGGAATGGAAAAGCGGCAAGGCCCCGCCCAAAATGACCAAGGGCGCGGCGCGGGACGCCCTTCCGACCGCGACGGCCGCGGAGATTTCTCGGCTGCTGGACCGGGCCGACCGAGGAGAGGCCGTGGTGGACGCGCCGCCGAAGGGAAAGGAAGAAGCGCGACGGGAACGGCCGCTGGCGCCCGGCGATATCGCGGTGCTGGTGCGAACCAACCGAGAGGCGGGGCACGTTCAGCGGGCGCTGTTCGCGTTGGGGATCCCGGCGGTGCTCCACGGCACGGGGGACATCTTCGACACCCACGAAGCCGAGGAGCTGGGCCGGCTGATGGCCGCAGCGGCCGCGCCCCGGAACGAACGCCGGATTCGTTCCGCCCTGGCGTCCGACATGATGGGCGTGGACGGCGCCGGGCTGGAGGCGTTGCGAACCGACGAGACCCGCTGGGAATCATGGCTGGACCGGTTCAACGCCTGGCGCCAGCTTTGGCGGCGCAGCGGTTTTATCCGGATGTTCCGGGCGCTGGCGCGGGAGGCGGGGGTCCTGCCCCGGCTGATGGCGCTGCCCGACGGGGAACGTCGCTGCACCAACCTGCTGCACCTGTCGGAGCTGGTCCATCACGCGGGCAATTCCGCCGGGCTGGACATGGCCGGGCTGGTGAAATGGCTGGACGAGCAACGGCGCAACACCGGCCGCCGGGTGGAGGAACACCCGCTTCGCCTGGAAAGCGACGCCGACGCGGTGAAGCTGGTGACCATCCACAAAAGCAAGGGGCTGGAATACCCGGTGGTCTTCTGTCCCTTCGCCTGGGAGGGCTCGCAACCGCGAGACCCGATCCTCTATCATGGAGAGCGGCGGGAGGTGTTCATCGATCTGGGCTCCCCGGAGAAAGCGGACCACGAAATCCAGGCCGGACGGGAGACGCTGGCGGAAAATCTCCGGCTGCTCTACGTGGCGCTGACCCGGGCCCGGCACCGCTGCTATTTCGTTTGGGGAAAGCTCAACGAGGCGGGGACCTCCGCGCCGGCCTGGCTGTTCCACGGTGCGGGTGTGGACGCGGAAGCCGAAGACCTGCTGGGGCCGCTGGGAGACTATTTCGAGGGGTTGGAGGATCACCAGCTCGCGGCCGAACTGGACCAGGCGGTGGACGCGGCCGGGGAGGTCATCGCCGTGCAAGACCTGCCGGAGGCCGAGGGGGTGCCGTACAAGGCCCACGGAAAGGCGGAGGAGGCGCTGACCCGCCGAAGTTTCAATGGTTGGATATCCTCGGATTTCCGCATCGCCAGCTTTTCCGGTCTGGTCCGCGACCCTTCCGCCTCGGCCGATCTGATCGACCGGATCGATCCGGGGGACCGGGACTTCGCCCCGGAACCGCCCCGGCCCGTCCCGGCGACGAAGCATACCATTTTCACCTTTCCCCGGGGGGCGCGGCCGGGCACCTGCCTCCACGCCATGTTGGAGAAAATCGACTTCGCAGGGGACGACCGGGCGACGATTTCCGAAACCGTGGGCGCGACCCTGCGCCGCTTCGCCTACGGGCCGGAGTGGGTGGAACCGTTGACGGACATGGTGGAGCGGGTGCGGAAGGTTCCCATGGGACCGCTTGGAGGGCCGGAGGGGGAGCGGTTTTCCCTGTCATCGGTGCCGGGGACGGATTGTCTGGTGGAGATGGATTTCTTCTTCCCGCTGGAGGCGCTGACGCCGGAAAAGCTGGCCGAAGCGATTCGCCCGGCGGCGGGCGGCGCGGTCCCGGCGGACTTTCCAGCCCGGGTGGCGGGGCTCTCCTTCGGCACCGTCAAAGGCTTCATGCGCGGCTTCATCGACCTGGTCTTCCGCCACAACGGCCGCTGGTACCTGCTGGACTGGAAATCCAACCATCTCGGCGATTCGGTGGCGGATTACGGCCCGGAGGCGCTCCAACGCGAAATGGCCGACCATTTCTACATTTTGCAATACCACATCTATGCGGTGGCGCTGGATCAGTATCTGCGGACGCGGCTGGATGGGTACGACTACGAAACGCATTTCGGCGGCGTGGCGTACGTGTTTTTGCGGGGGGTGGATGTTGAGGATGGCAGTGGGGTGTTTTGGGATCGGCCGGGGAGTGGCGTTGGTGGAGGGATTGCGGGAGGCACTGATCGGGTAATCAGAACCCCCCTTTTTTAAAGGGGGGCAGGGGGGATTTCTCCCTACGATAGCACTCCAGT
>CAYFVR010000229.1:0-7945 GCA_964346545.1 uncultured Desulfobacterales bacterium | reverse complement strand
GGGGGGTGGCCACCCCAAAATCCGGCGGCGACGGCCTCTTGGCATCCGTGCGCCGCCGTGCTACCGTTGGCCCTTTCCCATTCCGACCAATTTTTGGAACGGCGCAAATCCAGAGAAAGGAGCGGATATGCCCAAGGCCATTCGCATGCATGAAATCGGCGATCCGGAAGTGCTCAAATGGGAAGAGATGGACCCGGGCGATCCGGGACCGGGGGAAGTCCGGCTGGACCAGAAGGCGGTGGGGCTCAACTTCATCGATATCTATCACCGCACCGGCCTCTATCCCCTGCCGGGACTCCCGGCGATTCCGGGCATGGAAGGCGCCGGCGTGGTGGAAGCGGCGGGACCGGAGGTGACCGAATTTTCCCCCGGCGACCGGGTCGCCTACGCCGGCGTGCCGCCCGGGGCCTACGCGCAAAAACGGTTGATCCCGGCCCATCGGCTGGTTCCCCTGCCGGAAGGCATCGGCTTTGAAACCGCCGCCGCCATGATGCTCCAGGGCATGACCGCCCGGTATTTGCTCCACGGCTGCTTCCCCGTGAAGAAAGGCGACACCGTGCTGATTCACGCCGCGGCCGGAGGAGTGGGACTCATCGCCTCCCAATGGGCCGGCCACAAAGGCGCGACGGTGATCGGCACCGTCGGCTCCCCGGAAAAGGCCGAACTGGCCAAGGCCCATGGCTGCCATCATCCGGTGTTATATCGGGAAACCGATTTCGTGGCGTCGGTGCGGGAGCTGACCGACGGACGGGGCGTGGACGCGGTCTACGACTCGGTGGGGAAGGACACTTTCCTGAAATCCTTGGACTGCCTGCGGCCCATGGGCGCGCTGGTTTCCTTCGGCCAGTCCTCCGGCGCCATCGAGCCGTTCAACCCCGGCCTGTTGGCGGCCAAGGGTTCGCTCTTTCTCACCCGGCCCAGCCTGATGGACTACACCGCCCGACGGGAAGACCTGCTGGCCCACGCCCGGGATTTGTTCGAGGTGGTGGGCGCCGGCGGCGTCCGGGTGGAAGTGCGCCAGACCTACCCGCTGTCCGAGGCGGCCCGGGCCCACCGGGACCTGGAGGCGCGAAAAACCGCCGGTTCCACGGTGCTGCTGCCCTGAAGGACCCCGAAGCCGCGGCCGGGCGACTTGAAACCCGAGACCAACCCCGGCCGGAAGGTCCGAAAAAAGTTCCGTCGCTCCGACGGCAACCGGAAATCAGCCCTCGTCGTCCACGTCCAGGGAGTCGTCGTCGGCGATTTTCAGGGAGGAATTGGAATCGATGCTGGGAATGTCGTCTTCCTCGAAATCGTCTTCGAGGTTATCGTCGTCCTCCAGCAGATCGTCGATGTTCGAGGATTCCTCCTCCTCCTCCGCCTTGGCGGCTTCGGCCTCGGCCGCCTCTTTCCGGTCGCGGATGATGTCCTCCACATCGTCGAGCACCACCTCGGCCGGCGATTCGACGATCCCCTCGCGCAGGGCCATCACCAGGTCGGCGATCCGCTGAACGTAGGACGCCGGAGGATACATGTTGGGCGTTCGGATGGTCTGAATCAGCGCGCCCACGCCCTGTTGCGCGGCGGCGTTCACCGTTTCCAGCGGATAATGCTCCTCGCACAGCAGCGAAAGGGCGTCCTTGTCCAGTTCCGCAAATTCCCGAAGGATGTACTCTTCCTTCTCTTCGTCTTTCAGGACCACGTATTTTTGCTTCATGCCGATCTCCCTGCCGCGTAAAGCGGGGGCCGCGTCCCGGGACGCCCTCCCGCGAAAATTTTTGAAAAAATCAAAACAAGACCCCAACCAACGGCGGCGGGGCCGTGGATGGGGCGGCATCGTGCAAATCATAAACGGTGAATAAAGTCAAGCGGCCTTTGAACGAGTCCGCAAAAAAACCGTTGACCCGAACCAGAGGAAATGGTAGGCAACTTATCTTGTTGTTCGAGGAGGGATGGCCGAGTGGTTGAAGGCGGCGGTCTTGAAAACCGTTGAGCCGAAAGGCTCCGTGGGTTCGAATCCTACTCCCTCCGCCATGGAACGTCCCGGAGAGATGGCCGAGTCGGCTGAAGGCGCTCGCCTGCTAAGCGAGTGTGGGGGGAAACTTCCACCGAGGGTTCGAATCCCTCTCTCTCCGCCATTCGAAAAAAAAGCCCGGCTCTCGGAGCCGGGCTTTTTTTGTGCCGCCCCCCCAAGCCGAGGACGGAGGACCGCACGCTCCGGCGCCTTTTCCACGGTTTACGGGCCCCCGGAACGGTCTCGCCGGCGAAACCGTTCCGGGGGCTCGTTTTCGCCGTTTTTCGGCTCCAATCGCTTCACCGGTTGACAGCCGGCTCCGCCCGTGAAAGACTGATCGGAACCCAACCAGGCCATCGCAGCGCCGCAGCGTTCGCGCCTTCGGAGCCGGGGCTGGCTTCGACGGATCGTCCATCGTCGAAGCCCGCCGACCCAATCCGACGCCCCCGCGGACGCGCCCCGCCCCTTCCCGCCTCCGCCCCGGAGCCGGGAAGGGGAGATTTCCGCGGAACGGCTGGATCGACGTTTCTTCAGTCGGCCGCGCCGCATCCGGGCAATGGGCCCGGGCCTTTTTCCGTTTACGTCTCTATCTTTACAACGCGGAAGGCTGCCGCCTGGTGTGAACCGGGAGGAAGAATTTTTTATGGGAAAAATCAATTTCAAAGTCGGTGAACGGTACGAAAATCGCAAAGGACAGTTCGAGGTTCTCTCCATCAACGGAGAACAGATGGAAATTCGCTGGCAGGACGGCGAATCCATCTGGACCGAAGTTTCTTTTCAGCGGCGCGTCATCCAAAACATGGAATTCGAAGAGGCCCAGGTCAAAGCCAAGGCCGAAGCCGGCACCGCGGCGGCCGCCAAACGGGCTTCCCGCAAACGGGCCGGCGGCGGACGGTTCGCCGGCTTCAAGGAAACCGACTTTTCCAACGGCGTATCCGGCACCCACTGGCGCAGTCGGGCCCAGCTCGGCGGCGCGGTGACCCAGCGGATGGACGCCGGAACCTTTCGAATCAACTCCTGGCCGGTCTACCGGATGGCCCGGGTCCACTGGGTGGACGAAACCCACCGGGAAAAAGCCGACGACGCCCTGCAAGGCAAATTTTTCGCCGCCGCTTCCCCGGACGGCATCCAGTACGGCTTTTTCATTGAGCGCCCCCCGGAATCCAAAGATTCACCTCGGCTGGACTGGGACGCCTTTTTGGAATGGATAGGCGCCCCGGAAAATGAAAACTGGCTGCGGGAAACCGCCGCGGCCCAGGAGCTGGTGTTATGCGACCATAACGACGATGAAAAAGGAGAATGCGCCTTTCAAGGCGAGATCCGGGCCGATGAAAACGGCTGGCGGCTCGACGGGGCCGACAAGGCCATTCCCCGGCTGTGCGAGTTCATCGAAAACCTGCCGCCCCGGAAACCGGGGTCCCTGATGATCGCCCGTCGGGTGGAAAAAAAGGAAGTCATGGCCCGGGGCGCGGACATCGCCAACGACATCGCCGGACTCTTCGAAATTCTGATGCCCCTCTACCAGGCCGCGACCAGCCATCTCCATCGCTGATCCCCGATTCCTCCGGTTCCGGGGACCGCCCGGAACCGGAGGACTCTCCGCCGCCTCGCGTCCTTCTCCCTCCCCGGTCTGAACGTTCCGGAAGCGCGGTTCCCATGCCCTCCGCGCCGGTCCATCGCCTCCCTCCCGGATGGAAAGACGAAAACCGGTTTTCCGGCGCCGCCAATTCCCGTTTGCGAAAAATTCATGGGTCGATTATACCGGGCCAGAAGCCTTCGCCGCCGGCTCGGGGCGTCCGCCCCGCGCTCGGGGTCCCCACGCCGGGCGCGGGGGAAACCTTTTGACAATCGGTTGGGCGGGGAGTAAAGTTAAAGCCTTTTTCTATTTCATAATAACCACTTAACATCATCCACCGTATTCCGCCCCCGCCGCCGGCGGGGAAACGGAGAGTTGTCTTGCGCAAAGCCATCACCAAAACGGATCTGGACGCCATTTTGGCGGAACATCGGAAATGGTTGCGCTCCGACGGCCGGGAAGGCGCCCGGGCGGCCCTGCCCAACCGGGACTTTTCGGGGATGGACCTGGCGGAAATCAATCTGGCCTTCGCCGATCTCACCGAATGCCGATTTTCGGGGGCCAACCTCCTGCTGGCCGATTTCACCCAGGCCCACCTGAACCGGGCCGACCTCTCCGGCGCCGACCTCTCCGGCGCCGACCTTCTGCTGGCCGATTTTTCCGACGCCGACCTTTCCGGCGCCGACCTGTCGGTGTCGGACCTGTCCGGCGCGACCCTTTCCGGCGCCTGGCTCACCGGCGCGGCCCTGCCCCAGAGCGACCTGTCCGGAACCAACCTGTCCGGGGCCGACCTGTCCGGCTCGGACCTGTCCGGCGCCAACCTGTCCCGGGCCAACCTGACCGGGGCCAACCTGGCCCAGGCGCGGCTCTCCCACGCCGACCTCAGCGGGGCCAATCTGTCCGGGGCCAACCTGCTGCTGGTCTCGGCATATTCCGCCATTCTGAAGGACGCGGACCTGACCGGCGTAATGGTCGATTCCCTGACCCTGGCCCAGTTTCCCGCCGAACTGGCGGCCCGCTTCCGGGAAAGCTTTCAGGTGCTGGAGCTGGACCGGGCCGGAGAATTCACCTCGGTGCGAGAGCTGGAATTTCCCCCGCGCCACCAGCAGGCCGGCCTTTCGCTGATCGGCTTTTTCGGCAACCTGCTGGCGCGGCGCTACTCGCCGGAGGAAATTCGAATCCGGCTGGAAGTCAAGGCCGAAAGGGTGGTGCTGTCGGTGGAAACCGCCGGCCGGGAGATCAAGGACAAGGTCGAAGAAGCGCTGGAAATTTACGGACTCATCGTGAAAGGCGCCCTGGTGCCCGCCGCCCTGTCGGACGACCCGGTGGAGGTGCGGCGATTGGAGGCCCAGTTCGATCAGCTTCGAAACCAGTTGGCGGCCGAGCACGCCGCCCGGCACGGGGCGGCCCCGGCGAAGAGCGATTTGGATCGGGACCGGGACTGGCTGCGGGCCCATGTGGGGCATCTGCTTCAACATTCCCACCGCGCCGCCGCGGAAAACGCCGAGTCCGGCGGAACCCAGGCGTTCCAGGTGGCCCTCAAGGGACTGATGGACAAGGCGCCGGCGGCCCGCCCCCACCTGGCGGCCCTGTTTCAGAAACTCAACATCCGCCGCCCCTCCCCCCGGGACGCGCGGGACATGACCGGCCACCTGAAAGCGGTTCGGGAAGCGGCCGGGGACGTTTTTGACCAGGTCGCCGACGCCTTCGTCCAGTCCGGCATGGCCAAGGGCCGGTCGCCCTGGGCCGAGGCGCTGTCCGACGCGCTGGCGAAACTTGGGCCCGGCGACGGCTGAGGGCGGCGGGGACGGAAACGGGATTTTCGGCGCCGCCGGAATTTCCGACGCGAGGATCGACATGAGCTTTTTTCCCTGGGAAGACCGTTATCGGCTGGGCTTCGAACCGATCGACCGGCAGCACGAACATCTGACGAATTTGATCAACGAGCTGTACCGGGCCATGTACGCCGGAGAGGGCCGAGCCTTGCTGGCCCGAACCCTGGACGAACTTCTGGCCTACGCCGCCACCCATTTCGAAACCGAGGAACGGCTCATGGCCCGGATCGGCTATCCCGATCTCCCGGAACACCGCCGAATCCACCGGCAAATGGCCCGGCACGTGGGGAAACTCAAGGCCCAATACGACGCCGGAAAGCTTTCCGGCCCGGTGCAGATCAGCAATTTTCTGAAGAACTGGCTGACCCGGCACATCCTGGGCACCGACCACAAGCTAAAGCCCTTTCTGCGGGCGGACGGGAGGAATTGATGGCGGAGCCGGTGGAAGGCCAGCGGGTCGGACTGTTCGTCAAAGGGTCCGACGAGGCCCGGAAAGAGGCCGATCGCCTCGCGGCCTGGCTGCGGGAACGGACGGTGGACGTGGTTCGGGTGGAAAGCGTCCCTCCCGGCCGGGACCGGCCCGCCGACGGGGAATCCGCCGCGCCGCCGGATCTCGCCTGCGTTTTCGTCCTGGGCGGCGACGGCACCTTTCTGAGCGCCGCCCGCTGGATTGGGGAGCACCCGATCCCGCTGCTGGGCGTCAAATTCGGGGAGGTCGGTTTTCTGGCCGAATGCACCGCCGAAGGGCTGTTTCCGGCGGCCGCGTCGATTCTGGCCGGCCGCTTCGCCACCGTGCCCCGAATGCGGCTTCGGGTCCGGGTGATCCGCGACGAAGAGACGGCGGCCGACGAATCCGTGCTCAACGACATCGTCATCAACAAGGGCGCCCTGGCCCGCCTGGCCCGAATCCAGACCTACATCGACGACCGCTACCTGACCACCTACCGGGCCGACGGCCTGATCCTGGCCACCCCCACCGGCTCCACGGCCTATTCCCTGGCCGCGGGCGGACCGATCCTCTACCCCACGGTGCCGGGGATCATCATGACGCCCATCTGCCCCTTCACCCTCACCAACCGGCCGCTCATCGTCCCGGACGCGGTGATCATCAAAATCCGGCTGGGGCCCGACGATTCCGACATCGTGCTCACCTTCGACGGGCAGGCGGGCATGACCATCTCCGAGCGGGACGTCATTCTGGTGGAAAAAGGCCCGTCCCCCATCCGCATGATCGTCATGCCCGACCGCCATTACTTCGACGTGCTGAAAACCAAGCTTCGCTGGAGCGGGGAACGAATCTGACCGGCCCCGGGGAGAGGCGGTTTCCGCCGATCGAAAAATCGAGTTTTTTCGAGCCCATTCGCCCCGGGGCCCCGCCGGTTTTGGTTTGACAACGCCCGGGCTTTTGGGTACAGTCTTGGCGGTTTTTTTAGGCTCCGGCGGCGTTTTTCCGAACCGCCGCCCCTCCGGTCGCCGCCCCTCCCGTGGGACGGACCCATCGGTTTCTTGACGCGCGGGCAGGCACGAAAAGGTATCTGAATGGATATTCTCAAAAAATATCCGGCCGTTCTCATGGGGCTTCTGATCACCCTGCTGTTTCTGGGCGCCTACGTGGCCCGCCCCGCATTTCTGGAATCCCTCGAATACCGCTTTTACGACACCTGGATGGGCCTTCGGAACACGTCGAGCGACGTCGGCGAGGAAGAACGCATCGTCCTGATCGACATCGACGACGAGTCCATCGAGGAGCTGGGCCAGTGGCCCTGGTCCCGGGGAATCGTCGCCGCCATGGTGGGCAAGCTTTCGGAACTTTCGCCCCGCCTCGTCGGGCTCAACGTCATCTACAGCGAGCCCGAGGAAAGCGCCGGCCTGGAACAGATTCGGAACCTGATGGAAATGCTCCGCAGCCAGGGCGCCAGCGGCGAAATGGTCCGGACCATGGAACGGGCGCTGTCCGACATGGACAACGACGCCAAGCTGGCGGCGGCCCTGGAAGCCGCCGGGAACGTGGTCCTGCCGGTCTTTTTGCGGGAATCCCGCACGGTGGAGGCCGGCGGCCGGGTGGAAGACCCGATTCTCCGCTCCCACGCGGTGATCGACATCGACGGCGACGCCTCCGTGCTGCGGGGGGCGGATCGAGTCCGAACGCCCATTCCGCCGCTGTTCGAGGCCACCGCCGGCATCGGTCACGTCAACGTGGTCCCGGACGTGGACGGCAAGGTCCGTCGGGAAATATTGCTCTATCCCTACCGGGACCTGTACATCCCCTCGTTCGCCCTGCAACTGGCGGCCGAATACCTCAAGATTCCCGAAGGCCAGATCGACGCCACCCTGGGGCTGGCCCTGCAACTGGGCGGCACGGTGGAGCTTCCCCTGACCGAAGGCGCGGAAATGCTCGTCACCTTCCGGAGCGAGGAAAACGCCTTCCGGCGGTTCTCCTTCGTGGACGTCTTCCGCAACCGAATTCCGCCCGACAACCTGCGACGGGCCATCCAGGACGCCATCGTCATCGTCACCCCCGCCGCCCCCGGCATCATCACC
>CAYFVR010000228.1:0-7956 GCA_964346545.1 uncultured Desulfobacterales bacterium | reverse complement strand
CGAGGTCGAAGCGCCAGGGGCGACCGCCCAGAAACAGCCCGGGAACAATTTCGTCCAGGAGCGCTTCCCGGATCAGTAGTCGATGTCCCAGCAGAATCAGTCGGTTGAGCCCGATGACGGGCCAAAAAATGAGATCGCCGTGGGGGGAGATGCGGCCGTCGGATCGTTTCCGCAACGGGACCGGGGAATCCAAGGCGTAGGCCGCCGCCATCCCCGCCATGGCCACGGCCAGACATCCCGGGAGGACCGCCGGCCAAGGGAACGCCGCCCGAAACGCCGCCCGGACGGCGAGCAATGCGGTCAGGACGAACAAGGCCGCGTAGCGAAGAGCGCCGGGAGACATCGCCCGAACCTTCCGGCCGGGCTCCAGCCGCCGGGGCCGTGGGGGCGCGGTTCACGCCGTCGCCGTCAGTGGACCAGCTCGCTGACGTACTGGTAGGCGTCTCGGTAGAGTTGCTGCTTGTGCAGCTCCATGCCGATTTCGTTGTCCAGGTCGGCGGTGAGCTGCTCCATGATCACCGTGGCGATCTCCGGCTCCTTCCGGTCGAAAAGATCCACCAGGTCGGTTTCCAGCTCCTCGAAATAGTTCTTGATGCAGCGGCGGCTGTAATCGTTGATCCGGGTCCGCAGCGCCCGCATGAAGCCGATGATCTTGCTTTCGTAGGCCGAAAGGGCGGTTTCGATGTGCCGGCTGTAGCCGTTTCCGCCGCTTTTGGGCGAGGCCGACGCGGCCCGCTGGTGCTCCATCACCGCGCCGGTCAAGGTTTTGAGCTGGCCGCCCTTCAGGCTCAAAGCGTCGCCAAGGCCGCCCTCGCCGGAGACCAGATGCAGCTTTCGCGCGTAGCGCAGGGTCAGGTCGGGATTTTCCCGCAGCAGGGAAACCGCCTCCATGGCGTCCGGCTCCGAGGGCTCGGACTCCGCGCCCCGAAGCTGTTCCCCCACCTCGAAGGCCAATTGATCGAGCTGGTCGCCGTATTCGAACAGAAACACGTCGCAGAGTCCGTTGATCCGCATGAGGATGTCCCGCTTGCTCAACATGTCCTCCAATTGGCGGGTCATCTCGTCGGGGAGGGACTCGGTCCGCTTGAGGTCTTCCAGCAAATCCCGGGAAAAGGTGTCCACGATGTCGGCGCGCATCAGGCCCTGGAGCTGATGGCGAAACATGCCGCCCACCGGAATCCGCTCCTCCAGCTTCTGGGGCAGCCGGCTCAGATTTTCCAGGGTGTCCAGGCCGCGCATCAGCTCGTTTTGCAGCTCCCGCTTGTCGATCTCCTGAAGATAGCGGTGAATCCGGCCTTCGAAGTCGTTCTGCTTGTCGTCGTTCCAGAAGACCATGCCGGGGATGAACTGGGTGCGGATGTCGCGGATGCGCTCCCGAACGATGTTCTTGACGCCGGCGACGAACTCCCGCAACCGTCGGGTCAGTTCCCGGGCGACGAAGGAATCCCGCAGATTCCGGCTGTTGACGGCGGTTTCGTAGTGGGGGCGCAACACCTCGGCCAGCCGGCGGCAGAGATCGTTGAGTTCCCCCCGGGCCTCGTCGAAAAACTCGCGGCCCGCCGTGGTGTTGAGATAGCCGAACAGCCGCTCCCGCAGCTCGGCGAAGCTCCGGGTTTCCTCGCATTCGGCGATCACGGCGCCGGCCTCCTCGGCCGGGGGGATGCGGCCGACGGAGCGCTTCAGGTTGTCGAGATGCTCGCCCATCTTGCCGCTGTTTTCCAAGTCTCCGGTTTCAATCAGCTTCAGCAGCAGATAATTGAGCGCGGAAACTTTGAAAACTCGCTCCGGGGTGATGCGGAATCCGTGTTCCTCCACCTTTTCGGCGAAGTTTCGAACCTCCTCGCTCTTCTGCCTGGCGCTGGCCGTCTCCCACTTGTTGACGACCCAAAAGGCCCGCTTGAGCACGTGGGGCCGGGCCTTGTGGATTTCGGCCAGCAGCTCGATCTCCTCGCCCTCCAGCAATTTGAAAACGGCGGAGGAGACGACGAAGGCCTTGGCCTCGTTTTCCACGTAGGACTTGGTGATCTTTTTGTGGCGGGGATTGACCACGCCGAGGCCCGGAAGGTCCACCAGGACCACGTTTTCCGGCAGGTCCACCTCCCGCAGAAAAACCTCCACCCGGTCCACCAGCAGCACGTCCTCGTAGTCCTCGGTGACGTACTGGTTCAGCTCGTCCAGGCCGATCTCCCGGGTGTTGTCGGAAAATCGGGTCCATTTGTTGACCAGGTTCTTGAGTTCCTCGAAGAACTTCTCCTTGTTAAAGACGCCGATGTCCTGGAGATGGGCCGCGATCTCCGTCTCCAGCCGGGGAAGCAGCTCGTGGTTTTCCAGCTCCGTAAACCGGCCGGGATTCCGGTGCAGCTCCCGGCAGATGGCTTCCACGTAGAGATTGCGCAGCTCGCGCCGGGCGCCTTCGTCCAGGTAATGGATGATCACGGCGTCGGATTCGCCCCGCTTGATGACGGTGGGGATGGCGGTGTAGGATTTGGTCGCCTCGGGCAGAATGTTGCGGCCCAGGATGGCGTTGATGATCATCGACTTCCCGGCGGAAAAGGCGCCCAAAAAGGCCACCGGAAACTCGGGCGACCGCAGCCGCTCGATCCAGCGCCGCTTTTTTTCCACGTGCCGCCGCAGATTGTCGCGAATGTCCAGAAATGGCTGAACTTGGTCGTACAGTTCAAAGACCTTTTCAAACTGGTGGACAAACTCCCGTTCTTCCGATCCTTCCATGATGTCCTCTCCCGGCGGTTCCGCCGGCGCCCTCGTGCGTTGCCTCGCCGACCCGCCGCCCGGCTGATCGTTAAACGCCTGTTCTCCCTGCATGTTTACGTCCTCGCAATGGTCTTGGATGTACGGGCGGGGATTCTATGGGGTTTTCCGGCCGATGTCAAAGCGGAAAGCGGGCCAAACCTGGCCCAACTTTCAATGCCGTTAAGCCAAGCGTGTTCTCCCTCCTTTTTTAAAGGGGGGGCGGGGGGAATTTTTCGGCAATGGATGGAAATCAGAGGCTCTCGGGGGAGAAGGCGACCACGTCGTCGATCCGTTCCGCGCCGGCCATCAGCATGACCAGCCGGTCCACGCCCAAGGCGTTTCCGGCGGCGGCCGGCATTCGGGCCAACGCCTCCAGGAACCGTTCCGGCATGGGGCCCACGGGGCGGCCGGCCCGCCGGCGCGCGTCCCGATCCGCCGCGAACCGGGCCCGCTGTTCGTCGGGGTCGGTCAGCTCGGAGAAGGCGTTGCAAAGTTCCAGACCGGCGATGTACAGCTCGAAGCGCTCGGCGGTGTCCGGATCGTCGGCCCGGCGCCGGGCCAGCGCGGCGCAGGGCGCGGGGTAGTCGCACAAAAAAACCGGCCGCTCCCGTCCCAGGCGCGGCTCGATCTCAAAGGCGAGAATTTCGTCGAACCGGTCGGTTTCCAACGCCGCCTCGGCGGAGACGCCCGTGTAACGCCGGAAGGCGTCCCGCACCGTTAGCCGGTCCCAGGGCGGCGCCAGGGAAACTTCCGCCTCGCCCCATCGCAAGCGATCCCCGACTCCGGCGGACTCGGCCACCGCGCCCACCAGGGCCTCGCATTCTTCCATCAGATCCCGGTAGTCGGCGCCGGCGGCGTACCATTCCAGGAGCGTGAATTCCGGGAGGTGCCGGTCTCCTCGTTCGCGTCCCCGGAACACCGGCCCCATCTGGTAAATGCGGTCAAAACCCTCCGCCAGCAGCCGTTTCATCCACAACTCCGGGGATGTATGAAGAAACCAGCCGTCGGCGGGAACCGGATCGATGTGCAACTCCGGCGCGGGGGCCGGCACCCGACAGGGGGTGGCGACCTCCAGATAAGCCCGGCGGTCGAAAAATTCCCGGATGGACCGCAGAATTCGCGCCCGCAGGCGGAGATTGTTTTGGCGTCGGGTCCAAACCGCCGTCTTCTCGGGATCGCCGGCGGCCGATGAACCGCCCGTGCCGCCGGAACCCATCCGGCTACTGAACCGTGTCCTGGCGGAGACGATCGCCTTCCCGGCGAAGCTGTTCGGCCTCCTCCAGTTTTTCCACCGCCTCGATCACCCGCTCGCCTTCGCGAACGCGCTCCTTCCCCTTCTTGATCATCTCCCGGCCTTCCTTGATCAGCTCATCTCCGTCGTCCACGCGATCCCGACCCCGTTCGATCATGTCCTCCCCTTCCCGGATGATCTGCCGGCCCCGGTCCATTTCGATCCCGCTTTCGGGCAGCAGCAGCACCGGTTGAGAGGCGCAACCGCCCAGAAACAGCGCGGGCGCCATCCAGCCCAACAACGCAAACCGTCGAATATTCCGTCCAATTTTCATGAAACACCACTCCTTTCGCCGGACGCCGCGCGTCCAGCGGATGAAATGTAGGATGATTTTGTTGAATCAACCCTGGGAACGCCGGAAAAGGAAACCCTGGAAAGGGCGATGGGATCGCCCTCCCGGGATGTCAAAATTTACTTTTTCGTCTGGAGAAATCGAAGATTTCCCGGGACCGTCGGCGGCCCGGACTGGATTCCCCCCAAACCCTTCCGAATTTACCGCAAATTTTGCCGGATGAACTGGTCCGAAGACCGGTCCTGGAGATAGGCGGTCTCGTAGAGCGACGGGTCGGCGTTGGCGAACCAGTCCTGGCCCGTTCCCTTGCAGGCGGAGCAGGCATTGATGGGAATGTGGACCGCCAGCACCCGGTTTCCCCGATCCGAGGAGGAATCGATCCGGAAGGCCCCGCCGCAATCGTTGCAAATGCGAACCGTCTCGGTCTGTTTTTCCACGATATTGTCGGTGTCGTAGAAAATGCTGCGGTTGCGTTCCTCCATCTTTTTTTCGCCTTGGCGCTCCTTCTGGATTTCGGCCCGGTTTTTCCAGTACAGGAGCACCTTTTCCCCGAGCTTTTCAATGTAATTGGTCACGTCTTGGCTCTGGCGGATGCGATCCGGATCGTAATTGGGCTCCCGCACCCGGCCGTAATCCAAACCGGCCATGGCCAGAATGATGCCCACGTTCATGTAGGGAAGGGCGCCCTCGATGGAATAGCCGCCTTCCAGCACCGCGATGTCCGGCTTGAGCAGCTCGGTGAGCCGGGCGTAGCCCTGGGCGGAGAAATTCATGTTGGTGATGGGGTCGCCGTAGTGGTTGTCCTGTCCGGCGGAATTGATGATCAAGTCCGGCTTGAAATCGTCCAGGATGGGCAGAACCATCTCGCGGATGGTGTAGAGAAACCCGTCCTCGCCGGTGTGCGGCGGCAAGGGAATGTTGATGGTCATGCCGGTGGCGTTGGGACCGCCCATCTCGTTGACGAAGCCGGAGCCGGGGTACAGCGTCCGTCCGTCCTGATGCAGCGAGATGAACAGCACGTCGGGATCGTGCCAGTAGATGTCCTGGGTGCCGTCGCCGTGGTGGCAGTCGGTGTCCACGATGGCGATGCGCCGGACGCCGTAGACGCTCCGCAGCATTTCCACCATGACCGCCTCGATGTTGATGTTGCAGAAGCCCCGGGAGCCGTGCACCATCCGCATGGCGTGATGGCCCGGCGGCCGAACCAGCGCGAAGCCGCGCTCCACCTGCTTGTCCATCACCGCCATGGCCATGGTCTTGGCGCCGCCGGCGCTGATGAAATGGGACTCGGTGGTGACGGCCCATTCGTCGGGAACGCAAAAATGGGTCCGCTGAATGTCCCGGATGGTGGCCAGGTCGGGCTTGTACTCGGTGATTCCATCGATGTCCAGCAGCCCTTCCTCCATCACCTGGTCCTGGGTGTAGAGCAGTCGCTCCTCCCGTTCGGGATGGGTGGCGCTGATGGCCCAGTCAAAGGCCGGGAAAAAAACCAGACCCATCGGATGTTTGGCCGTTAGCATGTGATCGCCTCCGTTCCGCGTTTCCCTGTGGGCCGGGGCCGCCGCCGCGGCGCACCGGCCTTCCCCCCGTGAACGCCGTTCCGTACGGACCCGGCCGGTTTCATCCGGCCGCGGCCGCTTCCCCGTTCCGCAGTCGCCGGGCGATGTCTTCGTATTCGTGGATCAGGCCGGGCTTCACCTGAACCTTGACCCGGATGTTGCGGCCGGCGGTGTAAAACCCGCGCACCATGTTGAACTGGAGCTGCTCCACCACCTCCATTTCCAGGTCGTCGGCGGCCGCGCCGATGTGGAGCGCCTTTTTCCGCAGCAGCTCGAAGGCCTTCTCCACCGCCTTCTCCAACGAAAAATTCCGGTCCACCGATTCGCTGAACTCTTCCTCCGGCGCGGTGGCGATTTCCTGCTGGGTGTCGGCGAAAAAGCTGACCTCGCAGGTGGACCGGGCCAGGGCCGCGCCCACGGCGTTGGCCACCGTCCAACGGGGCACCAGGTCCACCGGCAACTCCGAAAGCTCCGCCAGCCGATCCGCGAAATAGGGGGCGGGGCCGCCCAAAATGAGAATGCGCCGGGGATCGACCTTGTGGCCCTCCCGCAGTTCGTGGACCGTATAGACCGGCTTCCGGTTGATGGCGTCCACCATCTCCCGGACCGCGTCGAGAATTTGCCCGCATGCCTGGTCCACGACGCGCCGGGCGGCGGTTTCCGGGTCCACGCCCAGGGATTCGGCGATCCGGGCCACCCCGGTTCGGGCGGCCTCCCGATCCCCGTCCTCGGTTCCCTTGCCCAACACGAAGAGGGCGTCGGTGGGGGTGGGCGATTCGCCGCCGTAGGCCATGGCCGGCCCCACCCGATCGGGGCCGATCCGAACCTCGCCGCCCTCCACGCGAATGACGCTGTCGCCGCCCACGCCAATGCTGCGGCTCTGGAGGGAGCGGATCAGCGTGTTGACGCCGTCCAGGGTGATGCCAAGCGGGTCCAGCAGCGGCGCGCCGTTGATGAGGACGGCCATGTCGGTGGTGGTGCCGCCGATGTCCAGCACCAGGCTTTCTTCGTTGGGCGAGGCGAAGGCCGAGGCCCCCATGACGCTGGCCGAGGGGCCGGAAAGCACCGCCTGCCCGGGAAAGTCGATGGAAGACTCGAAGCTCATGGTGCCGCCGTCGGCCTTGAGGATGTGGATGGGAATCACCAGCCCCTTGCTGGCCAGGGAGCGGCCCACCGCCTCGTAGAATTTCTTGTGCTCCTGGTAGACCGCCGTGTTGAGGTAGGTGGTGGCGATCCGCCGCGCGAAATTGAGGTTTCCGGAAACCCGATGCCCCATGAACATCTTGCCGAAGGCGTCGCCGAAAGTCTTTTGAAGCCGGTCGCGGATGTCCAGCTCATGGCCCGGATTGCGCACGGAAAACTTGCTCACGATCCCGACGTTGCGAATGCCCGCCGCCAGAAAGGCCTCCCCCGCCCGGTCGATTTCGTCCGGCGGCGCCGGCTCCACCTCCCGGCCCCGGTGGTCGATGGAGCCGCCCACGGGATGGTAAAACTCGTTGGTTCGATAATGAATCGGATCGACCCCGGGTCCGGATGAGACGATCATCCCGACCCGGGGATTCCGGGCCTGTACCATGGCGTTGGTCGTCAGGGTGGTGCTGAGCACCGCCCGTTCAATCTCCGCCGAGTCGATGCCCTCGGTGATCCGTTCCAGGCCGGCGAGCACCGAAGAGAACAGGTCCGCGGGATTCGTGCGAACCTTGAACTCCCGGATCAGCCCTTCGCGTCCCAGCAATACGACGTCGGTGTGCGTACCCCCCACGTCCAGTCCGATAATCATGGCGCCATCCCGAAGCGTTTGCGTTTTCGGTTGCCCCGACGGACCCGGGCCGATAGCCTCCCGCCAAAGACGGCGAAGCGCCCGCCGCAGCGTTTCCCCTACGCCCACAATCCCCTCTCCATCTGTCGCCCCATCCCGGCTGATGGCGACTCAAGGGCCTATTCTCCCTAAAAAAAGTGAATGGCACTTTAACGAAATTCCCTCCGGCTGTCAATACGCGGCGGCGGGCCGAAATTGGGACGAAACCGGTGAATTTCTTTTTCATTTGCCATCCGTATTCATT
>CAYFVR010000227.1:0-7976 GCA_964346545.1 uncultured Desulfobacterales bacterium | reverse complement strand
CAGAGGATGCTGAGAATATACCCCAGCGCGATCACCGGCATCCACTTGAGGTGGGCGCCGAAGGTGTAGACGCCCCGCGCGGTCCCCATCAGCGCCACGCCGGCGGCCGAGCCGATGGAGAGCAGCGACCCTCCGACGCCGGCCGTCAGCGTGACCAGCAGCCATTGCCCGTGGGACATTTCGGGATTCATGGTGAGCACCGCGAACATGACCGGAATATTGTCCACGATGGCCGACATTACGCCCACCATGGAATTGGCGATGGTCGGACCCAGGTCGTGGTACATGTAGGCGGAAGCCTTGGCCAGATAGCCGAACTGGGAAAGACCGCCCACGCAGAGGATGACGCCGTAGAAGAAAAGCAAGGTGTCCCATTCCGCCTGGGCGACCTTCTTCATCAGGTCGAAATGGGTGGCGTGCCGCCGGATGTCGCTGATGTCTTGAAGAATTTCCACGGCGCCCACCGCGTCGCCCTCCGCGTTCCGCAAGGGCGTGGCCGAAAAGGAGAGCCATTTGCCCGACTGGCCCAGGTGCGGAAAGTGAAGCACCGCGCCGTGAATCTCCTCCATGCTCCGGCTTTCCCGATACTGCTCGCCGTATTGATCGCAGAAATCCTGGTCCGTGCAGACGCCGTTGGCGTTGTCCAGCACCAGGTCGGCCAGCAGGGGCCGCTGGTCCGAATCGAAGGGTTTCCACTGGTCCTCGGTGCCGATCATGTCTTGGGCGGAAAAGCCGGTCAGCTCTTCCATGGCCTCGTTCCAGTGGATGATTTTGTGATCCTTGTCGATGGCGAAGGCCGGCAGCGGCAGGCTGCGGACGGCGGAATCGATCTCCTCGGGCGCCTTGCCCTTGAAGCCGGCCAGGGGATGCATGATTTCCTCGCCGCCGGCGCCCAGAATGCTGTCGTAATTTTCATGCCGCCCTTCGTAACGTTTCAGAAAGTAGGCGAAAAAGCCCAGGTATCCCAGGCCCAGCATCATGCCGGCGGCGGGGGGCATATGAAGAAAATTGTGAAAGGAAACCGCGGTGGCGATGGTGCACAGAAACAGGACGATGACCGGGATCGCGCCGACCTTCAACTTCACCTCCTCGTCCTGCACCTCCGGAATTTCTTTGCCCACGTAAAAATTCATGATGATGGCCGGGACCAGCCAGTTCACGGCGGAGGGGAGAAAAATGGCCAGGAACTCGATGAACTCGACCTTGCCCTTCTGCCAGACCATCAAGGTGGTGATGTCGCCGAAGGGAGAAAACGCGCCGCCGGCGTTGGCCGCCACCACGATGTTGATGCAGGCCAGGGCGACAAATTTTTTGTTGTCGCGCCCCACCGCCATCACCACCGCGCCCATCAGCAGGGCCGTGGTCAGGTTGTCCGCCAGGGGCGAAATGAAAAAGGCGAGCACGCCGGTGATCCAGAAGACCTTGCGGAGGGAAAAGCCCCGGTTCACCAGCCAGGCCCGCAGGGTTTCGAAGACGTTTCGCTCTTCCATGGAGTTGATGTAGGTCATCGCCACCAGCAGAAAGAGAAAAAGCTCTCCGTATTCCAAAATGGCGTGCTTGATGGCGGTATGGGCGAAATCCGGATAGCCCAGGTTGCGGTAGGTGATGGCCACGAGCACCCAGATGATGCCGGCCGCCAGCACCACCGGTTTGCTTTTGCGTAAATGGATGACTTCCTCGAAGGGAACGATGGCGTAGGCGAGGATGAAGAGGTTGAGGGCCAGCAGACCGTAGAAGGTGCCGGTGAGGTCCATTTGAACGGCCGGGGCGGCGGCTTCATGTCCGGCGGCGCCGCCGGAGGATGCCCAGACCGCCGCGGGGAGAAGGAGCGGCAGCCCCCAGGCGAGCAACATTCCGATGGTGGTGTTTTTGAGTCTCATTTTCGCTTCCGATGGCCTTTCCTTGAAGGTTTTCAGATGGGAACCCGCGGGGACCCCGTCAAGGTTCAAATCAAGCAGCGCCGGGGGCGGACGTTTCCGTCGAGATTTCAAGTGGACGCCAAATCCCCCGAAACCGTCGCCCCGAGGCGTTGGATCAACCGAAAAGACGCGGAAGCCCGCAGGGCGTTTTTGCGTCGGGGAGGGGAAGCCGCGGAAAGGCGGAATGCCGAAGGCCGGGGACGAAAAGTGCATTCCGGTTGGCCGCGGGGACGGGAAATTCTGGCAGAGTACACCAGATTGAGCGCACATATCACAGGTTCCGAAACCGGTAAACAGATTTTTTCCCAAATCAAAGCGGCGGGAAGAACCGAAGAATGCGTTGAAAAGATCGGCGAGAATGGCTACTGTCCTTTTCGTCAACCATAAAGTGAAATCACCCTATTCCCCCAAACGGAACACGCCCATGAACGCAAACGGCATCCATTTCGACCAATACCCCGAGCTGGAAAACCCGGTCATGATCGCCGGCTTCGGCGGATGGGGCAACGCCTTGGACGTGGCCAAGGGCATGGTGGGCTACCTGATCCGGAAACTTGGCGGCGTCTCCTTCGCCCGGGTCGATCCCGACCAATATTTCCGCTACGACGAACAGCGCCCCTTGGTGAACGTGACGGCGGGGGAGATCAAAAGCCTCTCCTCTCCCGAGGGACGCTTTTTCTTCGTCAAGCGGAAGGCCGGCCGGGATATCCTGCTGTTCAAGGGGGAGGAGCCCGGCATTCAATGGGGCCGGTTCGTGGCGGAGTTTTTCGAGGTGGCCGAGCGTTTGTCGGTTTCCCGGCTGATCACCCTGGGGAGCATGTACGACAAGGTGCTCCACACCGAACGCACCCTTTCCGCCCTGGCCTCCGACGAGTCCCACCTGCGGGAACTTCGGGGCGTGGACATCCGGCCCATCGACTATCAGGGGCCCACCGCCATTCACGCCGTGCTCCAAATGGAGGCCCAGCGCCGAAAGCTGCCGAGCATGAGCATCTGGGCTCACTGCCCGTATTACCTGGAAGGCACCACCCATTTCGGCCTGCTCTCCCGGCTCGGCCTTGCGCTCGGGGCCATGTGCGGGTTCTCCCTGGACGTGGACGAGCTGGAGATCAGTTGGCGCGCCCTCCGAAAGCACATCGAAGCTCAGATTCGGGAGAACCCCGGCATGCAGGCCATGATCCAAGACATCCACAAAAGCCGGGGTCCCGTCCCCGAACGTCGGCGCCCGCCCCGCAATCCGCGCCGGAACGACGAGGGAAACGTCATCAACCTCAGCGATTTTCTGGATACCGACGGGTAGGGTTTCGAAAAAACCGACAATCCGGCGTCCGGCCTTCCGTCCCCCCGCTCCCCCAACGCCATCCCGGGATTCCGTCCCTATTCCTTGTAAATGGATCGAAAATTGTACATCGACTCCAGCATGGGGTTGTACACGTAGCCCTTCACGTTTTTCCGCATGGGAACCATGGTTTTGACCTGGTAGAGAAAAATGTAGGGCGCGTCCGCCATGATGATGTCCTGGGCCTCGCCGTACATCTGAATCCGGGCGGCCACGTCGCTGGCGGTGGCGGCCTCGCGGATCAACTGGTCCACTCGCTCGTTCTTGTAGAAGCTCCGGTTGCCCGGCAGCCCCCAGTTTTTGGAATCAAACCAGAAATTCATGAACATGTAGGGATCGGCGAAATCCGGGCTCCACGCGCCCAGGCACAGCTCGAAATCGCCCCGGTCCACCTTGTCCCGCAGCACGGGGTTGGACATCAGCTCCAGCTTGAGATCCACGCCGATCTCGGCGAAATTGCTCTGCATGACCGTGGCGATCTGCTCCCAGCTCGGCCGCCGCTCGGAGTAGATCAGGGTAAAGCTCGCCCCTTTCTCCATCCCGGCCTCCTTCAGCAGCGCCTTGGCCTTTTCCACGTCCCGCTTGTACTGAAACACGTCGGCCTTGTGGGCCCACATCCCCTTGGGGATCGGTCCGCGCATCTGGATGCCGTTGCCCTGGAGCACGTAATCGATGATCCCGTCGTAATCCACGGCGTAGTTGAGGGCCTGGCGCACCCGGGGGTCCTTCAGGCCCGGCTTCTCGTTGTTGATGTAGACGTATTCCACGAGCTGGGACGGATACTCTCGCACCACCACCTCGGGGTTTTCCTTCAAGGCCGGAATCTGGTCGATGAGAATCCCCTCGGCGATGTCGATGTCCCCGGCTTCCAGGGCCATGCGCCGGTCGGCGGATTCGCGCATGAACCGGATGACGACCTGCTTCAGCTTGGGCGCGCCGCCCCAGTAGTCCGGCTTGGCGGTCAACACGCAGCGCTCGCCCCGGCTCCATTCGGTGATCTTGAACGGCCCGGAACCGTCGGTGTTCTGGGCCAGCCAGCCCTGGGCCAGGTCGTTGTCCTTCTCGTGTTCCATCACCTTGGGGTTCACGATGCAGGCCGCGTCGGTGGCGAGGGTTTGGAGGAAGGGACCATACGGGTTTTTGAGGGTGATTTTCAGGGTGTAATCCTCCGGGACCTCGATGGTATCGATGGCGCCGATATTGTCGGCCGGCCCCATCCCGATTTTCAGCACCCGCTCGAAGGAAAATTTCACCGCGTGGGCGTCCAGCGGCGTGCCGTCGTCGAACTGGATGCCCTTTCGGATCATGAAGGTCCAGACCTTGCCGTCCTCGGACACCGACCAGGATTCGGCCGCCATGGGGCCCACCTCGGTGCTGCCCACGCCGTCGATGACTTTGTACCGCACCAGCCGGTCGTAGGACGGATAAATCTGCCGCCAGTCGTAGTTGTCGCTGGAGACGGCCGGGTCCAGGGTGTGAATGTCCGAGGATACGCCCACCACCAGCGTGTCTTTTTCCGTCGCCGCCTCACCCGGCCCGACGGCCAACAATAAAGCCAGAACGCACGCAAACCTCATCCAAAATCGCTTCATTCTCCGTCTCCTTTCCGTTGCCTTATTGCCCAAACGATATCCGGCGGAACCCATCCGGCCGAGGTTCCGCTTCCCGATCGACCGCGCCCCCGGATTCCGTCCAAAACCGCTCCGTTCGGCGAGGAACGGGCGCCGATGACTTCCCGCGGGAAAAAACGGGGATTGTCCGAGGTTTCTCGGACGAAAGAGGTTTCTCAGACGAAATGGGTCAGCTCCACCAGATCGGCCATGGCGTTGAAGGCCCGAAAGGCTTCCAGGACGTTTTCTCCTGCAAACCGAACGGTCACGTCGTCCACCCGGGCCACGCCGGGCATTCGCAGCACCCGGTCCGCGGCCGAAGCGGTGGTCATCCGGACCTCCAGGGAAACCGCGCCCTCCATGCGGTGGGGATGGAAATCCGCCCGCCGGCGAACGGCGCGGGCCGCCGCCTCGAAAATCATCTCCCGGCATTTCTTGGGATGGAGACATCGGGCGCCGTAGGCCCCGATCCCGGATTTCACCGCGACCGTTTCGATGCCCCCCAGCAGCTCTCCGGCCTCCCGTGCGGCCGCCTCGTCTCCGGCCACCAGCCCCACCGGCGCGCCGAAATGGCCGGCCAGCAGCGCGTTGATTCCGATTTCGCCCACCCGGAGTTGGTTCATCCGGACTTCGGCGATCCGGCCGGTGAAGATGTGGGCGATGGACGCGTCGGCGGTCCCGGCCATGCCGTGATAGCCCACGAAAAAGACCAGATCGGCGCCGGCGTCCACGCCGTCCATCATGGCCAGGGGCCGGGGACCGCCCAGAATCAGCGCGGCCCGCTCGTCCATCTCCTCGGGGATGAGGTTGAGTCCGACATTGTGGGCGTCGCAGACCGTCACCTCGGTCGCGCCGGTCTCGAACGCGCCCCGAATCGCGGCATTGACTTCGCCGGTCATGAGGCGGCGGGCTTCTTCGTAAAGGCGGCCCTTCACCGAGGACTGCTCGCCCCGGACCACGCAACCGACGCCTTCGATATCCGCGGAAATATAGACATGCATGGGAAGAATCTTTCGGAAAAGGGAAGGAGCGGAAATACCCCGGCAAGTTATCGAAAATACTCTCGGAAATCAAATTAAAAATTGGGGAAGAGGGGAATGGGTCGCGACAACAAAAAAACGGGAATCCTTCGGTCTCATCCGACGAGGGGGCGTCCCCGGATTCCCGAGGCTGGGCTCCCGTTATCGGTACAGATGGCATTCCACCCGGTGATCGGGAGCGATTTCCACATTGGGAGGAAAATCGGAACGGCAGCGGTCCATCACCTCCGGACAGCGGGGGTGAAAGGGACAGCCGGGCGGTCGGTCCACGGGACTGGGGGCGTCCCCGGCCACCACCGCAAGCTCCTGGTGGACGGACGGATCGGGCCGGGGCGCCGCCGCCAGCAGGACCCGGGTGTAGGGATGGCGGGGGTCGGAGAAGAGCGTTTCGGTGGGCGCGGTTTCCACAATTCGGCCCAAATACATCACCGCCACCCGGTGACTTAAGTGGCGCACGACGGCCAAATCGTGAGAGATGAACAGGTAGCCGTAGCCGTGCCGCCGCTGGAGTTCGCCCACCAAATTCAGGATTTGGGCCTGGACCGAGACGTCCAGCGCCGAGGTGGGCTCGTCGAAGACGATAAAGTCGGGACCGGTCGCCAAGGCCCGGGCGATCCCGATCCGCTGCCGCTGGCCCCCGGAAAATTCGTGGGGATAGCGGCCCATGTGTTCCGGTCCCAGGCCGACTTCCGCCAGGGCCTCGCCGACCCGCGCCTCCAGAGCCTTCCCCCGGGCGATTCCGTGGATTTTCAGCGGATAGCCGACGATTCTGCGAACCGTCATCCGGGGGTCCAGGGCCGATTGAGGATCCTGAAAGACCATCTGCGCCCGCCGGCGAAAGGGGCGGAGCCGTCGGTTGTCCAGTTGGGTGATGTCGATCCCGTCGAATTCGATCCGGCCCTCGGTGGGTTCCAGCAGCCGCAAAATCAGGTTGCCGACGGTGGATTTCCCGGAGCCCGATTCCCCCACCAGTCCCAGGGTTTCCCCGGCGGCAACCGCCAGGTCCACGCCGCCCACCGCCTGGAGAAACCGGGTGGATCGGCCGAGGAATCCGCCGCCCACGGGAAAATGTTTGACCAGATCGCGAACCCGGACCAGCGCGCTCATGCCCCTCCCTCCGCGCCGTGGAGATGGCAGGCGGCGAAATGGTCCGGCCCCACTTCAAAAAGCGGCGGAACTTCCTGGTCGCAAGGGGCAAATCGGCGTGGACAGCGGGGATGAAACCGACAGCCCGGCGGCGGATCGACCAGGTCGGGAACGGTTCCCGGAATGGCGGAGAGGGCTTCGGAGCGGTCGGTCACCGAAGGAATGGCCTCGATGAGCCCCCGGGTGTAGGGATGAGCGGGGCGGGCGAAGAGTTCCCGGATCGGCGCGGACTCGGCGACGGCGCCGGCGTACATCACGCAGACCCGGTCGCAGAGCTGGGCCACCACGCCCATGTCGTGGGTGATGAACAGCACCGAAGTGCCCCGTTCCCGGACCATCTCCCGCAGGATGGCCAAAACTTGGCCCTGCACCGTGACGTCCAGGGCCGTGGTGGGCTCGTCGGCGATGAGCAGGTCCGGATTGCGGGAAAGGGCAGTGGCGATCATCACCCGCTGCCGCATTCCGCCGGAGAGTTCGTGGGGATATTTTTTCAGCGCCTCCTCCGGATCGGGGAGGCGGACTTGCCGAAGCATGTCGGCGCAGGCATCCCGAGCGGCGGCGCGGGAAAGCCCCAGATGGACGCGGAGAACCTCGCCCATCTGATCGCCGACGGTGAAAACCGGATTGAGACTGGTCATGGGCTCCTGGAAGATCATGGCGATCCGTTGGCCTCGCACCCGGCGCATCTCCCGCTCGGAAAGGGAGAGCAGGTCGATCCCGTCGAACCGGATTTCCCCGCCCCCGATTCTCCCCGGCGGTTGCGGAATGATCCGCATCACCGCCCGCGCCGTCACCGACTTCCCGCAGCCCGACTCGCCCACCAGCCCGAGAATCTCCCCCTTTCGAACCGCCAGCCCAACGTCGGAAAGAACATGGGCCGGGCCTTGCCAGGTGTCGAAGGCGAGGGAGAGGTGGGTGATGG
>CAYFVR010000226.1:0-7985 GCA_964346545.1 uncultured Desulfobacterales bacterium | reverse complement strand
CGGAACCGAACGCGGATCAGATGGACCGGCGCGGGGTTCGGTGGCGGACGGCGGTTCTGGGGCGGCGTTGAATGGAACCTCCGGAAAAAAGGCAAACCAAAAAATGAAATCCATCCGAAATTACGAATCATTCAGCAACAAATCGGTGCCGGCCCCGCCTTTTTTGGATTCCCCTCGTTCCATATATCCCCACGCTTCGATTGATCCTCCCGCGCCGCCTGAAGGCGGGACTCCGAACTTTTGAACCTTCGCCCCCCATTTTCCCAAAAACATCCAGACCGACAACCGCACTCGCTTTTCGATTCAATGCGCCGAATCCATTGGAAATCCACGCCAACCTGTCCCGTTCTCACGTCTATCCCCTTTTTAACTGAGTGCCCACCTCAAATTTTTGCTTGACAAATTTCTCGGGAACCAATAGGTAGTTTTTATAGTGAGCACTCAGTTTAAATTTCGAGCGAGGAACGACCGCCGTGTCCAAGAAAAAACAGGCCATTCTGAGAACCGCCACGATTCTGTTTGCCGAAAAAGGGTTCAACGAGACCGCCATGGCCGATCTGGCCCAGATGACCGAGGTGGCCGAGGGGACCATTTTTTACCACTTCAAAACCAAAACCGACCTCTTCCTGGCCACCCTGGAAAACGTGGAACAGGGCATTCTCCGTGAATTCCAGGATTACATCGCCGGACGGGAGTTCGAAAACGGGCTGGAAATGATGGAGGCGGTGATCGCCTTTTTCCTCTACCTGGCCGGGCATCGGGAGGACTGGTTCCTGCTGCTGCACCGTCACTATCCCTACGAGCTGGCCCGGGTGAACGGGCAGTGCCGCAAATCCCTGGAGTCGATTTACAACAGCCTGCTGGACCTGTTCGAAGGCGCCATCATTCGGGGCATCCAGGACGGCTCCATCAAGGAAACCCCGACGCGGAAAACGGCGCTGATCCTTTTTTCCATGGTCAACGGCCTGATCTGGCTGAAAAATCATGAACTCTACGATGTCGGGAGTTTGTACCAGGAACTCCTGGCCTCGTGCCGGACATTGTTGATAACGGAAAACCAAAAACGTTAACTGGAGCCTTTTCATGTTCACCCGATTCTTTCCATTTCTGGCCTGGTTCAAGCAGTACAACCTGGAAAGTTTCAGGATCGACGCCATCTCGGGCCTTACGGTGGCCCTGGTCCTGATTCCGCAGTCCATGGCCTATGCCCAGCTGGCCGGGCTGCCGCCCTACTACGGGTTGTACGCGTCGTTTTTGCCGCCCATGGTCGCCGCGCTGTTCGGCTCCAGCCGACAGCTTGCGACGGGACCCGTGGCCGTGGTCTCGCTGATGACCTCGGCCTCGCTGGAGCCGCTGGCGGCGGCCGGCAGCGAGGGCTACATCGCCTACGCCGTGGTGCTGGCGCTAAGCGTGGGGATTTTCCAGCTTGGCCTCGGCCTGCTGCGCTTGGGGCTGGTGGTGAACTTCCTCTCCCACCCGGTGGTCAACGGCTTCACCAACGCCGCCGCCATCATCATCGCCACCTCCCAGCTTTCCAAGCTCTTCGGGGTCCATGTGGACAAGGCGTCCCACCATTACGAAACCATCCTGCGGGTGTTGGAATCGGCGACCCACCACACCCACTGGACGACCCTTTTTATGGGCGCACTGGCCTTCGGCATCATGTACGGCCTGCGGCGGATTTCACCCAAAATTCCCAACGTGCTCGTGGCGGTCGCGGTCACCACCGTCCTTTCCTGGACCATCGGGTTTCAGCACGATGAAACCGCAAACCTCACCCAAATTCAATCTCCGGACGTTCGGTCGCTGATCGGAGATTTCAACGCATCCGCCTCCGCCATTCCCGCGCTGGCCGAACAACGAACCGAAATCAACCAGGCGCTGGACGCGGCCAAACAAAGCAACGACCGTTTCGCCGTGCTGGACGCGGAGCATGATCTCGCAGTCATCAACACTCGCATCGACCAAATCAAGCACGAAGCCCATCTGCAGCGGGCCGAACTGCGAAAAACCCTGTTTTACGCAGAGGAAGGTCCCAACGGCGATCTTCTCTTTTTTCCCAAAGATCCGGAGCGGGACTACGAGGGACGAACCTGGCGGCTTTCGGTAAAAAACAATCCCTTGGACACCGCCTCGCTGCGAATGGTGGGCGGCGGCGACGTGGTGGGCGCCATTCCCAAGGGGCTGCCCAGCTTCACCGTTCCCGATCTCAACCTCAAAGTGTTTCTGCAGCTGCTGCCCTACGCCATCATCATCTCCCTGCTGGGCTTCATGGAAGCCATCTCCATCGCCAAGGCCATGGCCGCCAAAACCGGCCAGCGGCTGGACCCCAACCAGGAGCTGGTGGGCCAGGGCCTCGCCAACATCCTGGGTTCCATGGGAAAAAGCTATCCCATCTCGGGCTCCTTTTCCCGGTCGGCGGTCAACCTTCAGGCCGGCGCGGTCACCGGGCTGTCCAGCGTCTTCACCTCGCTGGCGGTGGTGATCGTCCTGTTGTTTTTCACGCCCTTGTTGTACCATCTGCCACAGGCGGTGCTGGCGGCGGTGATCATGATGGCGGTCATCGGACTGGTCAACGCGTCGGGCTTCATCCACGCTTGGCGCGCCCAATGGTACGACGGCGCCATCTCCATCATCACCTTCGTCTGCACCCTGGCATTCGCGCCCCATTTGGACAAGGGCATCATGGTCGGCGTCGTGCTCTCCCTAGGGGTTTTTCTGTACAAAAGCATGCGGCCCACCGTGGTTTCCCTTTCCCGGACGGAGGACCAGGCCCTGCGCAGCTCCATGGAGCACGAACTGGCCGAATGCCGCCACGTGGACCTCATCCGCTTTGACGGCCCGCTGTTTTTCGCCAACGCCAGCTACCTGGAGGACGAAATCAACGACCGGCTGCTCAAGAAAAAAGACCTGCGCCACATCGTCATCGCCGCCAACGGCATCAGCGACATGGACGCATCCGGCGAGGAAAGCCTGTCGCTGCTCATCGACCAGGTTCGCAGCGCGGGGGTGGACATCTCGCTCAGCGGGGTCAACGAGTCGGTCATGGCCCTGCTGAAACGGACCCACCTGCTGGAAAAAATTGGAACGGACCACATTTTTCCGACCATGGAGCGGGCCATCTGCGAGGTGCATGGAGACGCCCACCTGGGCGGCGCGGAAACCGACTGTCCGCTCACGACGGTCTGCCGACTGACTTACGATCTGGGAAATTAAGGAGACGACCATGTCCGTGGTAACCATCTTCAGCAGCGTATTTTGCAAAAAAGAACCGATCGTCGCGGAGCTGGCCGAACGGACCGGCTACCGGCGGCTGACGGACGAAGATATCGTGGCCAAGGCGGCCGGACTTTCCGGCATGGACGAAGACAAAGTGGCCTCGGCGCTTTCCGCCAAAACCTCGGTCTTCAACAAATTCACCCACGAAAAAGAGCGGGCCACCGCCTGGCTGCGGATGGCCATGGCCGAAACCCTCTCCCGGGAAGAGCTGATCGTGGACGGCCTCTGCGGCCACCTGATCCCCTCCACCATCTCCCATGTGCTGCGGGTCTGCATGGCGGCCGATTACGCCTTCCGCGTCTCCGTGGCCGGCGTGGAGGAAGGACTGTCGGAGAAGGACGCCAACGCCCGCATCCGCAAGGCGGACGAGGACCGGGTGGCCTGGGTGGAGGCGATCCACAAATCCCGTGACCCCTGGGCGCCGTCCCTCTACGACATCGTGGCGCCGACGGATAAAATGAGCAAAGATGAAATTTTGTCCGAAATCGAGGAAAACCTGCGCAACGAGGTGATCCGTCCCACCGACGCCTCCCGAAAGGCGGCGGAGGATTTCGTGCTGGCCGCCCGGGTCGGGGTGGCCGTGTCCAAGGAGGGCCACAACGTGGAGGTGACCGCCCGGAACGGCGCGGTGACCATCACCATTCACAAAAACGTGCTCATGCTCAACCGGCTGGAGGACGAACTCAAGTCCATCGCCGAAGGGGTGGAAGGGGTGACATCCGTGGACACGCGCATCGGGAAGGGCTTTCACAAGGCCGACATCTACCGGAAATACGATTTCGAAATGCCCAAACTGCTGCTGGTGGACGACGAGCGGGAATTCGTCCACACGCTCTCCGAGCGGCTGATGATGCGGGAGATGAATTCGGCGGTGGCCTACGACGGCGAATCGGCCCTGGACATTCTGCGGGAGGACGAGCCCGAGGTGATGCTGCTGGACCTCAAAATGCCCGGCATCGACGGCATCGAGGTGCTGCGCAAGGTCAAGGAGACCCGGCCCGAGGTGGAGGTGGTCATCCTCACCGGCCACGGCTCCGAGGACGACCGAAAGACCTGCATGGACCTGGGCGCCTTCGCCTATCTTCAGAAGCCGGTGGACATCAACCAGCTCACCGAAACCCTGCGGGCCGCCAACGCCAAAATCCAGGAGAGCCGGGCCGTCCAATAATCGGCCGGAATCCGCACTCTGTTCGGAAGAGGAAACGCCATGTCGCTGCTTTCCAATCTGAAACCGAAATTTTGGGACCATTTGGAGCCCGGCTCAAACGGCCACAAGTCCATGTTCAACTTCCGCAAAATGTGGAAGATGACGGTGCTGACCACCATGGCCGTGACCCTGATCCCGCTGCTGGTGCTGGCCTATATCGACTTCCATGTCTCCCGGGAGGCCATGCGCTCGGAAACCCATCTGCGGACCAAGCGGCTGATCTCCAACATGCGCCGTAGCGTTTCGTTTTTTCTGGAAGAACGTCGGGCGGCCCTGGAATTCCTGGTGCTCAACGATCCCTACGACCGGCTCATCGATCCCGGGCATCTTTCCGCGCTACTGGAAAACCTCAAGAAAGGGTTCGGCGGCTTCGTGGATCTGGGCGTCATCGACGGTTTCGGCCAACAGATCGCCTACGTGGGTCCCTTCGAGCTGACCGGCAAAAATTACCGGGGCGCCAACTGGTTTCAAGAGGTGTCCAACCAGGGCATCTACATCAGCGACGTGTTCAAGGGGTATCGGAACATTCCCCACCTGGTGCTGGCGGTCCGCCACGACCGGCCCGACGGCGGCTTTTACGTGTTGCGGGCCACCCTGGACACCGACCGGTTCAACTATCTGCTCTCCGGCATGGAAATGGAGGGCCACGGCGAGGCATTTCTGATCAACCGGGAAGGGACTCTCCAGTCTCCGTCCCGGTACCACGGCGAGGTGCTGGAACCGGTGGATTTGCCGGTGCCGGAGTACAGCGCCCACAGCGAAGTGCAGGAGATCGAGACCCAGGAGGACCAGGAGTTCATCATCGCCTACGCCTACATTCCAGAAACGCCCTTCATCCTGCTGATCACCAAGTACAAAAACCTGATCACCAAGCCCTGGCACGAAGGATGGGCCGAACTGACCGGATTCCTGCTGTTTTCGATGGTCACCATCGTGGTGGTGATTCTGGGGGGCATCACTTTTCTGGTCAACCAAATCTATCTGGCGGACCAGCGGCGGCTGGCCGTGATTCACAACCTGGAGTATTCCAACAAAATGGCCTCCCTGGGCCGACTGTCGGCGGGCGTGGCCCACGAAATCAACAATCCGCTGGCCATCATCAGCGAAAAGGCCGGGCTGATCAAGGACATGCTGACCTTTCAGGAAAAGTACAACCGGGACCCCAAGCTGACCGGCATCATCGACACCATTCTCTCCTCGGTGCAGCGGTGCGCCGGCATCACCCGGCGGATGCTCAACTTCGCCCGGCACAACGAGATGAAAAACACGCCCATCCACCTGGAAAATCTGATCCAAGAGGTGCTGGGCTTCATGGGCAAGGAGGCGGATTACCGCTCCATCGAGATCGCCGTGGACGTGTCCGAAGATGTGCCGGTCTTTCCGGGCGATCCGGGCCAGCTCCAGGAGGTCTTTCTGAATCTGATCACCAACGCCTTCGGCACGGTGGCGGAGGGCGGCAAGATCGGCATCGCGGCCGAACGCAAGGATGAAGAGACCCTGGAAGTCCGAATTTCCGACGACGGAGAGGGCATCCCGCCGGAAAACCTGGACCGGGTCTTCGAGCCCTTTTTCTCCACGAAAATCGGGAAGGGCGGCACGGGCCTGGGGCTCTCCATCACCTACGGGCTGATCACCGACATGGGCGGAACCATCTCCGTGGAAAGCGAAGTGGACGTGGGCACCACCTTCACCATCACCCTTCCCATGCGTCTCACGCCTCCGGCGGATGAAGCCGAAACTGTGGAAGGGCCTGGCGCGAAACCAGCCGAAAAAACACGGGGGAAAACGGAAAAAAACCGGGAATGCAAACCCGGAACCGGCGAAGAATACGGGTTTTCCTCAACACCGAAAAGGCGGGACCAACGATGAGATTGCTGCTGGTCGACGATGAAATGGATTTTGTCAGCACCCTTGCGGAGCGGCTGGAAATGCGCGGAATCGACGTGGACTGGTCCGCGTCCCCGGAGGACGCCATCGGCCGGGCGCAAACCGAATGCTACGACATCGCCGTGCTGGACATGAAAATGCCCCGAATCAACGGACTCGACTTGAAAAAGGCCATCCAGAAAAGCTGCCCGGAAACCCGGTTCATCTTCCTCACCGGCCACGGCTGCGAACAATCGTTCCGGGAGGCGACCCGGGAAGCCGGCGAAGACTGCTATCTGCTCAAGCCGATTCCCTTTGAATATCTGCTGGCCAAAATCCAGGAAGTGCGATCCAACGGCTGAACGGGAGGCGCCCCATGACCACGCAATTGCCCATCCACATCGGCCTGCGGTTTTTCGGGGAGATGACCGCCTCGGTCTCCCACGAAATCAAAAACCGCATGGCCGTCATCAACGAACAGGCCGGCCTGCTGGAGGACTTTCTGGGCATGGCGGAGCGAGGGAGGCCGCTGGACCCGGATCGGCTGAAGCGGCTGGCGAAAAACGTCAAAACCCAGATTTCCATGGCCGACGACATCATCCGGACCATGAACCGGTTCGCCCACAGCGCGGACGCCCTCTGGCTGGACGCCGACGTGGCGGAAATTCCCCTGCTGTCCGCAGCCCTGGCCCGGCGGCTGGCCCGAAGCCGGAACATCGCCCTCGACGCCCCCCCGCCGGAGGGGCCCGCTCGTGCCGAAACCTCGCCGTTTTTGCTCATGAACCTGATCTGGAGCTGCCTGGACGGCCTGATGGCGGCCGGGCTGCGGGAGACCGAGATCGCCATCCGCACCGAGGCGGGGCCGGAATCGGTTCGCGTGTTGCTGCACGCCGACGCGGCCCCGGAAACTTGGCGAGAATTGCTGGAAAGGGACCCGACCGCCTCGCTCCTGGCGGCCCTCGGCGCGGAAGCGACGGTTCCGGCCGAGGCGGGAAGTCCGCTTACCCTCTCACTGCCCAAAAAACGGGCCGATTTCAACGCGGCGATCGGCGCATCGGCCGCCTGACGAGAATATTTTCCCAGGAAGGGAGCATACCATGGCTGAAAAAGTATTGCTGGTCGACGACGAACAGGATTTTCTGGAAGTCATGCAGGAACGGCTGGAAGGCCGCGGAATGGAAGTCACCACCTCGGATTCCGCCGACGCCGCCCTGAAACGGCTGGGCGAAGACATGTACGACGCGGTCATTCTGGACCTCAAAATGCCCGGCATGGACGGGCTGGAGGCCCTGAAGCAGATCAAGGAGAAGCGGCCGGAAATTCAGGTCATCCTTCTCACCGGTCACGGCAACGTGGAAAAGGCGGTGGAGGCCATCAAGCACGGGGCCATGGATTTCGTGGAAAAGCCGGCCGACCTGGAGGCCCTGAGCGAAAAAATCCACAAGGCCAAGCACAAAAAGATGCTCATCGTGGAAAAGATGAACGAAGAGAAGATCACCGACATCATCCGCCGGTACGGGATTTAAGGGGCGGTTGGGATGCCCCTGCGGTTCCGGAGATGTAGCCGGGGTTGCGTAGGGGCGCCCTTGAGGTTGCAGAGAGGTAGGTTGGGTTGGCGAAGCGTAACCCAACA
>CAYFVR010000225.1:6382-7995 GCA_964346545.1 uncultured Desulfobacterales bacterium | reverse complement strand
CATGCTCTGGCTCCTCCTCAGCCTCGCCACCGCCCTGGCCGTCGCCACGCAGGACGCCTGGGTCAAGCGCCATTTTTCCGGGTACGGCCCGTTCGGGATGGCGGGCGTCCAGTTTTTCTACAGCCTGCCGCCGCTGTGTCTGGTGTTGGCGTTCATTCCGGTTCCGCCCATCGGGCCGGATTTCGGCTGGTCGTTTCTGGCCAGCTTCCCGTTGAACGCCGTGGCGATTCCACTTTACATGCGGGCCATTCGGTTGTCCCCGCTTTCGCTGACGGTTCCCTATCTGGCCTTCACCCCGGTCTTCATGATGCTGACCGGCTATCTGTTTCTGGGCGAAATTCCCAGCGCCCAAGGCGCGGCGGGGATTCTGGTCATCTGCGCCGGGGGATACACGCTGAACGTGGATCCCCGGAGATTCCACCTGCTGGAACCCATCCGGGCCGTCTTTCGGGAGACCGGCTCCTGGACCATGCTCATCGTCGCGTTCATCTACAGCTTCGCCTCGGTCATCGGGAAACGGGCCATTCTGGCATCTTCGCCCATGTTCTTCACCCTCTCCTTTTTCGTGGCCTTCAACGGCGGCATGTTGCTGCTGCTGATCGCCGCCCGAAAAGTCCGTCCCGCCGACCTGGTTCGCGAGCCGTTGCGGGGCGGCATCGCGGGGTTTCTCTTCTTCCTGCACGCCGTCTGCCACGGCTGGGCCATTTCGCTGACCCAGGCCGCCTACATGATCGCGGTGAAGCGACTCTCCATCGTCTTCAGCGTCGCCTACGGCAAATTCCTCTTCCGGGAGCAAAACCTGGCCTTCCGGTTCAGCGGGGCGGTGTTGATGGTGATCGGGACGGTGATGATTGCGACGGGGGGCGGGTGACACCGAGTAGGGTTCTGTCATCTACAAGGATTTTTGATAAGCAAGGATTAACAGCGTGGTTGGCGATCTCCGGCCTTCCAACACGACCGAAAAAATCCCTGATTATCCTGAATCCTTGTAGTTTCATCCTTTCCCTGCAAGGATTTCTTATAAGCAAGGATGGCTGGCCGGGCTTGTCGATTAATTGCTTCCGGCCGCCGGAAAAAAATCCTTGCTTATGGGAAATCCTTGTAGTTATTCCCAAATATGCACAAAAACCTCACCTACGCCATTAACGGCTGCCTTTTCAACGTCCACAACGCCCTCGGCAACATCTGGAGCGAGGACGTTTATGAAAAGGCTCTGGAATCCGAACTGACGTCACAGGGGCTTTCTGTCCAGCGGCAAAAGGAATTCGAAGTGGCCTATTTTGACCAAAAGGTTGGCCACTACCGAACGGACCTTTTGGTCGAAGATACCGTAATCGTCGAACTGAAGGCGGTTCCCCGGCTTCTTCCTTTGCACCGTGCTCAACTGATCTCCTATCTCAAAGGATTCGGCAAGCCGCTCGGCATTCTCGCCAACTTTGGCGGGGCGTCCGTGGAACACGCCACCTACCCCAACAAAACAGACCGGAAAAAGGCGCTCATCGACCAATTCGATTTTGAGAAAATCCGGATTAACGAAAAGGAAGACATCAAGGATTTGCTCCTCATGGCCAACCGGATACTCGTCACCCTGGGACCGGGCTATTTGCAACAGA
>CAYFVR010000225.1:0-6282 GCA_964346545.1 uncultured Desulfobacterales bacterium | reverse complement strand
TTACATCCGCCACTTCCATCTCAAGCGGGGCTTGATCATCAATTTCAACGCGATTCACCTGGATTTCAAGTACCTTACGGGTGTTGGTTAACTACAGGGATTTCGGATAAGCAGGGATTACCCCCCCGGACGGTATCGGCAGGAAGCGGAAAGCCCTATCCTTGCTTATCCGGAATCCTTGTAGTTCCTTGCCCGATCAAAAACTACAGGGATTCCGGATAAGCAAGGATTATTTCCAATTTTGTCACCCCGCCCTTTTCCTCAAACACCCAAGAAGTCTTCTCCACCATAGCCCCCCCCACATTTCCCGCTTGATTTACGTGATAAATCTGCTATATCCGCCGGAATACTCGGAAACCGAGGGATGGAGCGGCCATGGGGACGGAGTGGGCGGCGGAATTCGAAACGGGACGCCATTTTCTGGCGCGGATCGCCTCGGCGGACCTGCTCGCCGAGGTCGCGGAATTCTGCCGCCGACGCGCCATCCTCGCCGCAACCTTCCAGATCGCCGGGTCCGTTTCCCGGTTTACCATCGGCGCCTACGACCCGAGCCAACAAGTCTACGTCACCCACGCGGAAGACTCACCCCGCGAGGTCGTGGCCTGCTCGGGAACCGTGTCGGCGCGGAACGGCGACCCCGTTCCCGCCGCGCACATCGTGCTGGCCGACGCCAACGGCCGGGTAACGGGCGGGAAACTCTTTTCCGATACCCGGGCGATCTGGGCCGAACTGGTTCTCCGGGAGCTGACCGGCCCGCCGCCGACCCGCCGCTACGACGGGGAGACCGGGCTGGAATTGTGGGAAACGGCCGATTCGGGGGAGTCGGCCGGAACGGGGACTTCGGAATCCATCGAGACCGGCGCGTCCTCCGAATTCCCGCCGGAAACGCCGGAGGAGAGGAACCCGAACCCCGACTCCGCCCAAGGTCAATACCGTTCACCCATGCAAATTTTCGTAGGGGCGTATCGCATACGCCCTTGACCAATCAGGCTCCATCGATCATTTGGAGCCCCAAATTGAACGGCGTGGCGCCCAAGGGCGATCAAACTGGATGCGATCCAAACAAAGCGAGGAGGAGATATGGAGCCGACCATTCATCGGACGGACAATCCGAAACCCAAACCCGACGAAAACAAACTGGGCTTCGGCACCCTGTTCACCGATCACATGTTCAACATGGACTATTCCGTGGACAAGGGCTGGCACAATCCCCGGATCGAACCGTACGGGATTTTCGACATGGATCCCGCCACCATGGTGCTCCATTACGGCCAGGCGGTGTTCGAAGGACTCAAGGCCTACCGCACGCCCAAGGGCGACATCCAGCTCTTCCGGCCCCAGGAAAACTTTCACCGCATGAACGCCTCCAACCGGCTGCTCTGCATTCCGGAAATGGACGAGCACTTCGCGCTGGAATGTCTCAAGGAGCTGCTGCGAGTGGAAAAAGACTGGATTCCGGGCGCGCCGGGCACCTCGCTGTACATCCGCCCCACCATCATCGCCACCGACGTCTACCTGGGCGTCCGGGCCTCCAAAACCTACCGCTTTTTCATCATTCTCTCGCCGGTGGGCGCCTACTATCCGGAAGGCTTCAACCCGGTCAAAATCTGGGTGACCAAACGGCACGTGCGGGCGGTGCGCGGCGGCATCGGCGAGGCCAAGACGCCGGGCAACTACGCCGCCAGCCTCTACGCCAGCGAGCGGGCGGTTCAGGAAGGCTTCACCCAGGTGCTGTGGCTCGACGGCGTGGAGCAGCGGTACGTGGAGGAAGTCGGCTCCATGAACATCTTCTTCGTCATCGACGACGAACTGGTCACCCCGGTGCTCAACGGCTCCATCCTGCCGGGCGTCACCCGGGATTCGGTCATCGCCCTTTCCCGCCAGTGGGACATCCCCTGCACCGAGCGACGCATCGCCATCGACGAGGTGATCGATGCCCAGAAATCCGGCAAGCGGGTGGAAATTTTCGGCACCGGCACCGCCGCGGTCATCTCTCCCGTGGGCGTCATCAAGTACAACGATGAAACGGTCACCATCAACAACAACGAGGTGGGACCGCTGACCCGGAAATTATACGACGCCCTCACGGACATTCAGTACGGCCGCGCCGAAGATCCTTTGGGCTGGATCGAGCCGGTCTGACCGCCGAATCCTCGGGGGAAACGCCAGACTGCGCCGGGAGACCCCGAATTTCCGCCGCCCCACCGCCAACGCCGATGTCGCGGCGGGTCGATCCCGTCCCGTAGCCCTTTCCCGCTTCATCTATCCCGACGCCCCAACACCCCGGTTCCCCAATTTCCCTCTGGGGAACCGGGCGTTTCCCCCCAATCGGGTCTCAACGAAAAAGGGTTCCCCAAAATGGGGGGTTCACCCCATGGTTGCGGGCATCGGGCAATGATAGCCTTCCAAAATTTTGAACCCCCCGAGCCGGCCGAAAGCGCCAATCGAACGACGGATACCTGAGGAGGCGACCCCTTGAGCGACACGGAAAAAACGGGCCACTTGGCGGCCTTTGAAGAAAAGATGAAGCGGGAGAGCTTGGCGCCCATCGTCATCGACACCTTCGCCCACTACTACAAAAAGGTCGTGACCGGCGAAACCGGGATGATTTCCGACGCCGAAATCGAACCGGCGGACCCCGCCACGGTTCCCCGGCTGGAAGACCTCGGCAAATTCTCCGAAAGCGGTCGAAAGGTTTTGGGCCAAGCTGTCCGGATCATCCTCAACGGCGGGCTGGGCACCAGCATGGGGCTCACCGACCCCAAGTCGCTGCTGGAAGTCCGCGACGGCCGCACCTTTCTGCACATCCTGGTGGAACAGGCATCCCGGTTCGACGTGACGCTGGCCTTGATGAACAGCTTCAGCACCCACGAGGAAACCCGGGCGGCGCTGGAGGCCATGGGATCGGAGCGGATGCCGCTCTCCTTCCTTCAGCACAAGTTCCCCAAAATTCTCCGGTCGGACCTGAGCCCCGCCGAATGGCCGGAAAATCCGGAGCTGGAATGGAATCCGCCGGGCCACGGCGATCTATACACCGCCCTGGAGACCTCCGGCATGTTGGACAAGCTGCTGGATCGGGGCGTTCGCTACGCCTTCATTTCCAATTCCGACAATTTGGGCGCCCGGCTGGACCTGAGCCTGTTGGGCCATTTTGCCGACGGCGGCTATCCGTTCATGATGGAGGTGGCCGAGCGGACCCCGGCCGACGTGAAGGGCGGCCATCTGGCCCGGTATCCCGACGGTCGGCTGGTGCTGCGGGAATCGGCCCAATGCCCCGAAAACGAGCTGGACGCCTTCCGCGACATCGAGCGCTACCACTTTTTCAACACCAACAACCTTTGGGTGAATCTGGGCTACCTGAAGCAGTTGATCCAGGAAAGCGGAAAGGTCCGCCTGCCCATGATCGTCAATCCCAAGAACTTGGACCCTCGGGACGAATCCAGCCCGCCGGTCTACCAGGTGGAAACCGCCATGGGCGCGGCCGTCTCCCTCTTCGAAGGCGCCGCGGCCGTTTGCGTGCCCCGGTCCCGCTTCTTCCCGGTGAAAAAGTGCAACGATCTGCTGTTGGTCCGCTCCGATTATTTCATCTATTCCAAGGAAACCGGCTTCGCCCTCAACCCGGATCGGGCCACCGACTGGCTGGACGTCTCCCTGGACGACAGGTTTTTTAAAAAGGTGGACCAGTTCGACGCCCGCTTCCCCGAAGGCGTGCCTTCCCTGGTGGCCGCAAAATCGTTGACGGTGAAGGGCGACGTAAAATTCGGGCGGGACGTGCGGGTGGAAGGCGACGCCAAGGTGGTCAATCCCGCCGACGAGCAGCGAACCGTTTCCGACGGCGCGACCCTTTCCGGCGAAATTACTCTCTGAGGTCAAATCCCCCGGTTTTGCCGGCGTTTCGGTGAAACCGGGGGAATGCGTTTCGAACTCCCCTTCCCTTTTCCTCCGGCTCCGGTTGGTGCAACCCTTCGCTTTGCATCCCCTCCTCTCCTGCCTTATGTTCCTCCAAATTCAAAAAAATATTCGTCGATCGGGAACCGATGCCAAAGGAAAACGGCCCCCGCGCTTCCTTTTCCATCTCCAAAACTGAGGCATCCTGGTCGGTCGGTTTTCCGAATTTCCAACCAAAATCGGAGTCTATTCATGAAAATTTTTCGTCGATTCAACGGGCGTTTCCCGCTTGTTGTTCTCTTGTTTCTGTTGACGGCCCTGGTCGTCGGATGCGCCGCGACGCCCGAACCGGCCGGGAAAGCCGCTTCGGAAACGCCCGCGTGGCCCCACGAGCGCAGCGATCTTCCGCCCGACCCCGCCCTCCAGTTCGGCCAACTGCCCAACGGCGTCCGCTACGTGCTGATGCCCAACGCCACGCCGAAAAGCCGGGTCAGCATGCATCTGGCCGTTCAGGCCGGTTCCTACCACGAAACCGACGACCAGCGCGGCCTGGCCCATTTCGTGGAACACATGGTCTTCAACGGCTCGGACCATTTCGAGCCCGGGGAGCTGGTGAAATATTTTCAAAGCATCGGCATGGAATTCGGGCCGGACGTGAACGGCCGCACCGGGTTTTACCATACGGTGTACGACATTTTTCTGCCGGAGGGCGAACGGGAAGATTTGGCCCGGGGCCTGCTGGTGTTTCGGGACTACGCCGCCGGCGCCCATATGGCCCAGGCGGAAATCGACCGGGAGCGCGGCATCATTCTGGCCGAAAAACTCGCGCGAGATTCCGCCGGATATCGAACCTTCGTCGAGGAGTTCCACTTTGAATTTCCCGAGGCCCGCTTTCCGCAACGGCTGCCCATCGGCGTGGAACCGGTGCTGAAAACCGCCGATCGCCCTCTGCTCAAGGATTACTACGACACCTGGTACCGGCCGGAGCGGCTGGTGCTGGTGATGGTGGGGGATTTCAATCCGGACGAAGCGACCGAACTGATCGCCGAACGGTTCGGCGACCTGGATGCCCGGGCCCCGGCCCGGCCCGAGCCCGATCCCGGTCCGGTGGATCATGACGGGGTCAAGACCTTTCACCATTACGAGGCCGAATCCGGCACCACCCAGGTGGCCCTCCAGATTCTGGACCGGATCGAGCCGGAACCCGATTCCTTCGCCTTTCAAAAGGAAATGCTGCTGAAGTCCATGGCCGACCAGATTCTGCGAAACCGGCTGGAAAAGCTGGCCCGTCGGCCCGACGTCGACTTTACCGACGCCACCGCCGCCTCCGGCCGTTACATCCGCTACGTCCGCTACGCCGTGGTGGCCGCCGAAACCGGGGCGGACGGCTGGGAGAAAACCCTTTCCATTCTGGAGCAGGAACTGCGGCGGGCCTTGGAACACGGCTTCACCGAGGCGGAGGTGGAACGGGCGCGAAAGGATTTCGTGGCCCGGCTGGAACGGGCCGCCGCCGAGGCCGGCACCCGGGAAAGCGGTCGGATCGCCCGCCAGATCGTCAACCACGTCAACAACGACCGGGTGTTCATGAGCCCGGAGGCGGAACGGGACCAGTTCGCCCCGGTCATCGAACAAGCCACGGCCGACGATCTGCACCGCGCCTTCAAGGACGCCTGGGCGGCCGACCATCGGCTGGTGCAGGTGACCGGCAACGCCAACATCCAGCCGGACGGCGACGCCGAAGCGGCCCTGCTTTCCGCCTACGAAAGCAGCCGCCGGGTGGCGGTCGCGCCGCCCGAGAAAGAGCGGCAAGTGGCCTTTCCCTACCTGAACCCGCCCCAAGAGACCGGCGCCATCGCGAAACGGCGGAACCTGGACGATTTGGGCGTAGTTCAGGTGGACTTTGAAAACGGCCTGCGACTCAACGTGAAGGCGACCGACTTCTCGGACAACGAAATCATCGCCAACCTCCGGTTCGGCAACGGCGCGGCGTCCGAGCCGGCGGACAACCCCGGCCTGGCCGAGGTGGCCGAAAACGTGGTCAACGAAAGCGGCCTGGGCGGTCTGAACCGGGACGAGCTGGAGCGGGCCATGGCCGGCAAAACCACCGGCCTGGGATTTTCGGTGCGGGAGGGCGATTTCCTCTTCCGCGGCCAGACCACCCCGGAAGAGCTGGAACTGTTTTTCCAGCGGCTGCACGCCCAACTGGTTGACCCCGCCTTTCGGCCCGACGCCCACGCGCTGGTGCTGGAACGGATGAGCCAGGAGTACGAAAACATGCGCCGTTCGGTGGAGGGGGCGGTGGCGCTGGAGGTGCGCCGGTTTTTGGCCGGCGGCGACCGCCGGTTCGGAATGCCGGACATGGAACACATCCAATCGGTCACCCTGTCCGACGTG
>CAYFVR010000224.1:2215-8018 GCA_964346545.1 uncultured Desulfobacterales bacterium | reverse complement strand
CCCCGGCCCCATCGGTACCGCTTTTTCGAGGACGGCGAACACTTCCGGTACGAAGGCAGCATCCACGAGCGGCCGTTCGAGCCGGACAGCGACGTGGAGGCCTGCTACGCCGGCTTCGTTTCGGTTACGCGGATTGCGGTGGGCACAACGAGGTACAAATAAAAAAGCCGGAAGCGCACGAGGCGCTTCCGGCTGGAACAATCAACTAACTTGCTGTTGCTGCGATATCGATCCGATTAGAAGCTGAGGGACAGACGGGCACCCACTTCGTAGGGATCGGCGTCGTTGGCATTGTCCAATGTGGTGGCGTCGCCGGCGAACAGGTAGGCGCCGATCACGTCCAGGTTCAGATTGTCCACCAACTCGTAGGTGATCTTCAGGTCAACTTCGGTTCCGAGGTAGTCTTCCTTGCTGCCGTCGGCCAAGGTGATTTCTTCGGCCAACTGGGCGTACCAAACATCCATGGCAACCTTCAGCTTGTCCATGGGCTTCAGGGTAAAGCCCACATTGGCGGCCAGAATATTGAAAATCTGGTCGGCGGGGGCGTTGTTGGACACCTGATCGTCGAACACGCCGTAACCCATGATTTCGGACCAGTAGTAAGATTCCGTCGTTCCGGGAACGAAAAAGGTTTCGATGTCGCCGTCGTTGTTGTCGTCGCCGGAGGCGTAGAACGCCTCGGCGTGAATGTCGCCGAAGCCCATTCCGACGCTGGCCCCGACGGCGCCGAGATAACCTTCGAAATCGACGGAACCGCCGCCGATGAGATCGGCGTCACCGCCCTGATAAATTCCCGTCAACCAGAAGGAAACCGGATCGAAATTGAAATCGAGGTCCGCGCCGACATACCAAAGGTTCAACTCCTCGGTGTTGGGCAGGACCGCCTGCTCGGCGGGAGAGGCGAGGCCCTCGTTGCCCGCGAACCGGCTGGCATCTTCTGAATAAACGTAAAAAACATACGGATTAATGTTGACGCCGCCCGCCTTGAAGGAAGGCGCGATTGCATAAAAATCAAGGTCCTGATCGTTGTCGTCGATAAATCCCTGCTCGCTGCCCTCGGTGGGTCGGATCCAGATCAGCGGAATCGAGAAATTGGAACCCTTGAAAGTAACCACCGCACCGGCCGCGTCGTTATCCATGATGAAACCGCGGCCCAGCCGAAATCCCTGGATACCGACTTTCGCGTTGACGGGGCCGAGATTGAAATCCGCGTACGAGTTCTTGATCTCCAATTCCTTGCCGTCCGCGCCGATGTCGCCCAAGGGATCATCACCCCAAGTCGCGTCGAACTCGAACCGGTTGACGAACTTCAGGTTCTCGTGGAAAATCGTGGTGAAACGAAGGCGGGTCCGCGTGTCCACCTTGGAAACATCTTGTGCCTCGGTCTCGTCTTCACCGGTAAAGTTCTGGTTGGTGAAGAACCGCGTACGCCAGTACCCGCGGAACTCGGTCTCCAAAGCGTAGGCCGGAACGGTAAACGCAACGACCAGCAGCGCAGCCAGCGCCATCATGCCCAATTTTTTCATCTTTTTTCCTCCTTAACGGAAATCGATTGACGCAACCTAATAATTTTCATCGGGTGTAACCCTCGGATTTGCTTGGTAATTCTTCGTTCACCTCCCTTTCCCTTTGTGATTGACCTCACAAATCCGTTTTGCCTTGCTAACAGCAAGCCCCAAACATGTCAAGCATTTTCTACCCGCTATTTTTGGCCATACATCCCCGCCATCCGGGGGTTGACGGCGGAAGCGAACCGCCTAAAACGCCTTGGATGCGGTCAGTAGTTTCGGCAAGAATAAGGCCGAATCCCGCCCGCGCAAGACCGGTTTTTTAACGGGCGCCCTCCCCATTGGGTGGTTGGCGTGTCACCTGGTCGCCGGTTCGGATGAACACCTTAATTATATATCTCCCGGAGAAGGGCCGATGCAAACCCGAAACCCATGGCCCCGGGAGCGGAGGTCCGGAAGAAAGCCGTCCCGGTGGGCGCATCGAATGAAATAGTCGGAATCGGTAAAGGCGCCGCCCCGGACCACGCGCGCCGTTTCTCCCGCCGCTTCCTGGGCGGCTTCCGATTCCGCCTCGCCGTTGGGGACCGGAGAAAACCGGTCGGCGGTCCATTCCGCCACGTTTCCGGCCATGTCCAGACAGCCTTCGGGAGATTCCCCGCCGGGAAACGCGCCCACCGGGCTGGGCGCCCCGATGCCGGAATCCTCGTAATTGGCCCGGTTCGAATCGGGGGCGTCTCCCCAGGGAAAGACCCGGTCGTCGGTTCCCCGGGCGGCCCGTTCCCACTCCGCTTCGGTGGGAAGGCGAACCCGGCCGCCATGATTCAACGATCGAAGAATGGCTTCCGGAATCCGATCCGGCGATTCCCGCAGCCGGGCTTCCAGCCACCGGCAGTATTCCATCGCCTCGTACCAGGAAACCCGGACGGCCGGTTGATTTCCATCTTTCAGAAAACCCGCTCCATTCGCCGCTCCGCCTTGCCCCGTCTCCCGGCGGAAAGCGTCGAATTGGTGAACCGTCGCCGGAAACCGGCCGATGAAAAACTGCGGCAGGGTTTCCGGATGTTCGTCGTCCCCTTCCCCCATGGAAAAAGGCCCGGCGGGAACCCGGCGGAAGCCCAGATCGTCGTCCGCCGGCAAAAACAAAAAATCGGGCCGGAAGCGGGGATCGCCCACCGCCGCCAGAAGGCTTCCCGCGTCGGCCCGTTCCCGGGGCGACAGCGGGAGGTCGGCCGTCAGCGCCGCCAGCAGCCGGCGGCGGACCCGCCCCAGAACGGCCGGCCCTTCCCGGTCCCGATTCATTTCGCTGGGCCCGATTTCCAGAACCGCCTCGGCCGCGATTTCCCCAACGAGAAACGCCTTGCGATTCGGCCGGTCGTCCGGTCCCGGTTCCTCCGGCAGAAGTTTGGAGACCGCCGAAACCGCCCCGCCCAGTTGGTGGGTCCGGCGGGCGTGGCCGACCGCCAGCACGAAGACCATCCGCCAGCGATCCATGTCCCGAATCACCAAATCGGCCGCCTCCGCCGGGAAATCCCGCCGACCCACCAGGTGGCGGGCCGCCAGAAACTCCTGAAACGTGCGGTGGGGAAAGGTGAAGGCGTCGGGCTTGTGGCGGATCAGCAGGCCGGTGCGCTCCCGAATGAAGCGGATGAAGGACTCGGCCGCCTTCACGTCGCCGCCCAGGTACGGCCGCAGGCGGATCAGCAAGGACCCTTCGCTCATTTCGGCGATTCCGTCCGTTCCGCCGTTTCCGCCGTGGGCCTCGAACGCCACATGAAAAATCCCGGCTTCCAGGGAACTTTTGGGCAGATGGCCCAGGCCGAGCGCCTCCATGAAACCAACCACCCCGTCGGCGTCGCCCTTCCATCGCTGAAGCAGCAGGTCCACCGCCCACTGGTACAATTCCACCCGGTCCTCGGGCAGGCGGCCGTAGGCGGTGTGGAGCAGCGCCATCACCGTGAGCAGCAGGGGCCGCCGGGCGAGATCCCGAAGCGCGCCGGATTTGACGGCCGCCTTCAGCCGTTCCGCTCGCTCGGTCAGATCGTCCCTTCGCAGGGGGCTTCGCCGCGTGAGTTCTTCGAACCAGGCCCCGATGAATGCCTTGACCTGGCTTCGGCTGAACGGGGCCAGCGCGGCCGTGCGAAATCCCGGAAGGCGATGGTCCGCCTCCGCGTAGGCGTAGACCCGGCAGGTGGCCAGGAACCGGTTGCGGGGATATCGATCCACGAAATCCGCCACGAGGCGAACCACCTCGCTCCGCCGATCCGCGCCGACCTCGTCCAATCCGTCCAGCAGAAAAAAGACCGGAGTTTCGGGGGATTGAATCTCCGCGTGGAGTTCGGCCCAGAGCGGTTCCAGTCCCAGCCGAGACAGCCGGTCCCGCAGAAAGGCGATCAACACATCCGCGATCGGTTCCTCGTCTCCGGTTTTTTCCATCCAGGCCCCGAATTCCCGGAGCAACACGCGAACCGGAAACAGCGGGCCGTGGGACCAGGGTCCGGCCTCTTCCAGATCGGGCAAGGACGCCGTGGAAGCATGATCTTCCGCCCGGGCCAGATGATGGGTCAGAAAATTGACCAAGCTGGTTTTTCCGGAGCCCGGATCGCCCAGCAGGACCAGGCGATCCCATCGGTTTACGGCTTCCTGGGCCGGAATTCGGTCGGCTTCCTCGCTTTTGGCCAGGGTTCGGCGCAGTTCCGCCTCGCCGCCGGTTCCATCCACCGGCAGGGCGTCCAGCGGGACGAACACGTCGGTGAGCCGGAGCCGTTCGCGGCCTCCGGAGGCATCCCCCTTCTCCGGGGCGAATCGGCCCCAGGGCAATCGGGCGGTTTCCGTCGCCAGATCGCGCAGATACCGGGTGCGCAGTCGTTTGGCCGTCGCGGCCGATTCCGTCTTGTCCCCGAAAATGAATTGATCCCCGCTCACCACGTTGCGGGCGTAGATGGTTCCGGCCCGAATCCCGGAAACGCGCAGATTTTCGTCCCGCAGCAGGGTCACCAGTTGATTCAAGGAATCGATCAATTCCCGCCGAAGGCCGGGGCGGGCCATCAACCGATCCATCAACTGGTCTGGGCGGAGAATGGGGATCAGCGGCGGTTCCCGGAGAACGGCGGCCAGAAAGGCCGCTTCGAACGCGGCGACGGCCTCGGCGAGGGGGAGATCGGCCGGCGCTTCCGGCTTTTCCGCCACCTGGGCCAGCCGACGGGTCAGCTCCCGGGTGTCCGGCGGACGGCCGTTCAGGATTTCGGCCAGCTCTTCCGCCACGATGGGGCCGGTTCGTTCGTCCGCCAGAAAGGCGGAAAGGATGTCCGCCAGCGCGGCTTCCCTTTCCGCACCGGCGTCCCGGCTCAGCTCCCGCGTCGCCGCCCAGATTCCGGCCTCCACGCACCGGTGGAACGGCGCTTCCGCCTCGGCCTCCCGGATTTTTCGCTGAACGGGTCGCCCCGCCGCGGACAGCAGGAATCCGGAAAACCGCCGGGTGAGCCGGTTCAGATAGTCCGGGGTGAAGGAAATGGGCGTTTCGGGCATGGGGGGCCTCGGCGGTTTGGGAACCGGTGGATGGGGAGATTGTTGGAAACCGGGCAACGGCTACCGCCGCAAATACGTTTTCCGTTTCTTCTCGGGGAATTTCTCGATGGCGTAGCGGAGCATGGTGCGGGGCATCTGTGGCAGGTGACGGTCCAGGAACGTTTCCAGCGCCGCAAGGTCCCGCTTTCCCACTTCCCGCAACATCCAGCCCGTGGCCTTGTGGAGCAGGTCTTCGGGATCGGTCAGCAGCGCTTCGGCGATCCGCAGGGTGTCGTCGAAATGGTCCCGCCCGATGAAATGGAAAGTGGAGACGATGGCGATGCGCCGGTCCCACATCCAGCCGGATCGGGCGAGGCGGTCCAGAACGGAGCGGTCCGTCCGGGTCCAGAGAAATCCGCCCACGATGGGCGCCGCCGAAACGTCCACCAGGTCCCAATTGTTGATCCGGTCCGACCGGGCCAAGTAGCGGTCGAAAATTCCTTGCCGGTCCTCGGCTTCGCCCCGGCGGAACCGTTCCACCATCCAAATCACCGCCAGCATTCGGTCTTCGTGGAATTCCGATTCCAGCAGCGTTTCCATTTCGGAAAAGGGCATTTCCCGGAATTCCTTGGCGATCTTCCGGATGGCCGGGACCCGAATGCCCCGGAACCGGTCGCCCTCGCCGTATTCCCCCGGGCCGGTTTTGAAAAAGCGTTGGAGAATTTCGGCCGTCTCCGGATCGGAGAGGGATTCCATGCGGTTTCGGGCTTCGGCGGCGGTGGGGGATGGGG